>NZ_CABEIU010000002.1:1196250-1542500 GCF_901543815.1 Streptococcus oralis
AAGTCATATTTCCACCTGTCAGACTTGCTCTCTCTACCTTTTTATCCTTATAGGTCAAAGTAACATTTGTACTATTAGTCACATAATAGCCATCTACACCTTTTAGTTTGGCAGTTTCCTTAACCCACGATTCCTGTGTTTTAGGTGGTTCTACGTGAACATCTTCTTCTTTACCAGATAGTGTCAGTGCAGATTGCTTTTGTGTAAAGGAACCGTCCTTACTTTTAATTGGTGAGAAAAATACCTGAATATTTTTCTGAGATTTTGTCATATTTTTATTGACCTGACGAGACATAGAGTCCCCTAAAGCCATGATGACAACTACTGAAGAGACTCCGATGATAATGCCAATCATGGTCAAAAAGGAGCGCATCTTGTGTGCCATAATAGATGAAAAGGCAAATTTCAGATTTTGCATCTTAGTTCTCCTTTCCTTCCAAACGAGCGCTATCAGACGAAATAACTCCATCACGGATTACAATCTGGCGTTTTGCATAGGCTGCAATTTCGGGCTCGTGCGTGACCATAATAATAGTCTTGCCTTCTTCATTTAACTCAACCAAGAGTTCCATGATTTGACTTCCTGTTTTCGTATCCAAGGCACCTGTCGGTTCATCAGCTAGGATGATCGAGGGATCGTTAACAAGAGCACGCGCAATGGCCACCCGTTGTTTTTGACCGCCAGACAACTCTGAAGGAAGATGATGAATACGATCAGTCAACTCTACTTTACTCAGATATTCCTCTGCCAACTTGCGACGTTGGGCAGCTGGAACTCCGGCATAAATCAAGGGTAACTCAACATTTTGAACAGCATTCATCTTTGACAAAAGAAAGAACTGTTGAAAGACAAAACCAATTTGTTGGTTACGTACCTGTGCCAACTGCTTTTCACCTAGACGGGCCACTTCTTGGCCTTCTAGATAATATTCGCCGCTAGTTGGGGTGTCCAGCATTCCGATGGTATTCATCAGAGTAGATTTACCCGAACCAGATGGTCCCATAATGGCAACAAACTCCCCTTCGTTAATCTCTAAATTAATATTTTTCAAGACCTGCAGTTCCTGTTCACCATTTCGATAGCTCCGGCAGATGTTTTTTAGACTAATTAGTTGTTTCATCAGCCTTCACCTCTTTTCCTTCTTCCAAGGAAGTCGTTGGATTACTGATGACTTTGGTTCCGTCTGTCAAACCAGATGTGATCTCTTGGTTTTCTGCGTCAGCATTTCCTAGGCTAACTTCGATTTTCTTAGCCTTATTCTCTTCGTCAACAACCCAAACGTAGTTTTTTCCGTCTTCAGTAATGACACTGGTTAAGGGTACGAGGATTGATTTCTTGTCACTTTTAACCTCAACACTAACGGTAAAACCTGGTCTCAAATCACCAATCTCACTCGTTACTTCAATCGTATAAGGATATTTAGAACCAGTATTCCCCCCAGTTATAGCATTCGTTTCTTCTCCACTATTTTTAGGGTAAGCTGAAATAAAGCTGATCTTCCCTGTCCAAGTTTTATCTTGGTAAACTTTAGAAGAGAAGGTCACTTCTTGGCCAACAGAAAGGTTGGCAAGATTGTACTCGGAAAGTTCTCCCTTGACTTGTAGATTGTCGTTACTTACTACATGAACCATCACTTGATTTGCAGCAGTTGTGGACTTTGATACATTGCGATTAACTTCTACAACTGTACCTTCTAGCGTACTCAGAACCTTTGTTGCGTCCAATTGGGCTTGCGCCTTTTTAAGTTGCGCCTCTGCATCAGCACGACTATCACGAGCATCACTAATTTGAGAATCAATGGAAGAGACTGAAGAACCCTGTGCTCCATCATCATATTCTTCCGAATCAGCTAGAGTGTTGTTGCGTGATTCCTTCAGGTCATTGATACGACGATCAGCCTTGGCTATGGCACGGTTAGCTGCATCATAAGCAGATTGCGCTTCTGTGCTGTTGTATTTTACGAGCGCTTGTCCTTTGTCAACCTTATCTCCAACAGAAACCAAGATTTCATCCACCTCACCCTTACTTGCATCCAAATAAACATATTGTTCATTTTTTGCGGTGACGGTACCAGATAAAAGAACAGAGGAGGCAACTGTTCCTTCCTTTGCGACTACGAGATGCGATGTGTCATCCTTACCGGTAGCCTGAGAGGGCTGTCTAAATAGCAAAATACCCACTGCACTGATTATAATAATACTTGCAGCACCAATAGCTGTGTATAGTTGCCATTTTTTAGTTTTCTTATTCCCCTTCATCACAAAACTCCTATTTTATTTTCAATACAAAGACTATTATAGCAAATTTACCTACTCTAAACAATGATTGTTCAGAGAGAAAAGAGAACAATTCAGGAAACATGTCTTGTTCCCATTTGATTTATGCGAAATTGTACTAGTAACATCATACACCTTATTTCTATATTTAGCAAGTGATTTCTGCTATTTCTTTAGGGCGTAGCAGATTTTTGCATTCAAAAAATAAAAACGATAGAATATGACTATCAAAGCTATAAGGAGTTTTCTATGAGAGAATATGATATCATCGCCATCGGTGGAGGGAGCGGTGGCATTGCCACTATGAACCGCGCTGGTGAACACGGCGCTAAAGCAGCTGTTATCGAAGAGAAAAAATTAGGTGGAACCTGCGTCAATGTCGGCTGTGTTCCTAAGAAAATCATGTGGTATGGAGCTCAAATCGCTGAAAGCTTCCACCACTACGGCCCTGACTATGGTTTTACAAGTTCAGATGTTCAATTTGATTTCACAAAGCTTCGTCAAAACCGTGAAGCCTACATCGACCGTGCTCGCTCGTCTTATGATGGAAGTTTCAAGCGCAACGGTGTTGATTTGATTGAAGGTCGTGCTCATTTCGTTGATGCTCATACGGTCAGCGTTAATGGTGAATTGATTCGTGCCAAACATATCGTGATTTCGACTGGTGCTCGCCCAAGCATCCCAACTATCCCTGGAGCTGAACTCGGTGGTAACTCAGACGATGTCTTTGCTTGGGAGCAACTTCCTGACTCCGTTGCGATTCTTGGAGCTGGTTATATCGCCGTTGAATTAGCAGGTGTTCTCCACGCACTAGGAGTAAAAACGGATTTGTTTGTCCGTCGTGATCGTCCCTTGCGTGGTTTTGACAGCTACATCGTTGAAGGACTTGTCAATGAAATGGAAAAAACAGGTCTACCTTTGCACACACACAAGGTACCCATCAAGCTCGAAGAAACAGAGCAAGGTATCACCATTCATTTTGAAGACGGCTCTAGTCACACTGCTAGCCAAGTTATCTGGGCTACCGGTCGCCGTCCAAATATAGACGGTCTTGAGTTAGAAAAGGCTGGCGTCACACTCAACCAACGTGGATTTATCCAAGTGGATGAGTATCAAAATACAGTTGTAGATGGCATCTATGCTCTTGGAGATGTTACTGGTGAGAAGGAACTGACCCCAGTAGCCATCAAGGCAGGACGTACCCTATCTGAGCGCCTCTTCAACGGCAAAACAAATGCCAAGATGGACTACACGACTATCCCTACTGTTGTCTTCTCCCACCCAGCAATCGGAACCGTTGGTTTAACTGAGGATCAAGCTATCAAAGAATACGGCCAAGATAACATTAAAGTCTACAAATCAAGCTTTGCATCTATGTACTCTGCCGTTACAAGCCATCGTCAAGAATCTCGCTTCAAACTCATCACCGCAGGTGCTGACGAAAAGGTTGTTGGCCTACATGGACTTGGTTACGGAGTGGATGAGATGATTCAAGGATTCGCTGTCGCTATCAAGATGGGGGCTACCAAGGCGAACTTTGATGCTACAGTAGCTATCCACCCAACCGCTTCAGAAGAATTTGTGACCATGCGCTAATCGACGAAAGAGACCCCATGTGGTCTCTTTTTACTTGCAAAATCGGCTGTTACAAAATTGTTACCTTAATACAAAAGATAGGTTGACTTTTCTTCCTGAATTAGTATAATAGTTACTATAATTTTAAAAAGAGGTTAACAGTTTTGAAAAAAGCTCATATCTATGCTATCCCTGCTATCGGTGCTGCTCTCATCGCCGTATTGGCACAAATCAGTCTCCCTATCGGTCCTGTACCTTTCACTCTGCAAAACTTTGCAATCGGTCTGATTGCAACTGTTTTTAGACCTAGAGAAGCTGTCCTTTCTGTAGCTCTCTACCTCCTGCTGGGTGCTATTGGTTTACCTGTCTTTGCAGGGGGAGGAGCTGGGTTTCACGTTTTAGTCGGTCCAAGTTCAGGCTATCTTTGGTTCGACCTTGTCTATGCGGGGCTTACATCTTATCTCATCCATCAAAATAGTGGCTATATTCGCATTTTCCTAGCCAACCTCTTGGGTGATTCCCTCGTCTTTGCCGGAGGTATTCTCAGTCTCCACTTTCTTGCTGGAATGCCATTTGACAAAGCACTCGCTGTCGGTGTCCTTCCCTTTATCCTTCCTGATCTTGGTAAGATTATTGCCATTAGTTTCATTAGCCGTCCCTTACTCGAAAGATTAAAAAACCTTCCATATTTTTCAAGATAAAAGAATAGTCCAGAACAATTGTTCTGGACTATTTCCTTTCCAATTACTTCCTAAGAACTAACTGAAAATCAACTCTCATCTAGGGATTATTTATTTTTACGGCTTACAAAGTACAATCCACCAGTCACTGCCATCAAAGCAAGTCCTGCAACTACTGTTGCGTTAGATGCTTTTTCACCAGTGTTAGGAAGTTGAGGTTTTGGACCTGGTTTTCCTGGCTCATTTGGTTTACCTGGTGTTGGTTTTTCTGGAGTGTGTGTATTTGTGATATTGAAGCCTTCTACTTTAGATGAATAACCTTCAACCGGCACTTCCTCTACAGAGTACTTGAATTCTGTACCTTTAGTATCTTTATAACGCTCAAGACCTGTAAACTCATAAGTCCAACCAGTTGCTTCTGAGGCTACCGCAGTCTTACCAGTGTCTTGACCATCGGCAAGAAGTTTCACTGTGATAGATGCTGGACGGATACCGTCTTTGTTCTCTTCATCTTTCCAGATCTTCTTACCTTTTACAGATGTTTTCTCTGGTGTGTATTCATTGGTAACTGTGTACTTACCATCTTTGTCCGTAGTAACTGTTGAGGTATATTCTTTTACAGCCACTTCTTTGACAGTGTACTTGATTTCTGTACCATTTTCATACTTAGGAAGTGCTTTTGATTCGAACTTCCAACCAGTTGCTTCTGATACTTCAATTTCTTGAACAACTTTGTCGCCGTTAAGAATTTGAACTTTCACTTTATCTGCACGTTTGCCACTTTGGTTGTTGTTATCATCCCAAACCTTAGTTCCTGAAAGAACGACTGTTTCTGGATTGTGAGTGTTAGTCACTACTTGACCAGTTACAGAAGCTTCATAACCAGCTGGTACATCTACTTCCTTGATAGAATAGGTGATTTCTTTTCCAGCTTCGTATTGTGGAAGATTGGTGAAGGATGCTACCCAAGTGTTATCATCAGTCTTCTCCTTAGCTGTTAAGGTCAATTTCTTACCTTCAACGGCTACTGGATCAGTATCTCCTACTTTTTTGTAAAGTTGAACCGTTACGGACTCAGGACGTTTACCGTCTTGGTTGTTCGCATCGTTCCATACTTTTGTTACCTTGTAGTCAATTTCTTTAGGAGCATATTTGTTTGTGATGGTAAAGTCTGTAATAGTCGCTTCGTATTCTGCTACGGCTTCTTCTGTTACAGTGTATTTGATTTCTTTACCAGCTTTATATTTTGCTAATTTCGTGAATTCGACAGTCCAAGTTCCGTCTGCGGCTGCTTGAACTTCTTTCGAATCATGTTTCTGACCGTCTGCTAAAAGATTGATTGTAATCTTGGTTGGACGTTTACCGTCTTGGTTGTTTGCGTCATCCCAGTTCTTAGTTGCTTTTACATCAACTGTTTCTGGAGAATAGCTATTTGTGATGGTGAATCCTGATGCAGCGTCACCAGTAATGTCAGAAGTATAACCAGTAACAGTTACTTCTACTACAGTATACTTGATAGGTGTTCCGCCTTTATCAGCATCAAGGTTTGTGAAGCTTCCAGCCCAACCGTTTGCTTCATTCAATGTAAGTGTTTCACCAGTGTCTTGACCGTCTGCAAGCAATTTAACTGTGATAGAAGATGGACGTTTACCATCTTGGTTGTTAGCATCGTTCCATACTTTCTTCACAGGAACTGCAGTTTTGGCTGGAGTGTATTTGTTTGTAAATACAAGATCTTTTGCTTCTTTTGAAGCAGTTGCTTTCAATTCAGTTGCGCTTACTTTTTCAACAGTTACTTCAACTTCTTGAACTGTCTTATCGTAAGTGATTCCTGTTTCAGTTCCAGCAACTTCAGAGATGGTGTACTTGTGAGTTCCCACCTGGCTCTCATCATATGAGATTGGTGAGAAGGCCACTGTACTGTCTGCGGCGTTTGTCACTGTTTCAACAACAGTTCCATCTTCCTTCTTCAATTCAAAGCTGTATTTACCTGCTTCAAGGTCTTTACCTTCAAGAACTTTCTTAGCTCCAAGAGTTACACTTGTAGCTCCTGCTGGAGTGTAAGTATTCTTGAATGCTTTTTCATCGTCGTAATAAACAGTTGCTTCAAGGGCACCTTTGCCGTTATCCGCTACAGTTACTGTAGCTGTGATTGTTTTCGTATCGTAGGTGATACCTGTAGCAGTGCCAGCTTTTTCAGCAATCTTGTAAGTGAAAGTTCCAGCTTTATCGAATTCCAAGACTGAGAACTTAACGTTTCCATCTTTGTCATTCTTGACTGTTTCTTTCACATTACCGTCTTGGTCTGTCAAAGTAAACTCAAACTCATCAGCTTTCAACTCACGACCAGTAAGTGTTTTCTTAACTGCAAGAGTAGCTGGAGTTTTTGAAGCTCCGTAGCTGTTGTTGAATTCTTTGTCCGCTGGGTAAGTTACGTTAGCAGTAAGTTTTCCTTCACCATCGTCTGTAACTTCTACTGTGACTTTAACTTCAAGACTATCGTATGTTACACCGTCAATAGTTTGTCCAGCGTTAGTTTCAACGATAGTGTATTTGTAAGTACCAGCTGCAGTGTATTCGATTGGAGCGAATGCCACTTTGCCATCGGCAGTGTTCTTCACTTTTTGAACTTCTGAGCCATCTGCGTCGTTCTTCAATACAAACTCAAACTCATCAGCTTTCAAGGTACGACCTGAAAGAGCTTTTGTTACTTCAATAGGAGCTGAAGTCTTCTCAACAGCGTATGTATTTTCAAAAGTCTTATCATCGTTTTCGTAAGCGACAGCTGCAGACAATTTGCCCTCAGCATCTGCTGTTACAGTAACTGTAACGCCAACAAGATTGGCATCGTAAGTAACACCTTTTTCAATTGTGTTCGCTTTTTTCTCAACGATGTGGTAGTTGTATGTACCAGCTTTGTCAAATGTCAATTCAGCAAAGCTGATATTTCCTTCCGCATCATTTGTTACTGTTTCAACAACTTTGTTTGTCTTATCATCGAACAAGTCGAATTCAAACTCTCCAGCTTTCATAGCTCGACCAATCAATTTTTTAATTGCTTGAATTTGAGCTTTTGTGCTGTTCCGTTTGTTTGAGATTGTTTTGATAACACCTTCTTTACCGACTGTTACCTTAATTGGAGTAGAATCCAATTGGTAGCCTTTAGGAGCTTCAACCTCAGTAATGGTGAATTCACCTTTCTTAACATCCTCTTCTGAAAATACTGGCGATTGTGCAATACCATTATCGTCTGTTTCAGTGATTTTTTCGCTAACAGTAGCGCCGTCCGGAGGGGTAATTTTAAATTTTGCTCCTTTTAGACGATCTTGTGTTTTTTCATCTACCTTGTATAGAGTGATTCGATAACCTGTTTCCAGTTGGATAGTACCACCTGATGCAACTGTAGAATTTCCCACTTGCTTCGCAATCGTATCTTGTTGATCATCTCTGGTTGTTAGAACCTTGTCATTTCCCTTAACTCCAACATTGTTTTGAACTTTGGTTCCATCCCCAGGAGCGGTCGAATCATAGTGGATTAGATAAGCCGCAGGTTTCCCATTTTTTGTAATAGACTTCGCGTTCAAAATCGTGATTGTGAAATCTGTATACGATTCGTTCCACTTGATTTGGTAATCTGTTCCAGCTTGTAGTACAGTTTTATCTTGTAAGGTGTAAGTTTTATCAAACCATCCAGCAGTAACCGTCAAGGTTTCTGGAATAAACTGCATCGGTGAAAAGTCTGAGTCTGCCCAGTCGTGGATTTCAAGTTTATCATAGGCAGCTTGTTTAGGATTCACACGGACATTCCAATTATGAAGATAATCACCTTTTTTACCAAGTAAAGGAGAATCCCATTTTTCTTTACTGATGGTTCCACTGAATTTGTTAAAGTTTGTTTTACCAATTCCGTCAGAATAATCTATGGCAGCAGCATTTTTAAAGCGAACTTTTTGGCTGATTTCATTTTTAGTTTCAGACTTGTTAAAATTGATAGTCTGTTCTTCTAGTTCTTTCTTTGAACTAAAAGCGACATAGAAGGTACCTTTAACACCTTGAACTTGAGCTCCTCCTTTTTTAGCAAGGTAATCTTGCAAGTTCTTTAAAGTGATTGTTACCTTTCCACCCTTATTTTCCCCATCAGAAACGACCTTAACATCTCCTACAGCTGTATTCGTTTCCTTGTCTTTAAGCTCAAATGATTCGGCTTTGACTGTTAGTGGAGATGGCACAGTTAGTGTAAATGTGTCTCCATCATTCAGATTGCCATCATATTGGCTCAAATCGAAATCAGTAGCAAACTTATAGTTTGCATAACTGTGTTTTTGAGGTGATAAATTGTAAACTCCTTTTGAATCAGATTGTAAGAACTTACTATTATCAACCTCCCAGATGCTCACGTTAGTAATAACCTTCGTTAGCTCTTTTGCTTGGACTGCATTTGTCAAAGTAGCAGAACCAAACAGAACTAAAAGTGGCGTTAAAATATAGAGCCACAATTTTTTTAATTTCATAACTTTCCCTTCTAAATCATTAAAATGAACTGATCCATACACCATTTCCTGTCAATAAGTAACACCCCTTTCAGCGATATTATCTCTTACATGCTTACTACATGTAACAATTCTTTAGGTAAATGGCTAGATCATTTGCAATGTCAAAACAATGTATTCAATTCAATATTTAGCAGAAGTATTACTACTCTTAGTCAGAATGGAAATATAGCAAAATATGACCATTGTCTATTATACTATGTATCCTCTCAGGGTCAAGTATTTTGCCTGTTTATTTTTATTTATCAAACAATTTATTTAATGCATATATTTTTTGGTTTCTTGATCTTAAAATAGCAAATTTTATTTATCTCTGGTGAACAATAAAAAGGATATTGAGTCCAAAACTCAACATCCTTTTACTAATTGCCTTTAAAGGCATCGACCATTACCTGAAATTCTTCATTTGAAAGAGTGATTCCTTTGCCCATTTTGGTATGATCAGGGCTCCAAGAACGAATATCAAACTTTGCTGGTGCTCCATTAAAGCTGACTCGGTTTAATTCCTTGGTCCATCCTTTCTCATTTTCAGACAAGGTCAGTAAGTGTTCTTCGATTTCAAATGTAAATTCTGCCATTTTAACTCCTTTACGTGATATGCTTTCTATAGTCTATTCGTAAAATCTTGTAGATTTTAGGAAAATTTTATATAATATGGTTATATAAGAGGGGAGAAGCCTATGAGATATACATTCAAGCATGTCTTAGATAAGATACAAGACTTTCTCAGTGGACAGGATGAACGAGATTATTCTGAAAACGACTCCCTCATTGCTACAATTGAACAAGCCATCCAGAAACAAACTGCTGTTCATGTCATACTAGCTGAAACAAGCTTCACAGGTGATATTGTCAAATATGATAGCAGTCGTCAACAGATTGTTGTCAAAAATTTTACAAAAAATGTAACTCGTATCATCCGAATCGCTGACATCAAAAGGCTACGCTTTGTCCCATCTACTGTCCAGAGAGCTCAGAAAAATAGATTTAAGAAAGAGTGAGATGCTTTTCATCCCACTCTTTTTCTTAACGGATTTGTTCAAAATGAAGGTGAACTGCGATGTGGTCACCGTAACCACTTCTCTCCAAATCACGTTGCAAGCGGTAAGAAATGTAGTGTTCTGCTATTGTGATATATCCTGCCCCCAACAAACGATTTTCAACCATTGACTGAATCATGCTGATAGTTGCACGTTCCACTTTTGCTTCTTCCAAGTCCAAGACTACTTTTTTAGTGACTTGAGCTAGGTTTTGACGTAGATCATCTGTCAAAACATAAACTGTCTGAGCTGCTTTTAGGACAGCTTGGTAAATTTTATCTGGATCAAAGTCAGCAACTTCTCCGTTACGTTTGATTACTTGCATAAGGTTCTCCTTTATTCTTTGTTTTCTCTGATTTCTGCCAGCATTTTTTCTTCTTCTGCTGTCAGTTGATAGTTTTCTAGCAGGTCAGGTCTGCGCTCGTAGGTTTTCTTTAGACTCTCATACAGTCGCCACTGACGAATCTTTTTATGGTGTCCACTCATGAGCACATCTGGAACCACCATGCCACGATAGTCATAAGGGCGTGTGTATTGGGGATATTCGAGGAGTCCTGAAGAAAAACTATCATCCTGGTGACTAGACTCCTTGCCAATCACTTCAGGAATCAAGCGAACGGTCGCATCGATCATGGTCATGGCCGCCAATTCTCCTCCAGTCAAGACATAATCTCCTAGAGATATTTCATCGGTTACCAGGGTCTTGATGCGCTCGTCATACCCTTCATAGTGACCACAAATAAAGATCAGTTCCTCTTCCTGAGCCAAATCCTCAGCGTAAGCTTGATCGAACTGTTTCCCAGCAGGATCAAGAAGAATGACGCGGGGATGTTTCTTTTCAATGGCGTCAAAAGCATCGAAAATGGGTTGAGCCCTTAGCAACATCCCCTGACCGCCTCCGTAGGGCTCATCGTCAACATGACGGGCCTTTTCAGCATATTCTCTGAAATTATGATAATGGATATCCAAGAGCCCTTTTTCTCGAGCCTTCCCAACAATCGAGTGTTCCAGCGGAGAAAACATCTCTGGAAAGAGGGTTAAAATATCAATCTTCATCATCTAACCCTTCTAAGATTTCCACTTGAACCCGTTTGTTTGGAATATCAACATTGAGAACTACTGGCGGAATGTAGGGTAAAAGCAAATCTCGCTTACCTTTTCGCTTGACCACCCAGACATCATTGGCACCTGGTTGCAGGATTTCCTTGATAGTTCCAATCAAGTTATCACCCTCATAAACTTCCAAACCGATAATCTCGTGATAATAGAATTCCCCATCGTCTAGGTCATTCAGATCTTCCTCAGCGACCTTGAGACTATAACCCTTGTACTTTTCAATTGCATTGATATGGTACATGTCTTTGAATTTGATAATGTCAAAGTTCTTATGCTTACGGTGGCTAGCAATGGTCACTGTTTGGACAAACTGATCTTTTTCATCAAACAAAGCCAGCTCTGCTCCTTTTTTAAAGCGTTCTTCAGCAAAATCCGTCACAGACAAGACTCGCATCTCACCTTGCAGCCCCTGCGTATTGACGATTTTCCCAACATTAAAGTAGTTCATCTTGTCTCCTGTACTCTCCTTCTTTCCATCTTATTCTGACAATTCTCGAATAATAGTCGCAATTTTTTCTGATTCAGACCATTGTAAATAATGGTGATTCCCTCCTAAAATGAGTTTAGTATTGGAAGTCCAATATTCTGAGTCTCTGTACTCTTTTTCTCTATAAGCCTGACAAAAAATAAATACAGGGACATGAGCTTCTATAGATACATTCTCAAAATCTTCCTCAGTAATCTCTCCAGATATTCGAAACTTTGTATCTTGATCTTCCAACTCTGAGCCTTTTTCTTGCATTATTTTCCAGATTTCTTTATTAGTTTCAGGACTAAATGTTGCTTGAGTTAAATTCTTAAAATAAAGTTCAGGACCATACTCGTCAATCAACCTCATCTGCTCTTCCATTTCTGGATAGGGATTTTCTGAAAAATCAGAAAACATTACTTTTTTAGTTGTTGGTTCAATTGCTAGTAAAGCCTGACACTTAATTGATTTGTTGAGCAATTTGCAAGCTAAAATTCCACTCAAACTATGTACACAAAGTATATATTCAGAAATCGCCAATTCTTCAAGTACTTCATAAACCGCGTCTACAAGATTGTCCAGATTTTTTCCAGATTGGTCATGAATCGGACTCCTACCTGTATTTGGAAAATCAATTGTCAAATAACCAATTGTGGGGGGAAGTTTTTCAAGTATAAGTGAAAAATTTTCATAACTAGGTAGCAAACCTGCGCCATTTAAACAAACAAGCACTTTCTTTTTCTTTTTATAAGTAACAAAGAGACTGCCAATTTTTGTAGTTACTTCAAACCTCTTCATAAAGAAATCCACTCATTCTATAGCAATTATTTATTAAAAACCCTTATCCTTTATTTTATCACGTTCCAAGGATTTTCACAAGTTGAAGAACAGTGACTGCAATTAGCTTTGAGCGTCTAAAAACTTTTCTAAATCTCGTTCATGTTGGTACTTAATGGCAGCCTTCTTATCTTTGTCAAAGATGGTTTTGGTTAGGTCAATATCGTTGATAGCTGCGATTGCGACGGTATAATGAATGATATCAGCCAATTCTTTGGCAAGTTCCTCATTTGAGTCCTGAACACCCTCTTTTCGACCAGAGCGCCCATTCAAGACCTCGGCTACTTCTCCGATTTCCTCCACTAGCTTGATAAAGAGGCCTTCCTCAGTTCGAGATTGCTGGTAATGTTCGAGTAAGTAAGCTTGTAATTGTCTAAACGTTAAATCCTTCATCTTCTCCTCACAAAAAAACGAGACATCTGTCCCGCTTTTTTTATTTTTCATCGATAACGATTCTTACTTTTTTGTCTTCAGTTGGGACAGAGTAGACAATCGTTCTTATCGCTGAGATAGTGCGACCCTTACGACCGATAACACGACCGACATCGCTTTGGTCAAGATCCAAGTGATACTCCAAAAACTCTGGTGTGTCTTCGATCTTGATAGTTAAGGCATCAGGTTGTGAAATCAAAGGTTTCACAATCGCAATAATGAGATTTTCAATCGTATCCATCTGTCAACCTACTTTAAACTTATTTTGAGAATTTAGAATCGTGGAATTTTTTCAATACGCCTTCTTTTGAAAGGATGTTGCGAACCGTATCTGAAGGTTGAGCTCCATCAGCCAACCATGCAAGAACGCGGTCTTCTTTCAAAGTCACTTGGTTTTCAGCAACAAGTGGGTTGTAAGTTCCAACTGTTTCGATGAAACGTCCGTCACGTGGTGAACGTGAGTCTGCTACGTTGATACGGTAGAAAGGTTTTTTCTTAGAACCCATACGAGTCAAACGGATTTTAACTGCCATTTTTAATGTCTCTTTTCTTATTTTTTTATTTCGGTGAGATAGCTGAGCTATTTATCACATGTTCTATTATAGCAGATTTCTGATAGGTGTCAAGAAAAAAACTTGACAGAGTTTAAAATTTTTATTTTTTTAGAAATTTATTAGATTAATAGGGATAAATTAGAAAGAGAAACTTTATGAATACTAGTCTAGAGAACATTTACAAAGACCATCAGGTTAAGCCTTACATCTCTCCTGATCGTGATATCGAGACTTGGCTACTAAATCCCAAGTTTGTCCCAAAATGAAATAGAAGACAATCTTCTGGCAGGTGATATTATCCTCCTTTGGAGAATCAACTTTGGTACTTTTACCACCGAAAGCTGGTTTTTAAAACTCCAATTTGAATATATTTCAAAATCCACTTAAAATCAACCTTTTCCCGATTTTTCAGAAAATAAATTTTCATCTAATTTGAATAACTTTTAATTGAATGGTGTGATATATGAAGTGTTGTAAATGCTGTATTGTAGCTAGTTCTTAACGTTTAGAGAACTGGCTAGCTTTGCGAGCTTTCTTAAGACTTGGTTTGGAAAGTATAGATTTCAATTGGACTAAAAACAGCGAAATATCAAGGATTTTAAGAACAATATCTACTAATTAATTTATAAAATATGAATTAATAGATTCTAAATAGGGGAATAATTTAATTCTGTAAAAATTAACTTCTACACCTACAATGCTTATTCTGACAGACTTAATAACAGTCTAAAAAAAGTAGAGATTCATACAGTATCTAGATTTTCCAAAAATTCTTTATCATCAAATATTATTAACGAAACTATCCAAACCAAATCCGATGCATTGCTTCAAAAAATTCTTTAGTTGTTTAACTAGCAAGGGCTTTTATTAAAAAATTTTTTCAAATAATTGCCTCATTGACAGATAAATTCTTGCTTTCCAAATTGAAGTGTGATATATTTATAACATAAAGATTGTTAAATATTTCTAACATAAGGAAAGGAGTCTATCATGAAAAAAAGTCAAAAAACGGGTGGCCTCATTACAATGATTTCCGCAGCTCTCTTTATTGATTTTACTGTTTTATTTGGTTCTAATCTTAGTTGGGGACCCAAGTTAGTTATTACTGGTATTTCAGTGTTAGGGCAGATTATAGCTATTTGGGGCTGGCTACATATGAAACCATGGCCTCATAAGAGTCAGAAAGGTAAAGGAAAGACTATTTTTGACTTGTCTGCTAAGTTTTACACGATACTTTTGTTTGCAGCAAGCATTTTTTATACAGTAGGGATTTGGGTTGCGACCCCAAGCGAAAGTTCTGGTATTAAAGAATGGATTTTGGGAATTGGCCTCGTTATTGAAGTGATTGTATTTGGTTTTTTCTGTTTGAAAAATGTCAAGGAAACTCCGGACGAACGCTTTTATGCTAATTTAGCCAAGGCAGCTAGCTTGATGTTTGTTTTTATACTAGGTGCACTGATGATCCTAGCAGTTATCATTGGGTATATGGGGTCTCTTACTCTTTACATGGGCCAGATCTTTATTAGCATAGCTGCCTTGATTTGCATCTTTGCGGTTGTCTATTTTATCTTGGAACGTAGAGGATAAGCATGGCCAAAGAAAGCAAGATTATTACTAATCTCAAATCTGTTCGTGAGTCCACAGGCATGACCCAGCAAGAGTTAGCCGACCTCATAGGCATGCGACGTGAGACAATTCTACACTTGGAAAATAACCGTTACAATCCTTCGCTGGAAATGGCTCTTAAAATTGCTCAAGTTTTTAATCTGAAAGTAGAAGACCTCTTTGAACTCATACAGAAAGAGGAAGCATAATTCTTTTTGAGACCTGGTTTCCTAAATATTTCGAGTACACTTATGGCATTGATGCACCAAAACATCTAAGCAGTCTGGTAGAAAAAGGCTATACTATTATCGAAACCGCCTTTGATTCACTCGACCATCTGAATGCTACAATGAAAAAGAATATCCTCAAAAGTAAGGGAGTTACAGGACTTTCTAAGATGAAAGCTGCTGATCTTAATCAAGCTCTTCATGAAAACTTATCAGAAGAGGAATTAGCTAGTCACTTTTCGATTAGAGGCTACAAATTGACTCCAAAGGGAGAGCAGATACTGGAACAATATCAGGAAATTATCGACCGTCATCCAAAGAAAAATCTCTAATCAAGCAGTCTGTAAATTTATTTTCTGAAAACTTGCCTGATCTTTTACATTTGAAATCAATCTCCTTTTAAGGTACAATGATAGAAATGAATTTTTGAGAGGAAAACAATGAAAAAACTAGCAACTCTTCTTTTACTTTCAACTATAGCTCTTGCTGGATGTACTAGTATCCAGCGTGGTCTCCGTGGTGATGACTATGTCGAATCCAGTATCTCTGCTGAAGAAAGCTCTAAAGCGGCTGCTCAAGCTGCCAAAGATTTGAATGACGCTTTGACCAATGAAAATGCCAACTTCCCTCAACTTTCTAAGGAAGTTGCTGAAGATGAAGCCGAAGTGATTCTCCACACAAGTCAGGGTGATATTCGTGTTAAACTCTTTCCAAAACTAGCACCACTAGCAGTTGAAAACTTCCTCACTCACGCTAAAGAAGGCTACTATAACGGAATTACCTTCCACCGTGTCATCGATGGCTTTATGGTCCAAACTGGAGATCCTAAGGGAGATGGTACAGGTGGTCAATCCATCTGGCATGATAAGGATAAAACGAAGGACAAGGGAACTGGTTTCAAAAATGAAATCTCTCCATACCTATACAATATCCGCGGAGCCCTTGCTATGGCTAACACTGGTCAACCAAATACCAACGGTAGCCAATTCTTCATCAACCAAAACTCAACAGATATTTCTACTAAACTCCCTACCAGCAAGTATCCTAAGAAAATCATCGAAGCCTATAAAGAAGGCGGAAATCCTAGCCTAGATGGCAAACATACTGTCTTTGGCCAAGTCATCGACGGCATGGATGTTGTCGACAAGATTGCCAAAGCTGAAAAAGATGAGAAAGACAAACCGACTTCTGCTATCACCATTGATAGTATCGAAGTAGTGAAGGATTACGATTTCAGCAAAAAATAAGGCATCAACAGATAAGGAGACGATGACATGATTTTATTTTGGGGTTCTAAAGGTTATCAGAAAGATTTGGGACATACGCAAACTGCGATCGAATGTGGTCACTGTAACAATGTCGACACGTGGGAAATTGTTGAAACAGGGCGCAAATTTACCCTCTACTGGATTCCACTTTTTCCTTATGGTAAAAGTTACTTCGTTTCTTGTCCGATTTGCCACTACGGTAAAGAAATTGAGAAATCTGAAGTTGAAAACTATTTAAATTACTAGTCAAAAAAGCCAAGTCATTTCGACTTGGCCTTTTTAGTGCTTTTAAGTTAGCTTGTTAAAATCCCAGATTTGGTCCATCCAGCCTTCATAGAAGTCTGGTTCGTGGCAGACCATAAGGATAGATCCCTTATACTCTTTCAGAGCACGTTTGAGTTCATCCTTGGCATCCACATCTAGGTGGTTGGTCGGCTCGTCCAGCACTAAGACGTTATTTTCACGGTTCATCAAGAGACAGAAACGCACCTTGGCTTGTTCCCCACCCGACAAGACCTGAATTTGGCTTTCGATGTGCTTAGTCGTCAAACCACAGCGGGCAAGGGCCGCACGGACTTCTGCTTGATTGAGTGCAGGGAAGGCATTCCAAACAGCTTCTAGTGGTGTTTGGCGATTGCCTCCTTCCACTTCTTGCTCAAAATAACCAAGTTCTAGGTAATCTCCACGTTCGACTTCTCCAGCGATTGGTGGGATAATGCCCAAGAGAGACTTCAAGAGGGTTGTTTTCCCGATACCGTTGGCTCCAATGATGGCCACCTTTTGATTGCGTTCAAAGGTGAGGTTTAAGGGTTTAGTAAGAGGATGATCGTAACCAATCTGCAAATCCTTGGCTTGGAAGATAAAGCGACCAGGAGTACGAGCCGATTTGAAATCAAAGGATGGCTTTGGTTTCTCACTTTGGAGTTCAATGATGTCCATCTTGTCCAGTTTCTTTTGACGGGACATGGCCATGTTACGCGTTGCAACACGCGCTTTGTTTCGAGCCACAAAATCCTTGAGGTCGGCAATCTCTTTCTGTTGACGTTCATAGGCTGCTTCCAACTGAGATTTTTTCATAGCATAGACTTCTTGGAACTGGTAGTAGTCACCAGAATAACGCGTCAACTGTTGATTTTCAACATGATAGACGATATTGATTACGTCGTTAAGGAAAGGAATATCGTGCGAAATAAGGACAAAGGCATTTTCATAGTTTTGGAGATAGCGCTTGAGCCAGTCAATGTGTTCGGCATCCAAGTAGTTGGTTGGCTCGTCCAGTAACAAAATATCTGGTTTTTCAAGGAGGAGTTTAGCCAAAAGCACCTTGGTCCTTTGTCCACCTGATAAGGCTGTTACATCCGTATCCATGCCATAGTCCATGACACCGAGGGCACGCGCTACTTCATCAATCTTAGCATCCAAGGTATAGAAATCTCGACTCTCCAAACGGTCTTGGAGTTCACCAACTTCTTCCATTAGCGCGTCGATATCTGCTCCCTCTTCTGCCATTTCCATATAGAGGTCATTGATACGAGCTTCTGCTTTAAAAAGCTCATCAAAGGCTGTCCGCAAAACATCGCGAACGGTTTGCCCTTCTTTTAACACAGCATGCTGGTCCAGATAGCCAGCAGTCACATACTTAGACCACTCAACCTTACCTTCATCTGGCAGCATTTTACCAGTCACAATACTCATAAAGGTTGATTTTCCCTCACCATTGGCACCGACTAGACCGATATGTTCTCCCTTGAGGAGACGGAAGGATACATCTTCAAAAATTGCACGGTCACCAAAACCGTGACTCAGATTTTTAACTTCTAAAATACTCATTCTAATTCCTTATCTTGTTTTTATGCAGTCCTTTATAGAGGAGCCAAGCCAGATAGCCTCCCAGGGTATTGGTCCACAAATCATCAATCTCAAAAACGCGATTAAAATCAAAGAAAAAGTCTAAGACCAGCTGCGTACATTCAATTCCTAGGCTCAGAAGAAAACTGAGAAGGATGATTTTTTTGGTTTGCCGCAAGTTTGGACAGAGATAGATCAGTTGAAAGACCAGAGGGAAGAGCAAGAAGACATTTAAAATATTCTGCAAAAAGATCCAAATGACTTGTCCCAAACTGGTCACTTCACCCAGATTCCACAGGGAGTTTAAGGGAGTTAAAAGAAAAACCAGGCGTCCAAAAGTTTGAATACCTGGAGTTTCCACTCCTGTAGGAAGTTGAGGCTGGGGAGTGAAGCAAAAACAGACAATGCAAAGGCTATAAACAACCACTCCCGATCTTAAGATTATTTCTCTTTTTCTAGTCATTTTATGGATTTACCGCTGCGACTGCCTTCTGGCGGTCACGTTTCATTGTATTGGAGCGCAATTGTCCACAAGCTGCATCAATATCTGTACCATGTTCCTGACGGACGACACAGTTGATTCCTTTTTTCTTGAGGGTATCGTAGAAGGCCATCACGCGCTCTTTAGGACTACGGCTATATTGGTCATGTTCACTAACTGGGTTATAGGGAATCAAGTTGACGTATGACAATTTCTTGATATTCTTGAGCAATTCCGCCAACTCCAAAGCTTGTTCAACACCGTCGTTGACTTCATTGAGCATGATGTATTCAAAAGTCACACGGCGATTGGTTGTTTCGATGTAGTACTCAATAGCTGCGAAGAGGTTTTCAATCGGAAAGGCACGGTTGATCTTCATGATGCTTGAGCGCAATTCATTATTGGGTGCGTGAAGGGAAACAGCGAGATTGACCTGAACCCCTTCATTAGCAAAGTCACGAATTTTATGGGCCAAACCTGAAGTTGAAACTGTGATGTGACGAGCACCGATAGCCATCCCCTTGTCATCATTGATGGTACGGACGAAATTCAACACATTGTTGTAGTTATCAAATGGTTCACCAATTCCCATGACAACGATATGACTAACACGCTCGTCCTGACCACGTTCATCAAAGTATTTCTGAACTAGCATAATCTGCGCTACGATTTCCCCGTTATTGAGGTCACGTTGCTTCTTGATCAATCCTGACGCACAGAAGGTACAACCAATATTACAGCCAACCTGAGTGGTCACACAGACTGACAAACCGTAGTGTTGACGCATGAGTACTGTCTCAATCAACATGCCATCTGGCAACTCGAAAAGATACTTAACGGTACCGTCAGCCGACTCTTGTACAATTCGTTGTTTCAATGGATTGACCACAAACTGGTCATTGAGCTTGGTAATCAAATCCTTGGAAAGGTTGGTCATTTCTTCAAATGACTGCACACGTTTACGGTAAAGCCATTCCCAGATTTGATCTGCTCGGAATTTCTTTTCTCCTTGTTCTAATACCCATTCTTGCATGGTTTGACGTGTTAAACTATAAATAGACGGTTTCATCTCTTCTCCTTATTCTCTATCTATTTCTGACGAATGACAAAATGGCGCTGTCCCTTGTCCTCTTTCTGAGACTTTTGATCCTTATGACGACGCCTATTTCGCTTATCCGTATTTGGTTTTCTCTTGTTTTGCGAAGATTTCTTGCCTCTTCTAGGAAGGTTTTCTTCATCCTTTTTACGCATTTTTTTGTCAAATGAAGCCCGTTTCGGTGCTTGATTTTCTAGAACAAAATAGGCACAACCATAACTACAGTACTCTAAAAGATAGTCCTGTAACCGACTAATCTTTTCATTTTTTTCCTCTGTTCGGTCGTCTTTGTAAAAGCCACGTAGACGGAGCTGTTCATTGCTCCAGTCACCCACGACATAATCAAACTTGGTCAACACTTCTGAAAAGCGTTGATTAAAGACTGTCACATCGAAAGCATCCTTGATATTTTCAGCCAAGGTAAAAGCAATCCCTTCAGTCTCAACCTTATCCCCATTTACATGAAATTCTGGGCCAGGAAACTTGTTATAGTTGTATAATTCAGGTGCAATTTCTTTACGCATAGTCTTCCTTTTCCACGATTACTTAATACTCTATTTTACCATAATTTCTAGCAGTTAGCACGTTTCTCATAAAAATGAAAAAAGTCTGACGATTTTGTCAGGCTTCTGCCATATAAAGCAAAAAAGAGAAGAATGACTCTTCCCTTACTTTTCATTATTTTGCTGCTGCGTAAAGCTCATCTACTTTGTTCCAGTTAATGACTGAGAAGAAAGCTTTGATGTAGTCAGGACGTACATTGCGGTATTTCACGTAGTAAGCATGTTCCCAAACGTCCAAGCCCAAAATTGGTTTTTTACCTTCTGAGATTGGTGTGTCTTGGTTTGCTGTTGAAGTTACTTCAAGTTTTCCTTCTTTGTTGACAACCAACCAAGCCCATCCAGAACCGAAGCGAGTTGTAGCTGCTGCTGTAAAGGCTGCTTGGAACTCTTCAAATGAACCAAATGTTGCATCGATTGCTGCTGCAAGTTCTGCTGATGGAGCCGTTTTTTCAGGAGTCATCCATTCCCAGAAAAGAGCGTGGTTCAAGTGTCCCCCACCGTTATTGATAAGCGCTTGGCGGATATCAGCTGGGATAGATTCTACATCAGCAAGCAAAGCTTCAAGGTCTTCACCAATTTCAGGGTGTTTTTCAAGAGCAGCATTCGCATTGTTGACATAAGTTTGGTGGTGTTTGTCATGGTGCAAGTGCATTGTTTCTGCATCGATGTATGGTTCCAAAGCGTCATATGCGTATGGAAGGTCTGGTAAGATAATAGCCATCTGTAATACCTCTTTTTCTTTCTATATGAAAATGATAACGCAATCATCCTCTTTTTTCAAGTTTTTTGCTCAATTTGCCTCTGTCGCAATCTGCAAGAGTGCCTTTTCAAACAAGTAACTTTTTTCATAGACACCTGTCTTAATCTGGTAATCTGTTTCAATCAAATAAGAAATCGCTCGCTTGAGAAAGGCCAAGGAAATCCCTCTCGAATCTCTCAGTGCAAACTTGATTTGATAAGGATTAGGATTGCGCCCCAAGTAAGTTCCCAGACTGCTTGCAATCTGCGATTCCGTCTGACCAGTCTCTGATAAAATCTTCACTTGGGTAAAGGTACGAAACTGTCCTAACATGACAGCTATGAGCTTGATTTCGTCCTCCCCTTGCAAGGTCAAGTCTCTAACCAAGTCACGGGCCTGATCAATCTTTTTAGCTAAAATAAGCTGAGTCAAATCAAAAATGTTGTCCTGCAGGGTCTTGGGAATAGCCTCGACAATATCCTTCTCCTCAATCACTCCGTCGGACTTATAAGACTGCAAAAAAAGGAGATTTTTCTGGATTTCACTAAATTGAAAACCAGACTTGATGAGTAGATTTTCAAAGGATTGCCCCACAAACTGCAGGCCTTGTGTCTGACTCCACTTTTGGAAATACTGGCGCAATTCTTGTTCCTTGGGTTCAATAGCATCAAAGACAGTCGCATCTCGTTTGAGCAATTTGACCAGCCGTCTCTTACTATCCAGTTTTCCTTCCGCAAATATCAATAACTTGGTTGTTGGCGAAGGATTGTCAAGGTATTCCTCAAATGACTTGAGCTCATCATCTGTTAAAAAACGTTTCTTGGCTGTTGTGATATCGACAAAATGGTCTAATATCACGATTTTTTCATCAGCAAAGAAAGGGAGACTGACCAACTCCAACTCTAAGTCTTTATAAGCTACTTCTTTCATATCAAAGTAAGCAAAATTGAGATCAGCTGGATCATAACCAATCTGCTTCAACACTTGACTCTTCAGAACTTCAAACTGGCCCTGGTCTGTCCCTGTAAATAGGTTCAAGCTAGATAGACTTGATAAAGTCAACTTCTGACTGTCTTCAATGGCTAGCATCTTCTCTCCTTTCTTCTGATTTTTTATTAAACTTAATCAATATAGCGCAATTTCCCACGGAAATCTTCTAGGTTCTCATAACCTTTTTCTGCCATGATTGCTTTTAGTTCATTGGTAATGCGTTCAAAAGCACCGACACCTTCTTTGTGGAGCGTCGTTCCTACTTGCACCATACTAGCACCGCAAAGGATGTGTTCAAAGGCATCACGACCCGTTAGAACACCACCCGTTCCAATGATTTGGATTTGAGGATTTAAGCGTTGATAGAAAGCATGAACATTAGCGAGAGCAGTCGGTTTGATATACTCTCCACCAATGCCACCAAAACCATTTTTAGGACGAATCACGACCGACTCGTCTTCTATATAAAGGCCGTTTCCGATAGAGTTCACACAGTTAACAAACTTAAGAAGATATTTGTTGAAAATAGCTGCCGCTTGGTCAAAGTGAACGATATCAAAATATGGTGGCAACTTGATTCCAAGAGGTTTGGTAAAGTAGGCAAATACCTCTGACAAGATACGGTCTGTTGTCTCAAAATCATAGGCAATCTGAGGCTTACCTGGAACATTAGGACAAGAGAGATTGAGCTCGGTCAGTCCTTTAAACTCACTCTCTTGAACTTTTTTCAAGATGGTATGTGTTTCTTCTGGAGACATGCCAACTAAAGATAGGAAGAAGGTACGGTTTGGCTCTTTTTCCTGCAAGTCCAAAAGATAGTTTAGATAATAGTCTAAACCATTATTTGGCAAACCCATGGAGTTGATGGAACCAAGTGGAACATCCTGATAACGTGGTTCAGGATTGCCCTGACGGAAGTCCAAGGTCGCAGTCTTCGTAACAAAGGTTCCTGCTGCTGAGTCTTTGACACCCTCCAACTCAGCTATTGTCATACAGGCAACACCCGCTGCATTCATCAAGCAATTGTTAAACTCAAAGCCAGCTATTTGCGTTTTTGTTGATACCATGATTCTAATCCTCCAGATTCCTTTTATTTCTAATATTATACCATACTTTAAGATTTTCTCTTTGAGAAACTAATTTCTATATAAAATGTTCGGTTTTGTGAATTGAAAGAATTTTTAGAAAATTTCTGTTTTTTTCTTTACACTCAAAAAAAATTCTGCTATAATGGCTCATGTAATAAAATATAACAACAAAAAGGAGAACGATATGACATCTGCTAAAGACTATATCCAAAGCGTGTTTGAAACTGTAAAAGCTCGTAATGGGCATGAGGCTGAATTTCTCCAGGCGGTTGAAGAATTCTTCAGCACTTTGGAACCTGTATTTGAAAAACACCCTGAGTATATCGAAGAAAATATCTTAGCACGAATCACTGAGCCTGAGCGCGTGATTTCTTTCCGAGTTCCTTGGGTTGACCGTGATGGAAAAGTCCAAGTCAACCGTGGCTACCGTGTTCAATTCAACTCAGCTGTTGGACCATATAAAGGCGGACTTCGTTTCCACCCAACTGTTAACCAAGGGATTTTGAAATTCCTCGGATTCGAACAAATCTTTAAAAATGTCTTGACTGGACTTCCAATTGGTGGAGGTAAAGGTGGATCAGACTTCGATCCTAAAGGAAAAACTGATGCTGAAGTGATGCGCTTCTGCCAAAGCTTTATGACAGAATTGCAAAAATACATCGGACCATCTCTTGACGTACCTGCAGGTGATATCGGTGTCGGTGGTCGTGAAATTGGCTACCTCTATGGACAATACAAACGTCTTAACCAATTTGATGCGGGTGTCTTGACTGGTAAACCTCTTGGATTCGGTGGTAGCTTGATTCGTCCAGAAGCAACTGGTTACGGTTTGGTTTACTATACTGAAGAAATGCTCAAAGCCAACGGTAACAGCTTTACTGGTAAGAAGGTTGTGATTTCAGGTTCTGGTAACGTAGCCCAATACGCTCTTCAAAAAGCAACTGAACTTGGTGCAACTGTCATCTCTGTATCTGACTCAAATGGTTATGTTATTGATGAAAATGGTATCGACTTCGACCTTCTAGCAGATGTGAAGAATAACCGTCGTGCGCGTTTGACTGAGTATGCAGCTGAGAAAGCAACTGCTACTTACCATGAAGGTTCTGTCTGGACTTACGCTGGGAACTACGACATCGCTCTTCCATGTGCGACTCAAAACGAAATCAATGGTGAAGCGGCTAAACGCTTAGTTGCTCAAGGCGTTATCTGTGTATCTGAAGGTGCCAACATGCCTAGTGACCTTGATGCGATTAAAGTCTACAAAGAAAACGGAATCCTTTACGGACCTGCCAAAGCTGCCAACGCTGGTGGTGTAGCCGTTTCAGCCCTTGAAATGAGCCAAAACAGCCTTCGCCTTTCATGGACACGTGAAGAAGTTGATGGTCGTCTCAAAGATATCATGACAAATATCTTCAACACTGCTAAAACAACTGCTGAAACATATGGTCTTGGTACTGACTACCTTGCAGGAGCAAATATCGCTGCCTTTGAAAATGTAGCCAATGCTATGATTGCACAAGGTATTGTTTAAGATTCATTTGCTTAATCCTCAATCGCTCTGATTGGGGATTTTTATATTTGTTTTAAAAAAGCCCACTATTTCTAATAGTAAGCTTAAAATCAAGATCTATTTTACCTCTACTAAGGCAAAAGACAGGCATTCAACTATTTCATTTACTGTTTCATCTATGTCTAGGTCCTCATTATCAATCAACATCATTGGAAGAGCATAAGAAAGACTCAAAGCCAAAATATAGCGAACGATTCTTTCATTAGACCAATCTCGGATAACACCTTTTTCTTTAAACTGATTCAGAACTGAACTAATTGGCTTAATGATAGAGTGAATAATAACATTCCCTAACTGGTCAGAAATAGTTTTATCAATAAAAGAACGACTCAAGAGAATTTTAACTTGCATTTGATTCTTCTGAATGAAAACTAGTCTATCTCGAACAATGCTTCTCAAAAATAGCGGAAAAGACTCTTGGTTTGCTGTAAATTTCTTCTCAGAAAAATCAGCAATCACATCTGGAATAACCTGTTCTAGAAAAGTAGATAAAATGGCTTCTAAAATACCTTCCTTTGTTTTAAAGTAACTAAAAACAGTTCCTTCTGACACTCCAGCTCGTTCGGCAATAAGGCTGGACGTTGTATTTTCAAACCCAATTTCTGAGAATAATTTTAAGCTTGATAATAATACTCGACGTTGTTTCAAGCTCAAGTTGCTAGCTTCTAACGTCTGAGCATACTTTTGTTCTAAACTTTCCATCGCTAGCACCTCTATTCTAATCTCTTACTTTTACGACTTTTTTGCCTCGACTGTGTCCCATTTTCAGACTTCGATAGGCTTCTCTAACTGACTTTAGAGAAAAGTTATACACTTGATCAATTTTCAGCTGAACCTTCCCGTCTGAGACCATTTCAGCTAAAGTTCTAAAATCATCGTATGTGGAATGTCTCGGACCAGTAAACTGAGCACCTTTTATCATAACATAGGGTGAAGGTACTAATGTCCCAATAGCTGTCCCTTTCAAGCCTAAACTAAAAGCCAATCTAACATAATCAGATCCATAGCAATCCAAAAATTTTGTAATAGGCGTTGTACTAGCTGATAGAAGAGCCTTCTTGATATTCTCTTCGTAACTTACTGGTATGGCACCTAAAGACTTCAGATACTCTGCATTTTTCTTACTTGCTATTCCGATCACTGTCGCCCCCTTAGCAACTGCATACTGTACTGCAATACTTCCAATACCTCCTGCTGCAGCTGAAATAACAACAGTATCTCTTGAATTTAAACCGATTCTTCTAAAAGCCCCACCCACAGTTAGAGAAGCTACTCCCATAGTAGCTGCGTGAGTCATGTCGATCATCTCTGGCTTCAACACAATTTCTGATTCATTGACACAAATTTCTGTTGCCAAAGCTCCCCTCTTGGTGCCTAATCCAGGGTCACTGATCATTGTTCCAAAAACCTTATCCCCTACTGCAAACCGACTTACTCCTTCACCAACTTCTGTGATAACTCCAGCAAAATCCCGACCAATACCTCTTGGAAAAAGAGATGCTTTTGACTCAAACCAACGACTTGGCCTCCTTAGTTTCGTCATAAAAGATAGAAAACGAAGTGGCTTTGCACCCTCAAAAGTTTTATAATCAATAGGATTTAAACCAACTGCATAAACTTCTACCCTAACTTGATTCACTTTCAAAGAATCAGATTTAATGTTCACTAAATCTAACACTTCTTCATCACCGAAACGACTATATTGTATTGCTTGAACAACCATTGTATGAACTCCTTTACACATCTACATAATTGAGTGAGCGCTCAATCATTTTTCTCGATTATACACTTATTCTTCATAGATTTCAACTATACTGTTTCCAAAACTTTTAACTAAGTTAGCTGCTCATGATAAAAATAGATCTATTTTTATTATGAAAGATTATCAAACTATAACTCAAAGAAATCCGACTGCTTATAAAAGCAGCCGGATTTTTATATATCTAATTTTTCAAAAAATTTGCCTGTTAACTGCTTTTCTTTTAGCTTCTCAAGCAGCTCATTTTCCAGAAAAGGACTTAGTTCGTCAAAATCTTGACAAACCTTAAAAACAGTCTCTCTGTCCAACTGACCATAAACTAGTTCGTAATAGTCCTTATTATGATGCCAGTTCTGGTCATAGTTGACATCTGTCCGTTGATAGTAAACGATGTTTTGCTTCGGTGTCAGGTAAATCTTCTGTGTTAGAATGCTTTTCTGATCTTTAGATAACTTACTACGGCTGAAAATCTTAACACCTTGAAAAATCTTACTCTCATGAATTCCTTGATCTGTCACCTTCAATTCAATTCTTTTATAGTGCATACTATCACCTCCTGAAATCACCTACATTATATCATGTTCTGGCAAATTTTCAAACAAAAGTGTCATTTCCAAAAGTCTTCAGTCGCCTCTAAAATCTCTTCTGTTGGTGTTACTGTGGCCTCAATAATGCTCTTGCCAGTATTTTTCAGATAGGCTTGTATCAAATGATAGCCATAAGCATAGCCCGCAGCATAAGGCATACCAACTGGAATTTGACCCTGTATCTCCGCGATTTCATCACCGTAGAGATAAGGGGCCATTTCCGCCATCCCTGTTAGCTGAAGCTGACTTGAGATGATGGGCTTAATCTCCTCTAATTGCTCTGGACTGGTTGAAGTGACCCAAGGTCCAATGAGCTCTTTGCCATAGAGCTCAGCTGCAAAAGACTCTGCCAATCCTTCACTGACTACCCAGTCTACTAATGTCGTCTGCTGGTTCCATTTGATAAATTGGAAGCGGACATTATGATTGCACTCGTGGGCCAGTGCCGCTTGCACACGTGGCAAAGTATAGTCATTCGGTAGCAGACTAAGCATGAGGTAACCTGGAATTCCACCATCTCCGCTATAACCCTTATTGAGCTGTAACATGGCCTTTTCAGGGTTGCCCAATAAAATAGTAAAATGGTAATCCTCAACCTCTAAATCATAGCCAGCTTGCTTAAAAAGACCGATACTCCTCTTGATGGTTTCCTGGCAGTCCTGCCAGAGTTGATCAGAGCTCAGAGCGTCGATAGCTGGTCTATCCTTTTCTGAGAGAGTTGCGGGCAACTGATTCATAAAGCCAAGCAGGAACAAGGCATCAAATCCTCCAGGATACTTCGCTTTCAGAGGAATGTGTTGCGTTTGATATTTTGTTGCAAAAGGTGCTAATATTTTGGCTCGAAAACAACCTTCTCTCTTTTCTAAGGGTAGCTCTAACATCTCTTGATAAACTTTATCTGAACGAATCATATTGATTTTCATAGTAATCTCCTTTCTTATCTACTACTAGTATAATCCCTTACCCAAGGTCAGGGTCAAGAAGAAAATTGAATATATATCAAGATTCTAGTAACTGTTAGTAAAAAAACTAGAACTTTCGTATCAGACCATAATTTCAAGTAGGTTTACCCATTTTAAATCAAACCAAATATTTCACTAAAATACTATAAAACAGTAGAATTTACTGATTTTATCTAGCACCTTAAGAAGTAATAAATATAAATTATAATTTAAAACTCCTTTTCCAATTCTCTTTCAATCGCATTGCGCTTGCCATCTATTAGTTTATCCAAGTACCGTAGCAACTTAATGTAGTCTATATCAGTTTCAAATATCTCTTTAATTCTTTCTAGGAGTTCTTTTTCTAATTCCAACACCGGAACGTGACTACCAGTAAAAAAATGTGAATAGGGACTAAAATGTATTTCTTGGAATGACTTCTTGCCAAATCCTTTAGCTCTGAGAAGATTAAATAGTATTAGTTTTTGATTGCTGTTTTCTAAAAATTCTACACCTAGATTGACCAATCTAATTGCAAATTGCTCATTGTTTGTTTCCTCAAGCATTTCTAATATGATCTGACTGTCATTTTTTATAATATCTTCAAGCATATTGTTATAGTAGTAATATGGCCTATTTATTGCAAAGCGGATAAACTTTTTATAAATTTCTTTCTTATCTCTAAATCCATTTATAGTATGTAATACCATGTATCCTAAATTAGAGCTTCCCATTTTTAGCTCATCAATTTTCTTCAATACTTCTACCGCAAAATTAATATCATTTTCTCCTAATTTTTGAAAAAGCTTATAGGTGTGATCCTTACTGCTCCCTAAATTGATTAAATACTGAGACTTTAAATCGTTTTCTCCAATTAGATTTATTAATTTTGGCACCTCTTCTTCTCTTATAAAATCAGGAATAACAAAATTTGTATTCCCAGCTTTTTGTATTAACAACTCTTTTAATCTAGGATCTTTCAAAATCAATCTCTCAAAATTTAAAATTGTAAAATAATATGGTAAAGAATTAGCTTTTAGAATACTCTTTAATGTTTGTAGATCTTCATTTTTAACATTTTCAATTTGTGTTAAATAAGCAAGTTGCCATTCATATTTTTCTAATTCTGGAGAGGATGCAATAACATACCGCATTGAACTTTTCTCAATATTTTCTAAAAAACTAATAGGAGTCTTGTTTTCAAAATGATAGTTTGATTTAAACATTAAATTTAAAAATTCAATTTTTTTATCATTTTCTAATAGCAAAAACATATTAAATAGCACCAGTTCAATATTTATATCATTCATAAACAAGCTATTTTTAAATTGATTTGCAAAATTGAAAATATTTTGCAAATTGCTTGAATAACTATTTGCAATTTGTTGTAGTTTAATTTCAGCATCATCCTCATAAAACCAAGCATGGTTAGGATTTGTTAAATTATTATATATTTTTTGTCTGTCAGAAATTATATAATCATCAAAAACAATCGGTAAGTTTTCTTTCACTTCAGCTTTATGTAAAGCATAGACTATTTTTTCTCCAATCATAGATAAGTTTTTAATGTCATTAAAAAATAATTTCCTAATATTTCTCAAATCTCCAAGTATAGTATTACAATGACTTTCTGAATAGATCAAAATTTTTCTTCTGTAATCATACAGTATTCTCTCAATATAAAGTCTAATATCAACACTCCCAACATTATATATCTTTGCTAAAAATTTCAGTATGCTTCTATGATACTCTTTCAGTTTTTCACTATCAGGAATGGTACATTCCCTAAATGTAAATGATTCCTCATAAGCTTCTGTCCTGTCGATAGTAATTTTAAGATACTGCTTCAAAATTGCCGCGCTTAATTCTTGATTATAACTTTTCATCAAATCAAGATTAGCAAGTTCAGAAATAGTATTTTCAGCTAAGGTATAATCAATATATTCTCTTTCGGTAACCAATCCGTAGTTTGCTTCAAGAATACTATAAACCTCAGAAATCTTATTAGGATTTTTATCAAAGTACTTTAACAATAATTGGAGAATTTGACTACAATATTTTGTCCGTGTAGTTACAAATACAATATTTAAAACTGAATCCTTAATAGATTCCTTTTTATCCTTCTGATTAATAAAATTAGTCTTTGTATAAGCCTGAGACTCTATATTATCAATTTTATTTTTAACGTGTGAAATTGCTTCTAGAGGAAGTAATACTCCAAATTGTATTAAAAACTTTTCTTTAAGTTCATCGCTTTCAAAATTACTTTCATTGTAATAATATGATTTAACTGCATCAGAAACGCCTTTTAAATCACTCTCTTTCCTAATAAAATTGGAACATTGATTTAGTATTTGAACAACTCTTTGATCGTTTACTGGATATAACTCATGTAAAATTTCTAAAATTGATATTTTCTTATTAATTAAAAACTTGATAACTATATAATCATCTAATGATTGATCTGCTATCTTTACAATTTTGTCGTTATAAATATTACACAACTCTCTCTCGTGAAGCTTCTCCACTGCACTCTTAAAGTCAGTATTTGTTATATCAGTTATTTTTAGTAATTTTTTGAATTCCTGGTTCTCTTCTAAACTTTCCAGTCTAATCTTTTTTAAGTAAGATAAAATAAATAAAGTCTTTTGTTCTGCATAAATAATGTTATTTTTATTTAAAATTTCTTCATAGTAATCTTTTAAAATATCAATCTCGTCATTAAAATTAGTCAAATCCCGATAGCTAGATAACTTCGCTGCAATGACTGCAATACGCGGATTGCTTTTAGATATCGTTTTTATATGTTCAATTTCTTTATTGGTAAAATCGTTTCGAGAGAATTGATTGAGTAATTCCTTAAAATTATCATCTTTTATAAGTTCTGGCTCAATATTATTGTACCCATAAACTTTAACATTATTTATTACATCTTTTTTAGCATAATCACGTACCGTAAGAATAAACCAAATATTACTAGTCGTGTTCAGTAGCCCAAGTGTAGAAATATAATTTTGTGTAGTATTAACATCATCAATAAAAACAATATTTTCTTTGTGTAAATTTAGATTGCGTTTTACATCTTGGTAAATATCCTGATTATTGCTCTTGACACAAATAATGTTATATTTATTTCGATCGAGCAAAGAGCAAATTTCAATTGCTAATCTAGTTTTCCCTGTTCCAGGCTTAGCAGATATTAAGAAGATTCGTTTTTCACTTGATTTAATGGTATTTATAATTTCACTTACATCTCCAATATAATCATTTGATATAGGAGCATTAGTTTTACTCTCATCATGAATTTTTATGAAGTCATTGATAGACCAAACTTGCTCTGTAGATTCACTGATTGATAGATACTCTTTTGCTAAATATTGAAAATCTAACTTTGTAAGATCATCAGCAATTTCATTAATTCCAATCAATTCTAGCTGATAAGGCTCAGCTATTTTTTCTAGATCTTCTTTTTGTTTAATTGTTATATTTGAAGAAGTATGACAACAAATAAGTCTCGCAACCTTATCTTCAGAAATATTTTCGTCTAAAATTTTTTTCTTAACTGAATGAATATCTTCTTTTAATTTAGATATTATAGTTTTATGTGTACCATACATGATATAAACATATTTACCTTTTTCCTCAGCATAAGAATCAGGAATTCCTTTAGTAGTCTTATCCGTTCCTTCTTGTGAACCTAATGAAACAATTTTAAAATTGTATTTTCTTCTCAGGTACGCATCACCTAGTTTTTGAAATCGCCCTCCCTCTAACTCTTTAATACCTTGTTCAATTTTATTTATTAAGCTCATCAGAATAACCTTTCCAAAAATGTAGTTCGATATTATTATATCATACTAAACCAAACAATGAGTTATAGATCAAGGAAAAAACCAGAGACTGTACTTCACCAATGTTTAATGGAAAGCCTATTATTCAAAACTTGTTTGTCTCCTAGATAAATTATAAAATAGTTTGCCCCCTTTTTGCCCCTTCTCGAACAAAAAGAAAAACCACTACTCCTAAGAATAGCGGTTTTATCAGGTTTTTAAGCTACTAATGTAGTTGCTCTATTATTTAAGAGTAACTGAAGCTCCAGCTTCTTCCAATTTAGCTTTGATTTCTTCAGCTTCTGCAGTTGGAACGCCTTCTTTGATGACACCTGGTGCACCATCAACAAGTTCTTTAGCTTCTTTAAGTCCAAGACCAGTGATTTCACGTACAGCTTTGATAACGCCAACTTTTTTGTCACCAGCAGCTGTCAATTCAACGTCAAATGAATCTTTAGCAGCACCAGCGTCAGCAGCACCAGCTGCAGCTACAGCTACAGGAGCAGCTGCAGTTACACCAAATTCTTCTTCGATAGCTTTTACAAGGTCGTTCAACTCAAGGATTGAAGCTTCTTTAATTTCAGCAATAATGTTTTCAATGTTCAATGCCATTGTTATTTCCTCCAAATAAGTTTTTAATTATAATAGTTTTTTCGTAGCTATGCTACGCTGCGTAGCTTAAGATTAAGCTGCGTCTTCTTTGTTGTCTGCAACTGCTTTGACTGCAAGAGCAACGTTGCGCACTGGCGCTTGAAGTACAGAAAGGAGCATAGAAAGAAGTCCTTCGCGGTTTGGAAGAGTTGCAAGAGCAACGATTTCTTCTTTAGATGCGACAGCGCCTTCGATTGCACCACCTTTGATTTCAAGTGCTTCAGCGTTTTTAGCAAAGTCGTTCAAGATTTTCGCTGGTGCGATAACATCTTCGTTAGAAAATGCTACTGCAGATGGTCCAACAAAAACAGATGCAAGGTCTTCAAGACCAGCTTTTTCAGCTGCACGACGCAAGATTGAGTTTTTAATAACTTTATACTCAACTTCGCTTCCACGAAGCTCACGACGAAGAACTGTATCTTGATCAACTGTCAAACCACGAGCGTCTACAACGACAATAGATGCAGCAGCTTTCATTTTTTCAGCTACTACGTCAACTAGTTCCGCTTTTTTAGCAATAATTGCTTCACTCATTAGTGTGTTCACCTCCGTAATTATTTTGCTTGGGGAATTTTTTCAAAAGAAAAACGCGCCCAAACCTAGACACGAAAGTACAATACGCTTCTTTTTACATGATACGTTTTGTCCTCGGTAGGATCTTTATGAGTCGAGCTCCCCTACTGTCTTAGGCAGTTTTTTCAAACCGTATATAAGTATAGCATAGACAAAAAAAGAATGCAAGATTTTTGCAAACTTTTTTTGAAATTTTTTTAAATCTCGACTGTCAAAACTTTGCCTTGCTTGACAACTTGTTCTCCTGCAATATAGACATCGTCAACATCACTGGATTTGACTGCGTATACGAGGTGAGAGAGCATATTTTCCTGAGGTTGGAGATGGATTTTTCCTTGAGGTTGGATGACGAGAAAATCTGCTTGCTTGCCGACTTCTAGGCTTCCTATCTGCTTTTCCATTCCAAGGACCTTGGCACCTTCTATCGTCAGAGCTTTGAGGGCTGTCTCGATGGGAAATTGACTGGCATCTCCACTTTTCATCTTCTGAAGAAGGGCTGCGGTCCGTCCTTCTTCAAACATATCTAGATTGTTATTGGAAGCAACAGAGTCAGTCGCAATTCCGACTGCTACTCCTGCTTTTTGCAGTTGGATGATTGGAGCGATTCCTGAGGCCAGTTTGAGGTTACTAATAGGATTGTGGGCGATAGCTACTTGAGAAGTTGCTAAGCGTTCAATTTCTCGCTCGTTTAGTTCAACCCCATGAGCAAAGACAGACGGATGATCTAAGTAACCCAGTTCTTCTAGAAAGGCGAGGGGACGTTTGCCGTATCGTTTCAGGATTATTCCTAACTCTTCCTGGGTCTCCGCTACATGGATATGGATAGGAATGTCCAGCTCTTTTGCCATATCTAAGCTCGCTTCCAGCAAGTCTCTACTACAGCTATACGGAGAATGTGGAGCTACCATAACCTTGAAATTTGGATTTTCATATCCTAAAATTTCCTCTATAATGGTTCGTGTTCTGCTTATGGTCTCAGCAGTTGTTTCTGTCTCTGAAGAAAAGAGGGTCGGTGAGAAATAACAACGCATCTTGGAAGCCTTGACTGCCTGATAAATCTGTTCGATATCCACTCCATTGGGATTATACATATCATTGAAGGTTGTTGTTCCTGACTGTAGCATCTCCGTAAGAGCTTCTTTGACCGACTTAGTAGTCATGTCGGGGGTAAATTCTGCTTCTGCTGGCCAGATATAGTCATTGAGCCATTCATGGAGATTGCTGTCATCCTGGATTCCTCGCAAGCCTGTCATAGCAGAGTGGGTATGGCAATTGACCAATCCAGGCATGATCCAAGCCCCTTGATAGTCTATAATCTGCTCAGCTTGCTCTAGAATCTCTGGCTCCTCTTGGCCGACATAGACGATTTGAGAGTCCTTAACAGCTAAGATACCATCCAAATAAATATGGAAATCTTGGTCACAAGTCACAATATTTACATGCTGATAGACTTTCATTGTTTTCTCCTTCTAAGACCCTGATTTTTTCTAGCTATTGTAACAAAAAAGTCACCCGAAGGCAACTTTTTTTGTCCATAAGATTTCAAAATAGAAAGGATTATTCAGAGCTAAAAGCTACAGCTTTCTGCATTTGGTAATACTTGCCCTTTCTAGCCATGAGGTCCTGATGATTGCCATGCTCAACAATATCACCATCTACCAAGACAAGAATCAAATCCGCATCCTGAATGGTTGACAAGCGGTGGGCAATGATAAAACTTGTGCGCCCCTTCATCAGTTTAGCAAAGGCATCCTGAACTAGCACTTCTGTCCGCGTATCGATGGAGGAAGTCGCCTCGTCTAAGATGAGAATCTTGGGAATAGCTAGAAAGACACGGGCAATGGTTAAAAGCTGAGCCTGACCGACAGAGAGAGATTCACCTGCATTTTCCAACTTGGTATCGTATCCCTGTGGCAACTGTTGGATGAAAAAGTCTGCGTTGGCTGCTTTGGCAGCGGCAATCACCTGCTCCCGACTAGCATCAGGATTTCCAAAGGCAATATTATCATGAATGGTCCCTTGCTTGAGCCAGGTTTCTTGGAGTACCATGCCAAACTGCTGTCTCAATGATGCTCGGGTATAGTCATAAATGGACCGTCCATCTAGCAAGATATCTCCACTATTGATAGGATAAAAGCGCATGAGGAGATTGATGAGAGTTGATTTGCCAGCACCTGTCGGACCAACAATGGCAACCTTGCTACCAGCTGGAATATCAATGGATAAATCCTTAATCAAGATCCTTTCAGGATTGTATCCAAAAGAAACATGCTTAAAGGAAATGGCTCCCTTAACTTGGTCACCGGTAAAGGCTTCCTTACCTGTTTCAGTCACCTCAGGACTCTCTAAGACAGCATAGACGCGCTCTGCGCAAGAGAGAGCACTTTGCAACTCTGCTAAAACAGAAGAAATATCGTTAAAGGGCTTGGTGTACTGCTGGACATAGTTCAAAAAAGTCACTAAACGACCGATAGTCAGGGTGGACCCCATCATGATACGATAAGCTCCCACTCCAGCAAGAAGAGCATATATGAGTGCATTAACAAAGCGAGTCGAAGGATTGACCGTTGATGAATAAAAGATGGCTGACTGAGAATAACCTGCGTAGTTGGCATTCGCCTCGTGCAGTCTTTGGATAAACTCTGTCTGAGCATTGAAGGACTGGATAATGGTCTGCTGGCTAAGTGATTCTTCAATCAACTGAGTCTGAATCCCCCTCGTCTCTGTTTGCTTCTGGAAAAGATGATAGGACCGTTTGGCAATAAAGCGTGAAATCATCATAGACAGCGGCGTCAACAGCAAGACCAAGAGGGTCATGAGGAGGTGGATTTGGAGCATGGCTAGAATACTAACCAAAATCATCAAAACACCAATGAAAAATTGGTTAAAAATCATGGTCAAACCAGCTGCCAACTGCTCTATGTCCGTGGTCACACGACTGACCATCTCTCCACTTCCTTGCCTATCTACAAAGGCAATCGGTAAACGATGGAGCTTATGAATGATTCGCTCTCGTAAATCTCTGGTATAAGAGAAGATTAGGCGATTATAAAGAAGAGGATTGGCCCATTGTACCAGTGTATTTCCTATTACCACCAAGATCATCTGGAGAAAAATCTGCCAAAAAACTGGTGAAGAACCAGCCACCAGGACTTGGTCAATGACCCGCCCAATCAAGATAGGTAGATAAATTGATAAGCCAACTTGGGCAATAGTTCCTAGAAAGGCTAGAAAAAGGAGGAAGGGATGGCTTGCTAAATCCTTAACCAAACGTTTGAGCGTCTGGTTTGCGGTTTGTCGTCTCATGCTAGTCCTCCTTTCCATGTTGGGATGCATTGATTTCCCGATAGACTTGGCTGGATTTCATCAAGTCATCGTGCTTGCCAACAGCTAGTAACTCACCTTTTTCCAAAAGGAGAATCTGGTCAGCCATCTGAAGCGTCGAAGTCCGTTGAGAAATCAAGATTAAGCTCGTGTTTGGCAAATTTTCTCGAATAGATTTAAAGAGCTTGGACTCGGTAATGGTGTCGAGGGCCGAGGTTGCATCATCTAGGATGAGAAACGGAGCTTGGCGCAAGACCGCTCGGGCGATAGACAACCTTTGTTTTTGTCCACCTGAGAAATTTCGACCTCCTGCCTCAACAGTGGCATCTAAGAGACCTTCCTTATCACTAACAAAATCCTTAGCTTGCGCAATCTCCAAGGCCTGCCAGAGTTGCTGGTCAGATACTTCTTGATTGAAACCTAGAGCCAAGTTAGAACGAATAGTTCCTTTAAAGAGCTCGACTTTTTGAGGCACATAGGCAATCCAAGACCTCCACTGCTCCAAATTAAGAGGACTACGTCCATCTCGATAAAGGTTAATGCTTCCCTTATCTGCTGGATATAGACCAAGTAAGACTTGCACCAAGCTTGATTTACCAGAACCCGTTCCCCCAATGATACCAAGGATTTGTCCTTGCTTCATATCAAAGGAAATGTCTCTCAGAGAAGGCTGGGCCGCATCAGGATAAGTAAAGGTCAATTTTTGGACTTGTAAAACCTGATTACTGGAAGCTTGCTTTTGTTCTAACTCCGAATGGATATCTTCTGGAGCCTCAGCAAAGACTTCCTCGATTCGTTTAGCTGAGATATAAGACTGATTGAGAGAATTGATCAACATAGCTAGCTTGACCAATTCCACCAAAATCTGCAAGAGATAGTTGATAAGGGCAATGAGGGCACCTTGACTGAGTAAACCTCCTTGAATTGAAATATATCCCTGCCAGATGATGACGAGAAGAGTTCCATTAACAATCAGATAGGTCAGAGGTGTTAACAAACTAGACCAGAAACCCGTCTTTTCTTGCAATCTAGCATAAACTTGGTTAAGGGTTTGAAAAATTTGTAACTCTCGTTTTTCCTGACCAAAAGCACGAATAACTCGCATGCCTTGTAATTGCTGACGCGTTTCCTGAACCAGTTGGTCCGTTTTCTTTCTGAGACTACTGTAGAGAGGATTGACCAGTCGAGAGAGACCGACAATAACGATTGTCAAAAAACCAACCATGACCAAAAACCAAAAAGTCAGCTCAGCTGAGATGCGATAGGCCATAAAGATTGCACCAAAAACGATAATAGGCGCTCGCAAAAAGAGGCGCAGGAATTGATTGATACCAGTCTGTATCTGGTAGGTATCAGAAGTCAAGCGGGTCACCAAGCTAGAAGTTGTCAAACGGTCTCTGCTGTCCTTAGATAAAGAAAGAATATGACGATAGAGGTCGTTTGTCAATTCCTTGGCAAAACCTACCGCTGCCTTGGCTGAATAGAATTGAGCAATCAAGGCTACTAAAACGCCAATCACTGCAAAGATAAGGAGTAGGCCAATCTGAATCCAGAGGTGCCCTTGATCTGCCTGAGGTAAAGATTGGTCAACAATCCCAGCAATCACCATGGGAACCAAGAGCTCAAAAACAGCTTCAAGTAACTTGAATAAGGGAGCTAAAATGGCTTCTTTGATATAGGGTTTGAAGTAAGATAGTAAGTGTTTCATAGATCCCTTCTATTCTTATGCTGGAAATGAAGAAAGTGGGAAGCCCTACCCTCTCAGTTTTATTTGTTTAAGTAAGGTAATAGATAGCCATATCCTGCTTTTTCCATCTCATCCTTGGCTACAAAACGCAAGGAGGCCGAATTGATACAGTAACGCAGGCCACCTAACTCCTGAGGTCCATCTGTGAAAACATGACCCAAGTGAGCATTTCCTGACCGAGAACGAACCTCGATTCGCTCCATTCCATGACTCAAATCCTTGTAGTAGTGAATCAACTCCTTAGAAATCGGACGACTAAAACTTGGCCAACCACAACCTGAAGCGAACTTATCCTTAGCAAAAAAGAGTGGCTCACCAGTCGTGATGTCTACATAAATCCCTTCTTCAAAGGTCTGGTCATAAGCATTGCTAAATGGAGCCTCTGTTGCAGCTTCTTGGGTGACACGATAGGACTCTTCAGATAAACTTTCCTTTAACACCTCTTGACTAGGTTTTTCATAGTTTGCTGCATCAATCAATGGCTTCTCAGCATCGGTCACATCGATATGACAGTAACCTGAAGGATTCTTCTTAAGATAGTCTTGGTGGTAGTCTTCCGCCAGAATATAGTGGCGAAGTTTCTCCACTTCTACTGCAATCTTTCGACCCAGCATACGCTCCTGCTCCTGCACCACAGTGTAGATAGCTGGCAAGTCTGCTTCATCTTGGTAATAGATTCCAGTTCGATATTGACGACCACGGTCATTCCCTTGCTGATTGATAGATAAGGGATCAATGACTCGGAAATAATAAAGTAAAATTTCTCTAAGTGACACTGCCTTCTCATCGTAAACCACTTGAACCGTTTCTGCATGGTCTGTTTCCTTGAGCAGCTGGTAATTGGTTGTTTCGACTTGCCCATTAGCATAGCCGACACTGGTAGCTAGCACTCCCGAAATTCGGGAAAAATATTCCTCTAAACCCCAAAAACAACCACCTGCTAGATAAATTTCTGCCATCTTCGTTTCTCCTCTATCAAGTTTTTAACTAGACTTCTTTTCAAAAAAAGGACAGGAAGCCCTCTAGTCGAGACTTTCCCCATCCTGTCTTTTATTTCTTTATTTTGCTTGGACACGGACACCTTGGGTATCCACCTTCAAATTATGAAGTTTGCCTTTGAAAGACTGCTTTTGCAATTCTGCCTTAATCGCCGGCATCTTGTCATGAGAAGCCAAGACCATAACTGTTGGCCCGGCACCAGAGAGATAGGTTGCATAGGCACCATTCTCTTTAGCTACTTGCTTAATCTTCGCAAATTCTCTCACCAGATCCTGACGATAACGCTCGTGGAAGAGGTCCCCCTCGATCGCTTGTCCAGCTGTCACCATATCTCCTGCTAACAAGGCTGCAACGGCCACATTGGCGATAGAACTAGCTGCAACAGCTTCCTTGTAGGACAATTTTTTAGGCAAGACACCACGACTGTCACGAGTGCGTAATTCATAGTTGGGAATATAAGCTAGAAAATCACACTCTGGGAAGTCAGACACAATCGCTGAAACATTTCCTTCAACGGAACTCGCAACAACAAGATTTCCATAGATAGCTGGAGCCACATTGTCAGGATGTCCTTCAATCTTGGTAGCCAGCTGCAATTTGTCATGATCAGATAAGTTGAGATTCCCCAGTTGGTTAGCTAGTTCAATCCCAGCAACAATAACCGAGCTTGAAGAACCCAAGCCACGCGCTAAGGGAACATCACTGGTCATTTTCAAGCGTCTTGGTTTCAAGTCAGGTGCAATTTGCAAGGCAATCTTAAGCAAAAGATTACGCTCGTCATGGGGAATCCATTTACCAATCTGGTGTTCAATCAACCACTCATCTCGTTCTTCACAGACCTCAATTTGAAGATACTTGGTTACAGCTACACCAACCGAATCAAAACCTGGCCCGATATTGGCACTGGTTGCAGGTACAATAATCTTCATCCTATTCTCCTAACACCTTGAAGGTATTCAAGAGGTCAAATTCTGAAGCTTTGGCCAACTCTTCTGAAACATTCTCAAGTTGTGCTTTATTGATCTTATGAGTAATAATCACTACACGCGCCTTGTCACCCTCTTTGCCATCTTGGAGAATTTGCTTGAAGGAAATATCTTGAGCGTTGAAAATCTCAGCCAATTTCAAGACCTGACCTTTTGAATCTGGTGCCAAGATTGAGAAATAGTAGTTTGCTTTAACATCTTCTGGATTTGCTAAGACCAATTCACGGCTATATTCGTTGAAGTCTTTACCGATGGTACCATCATTCAAGCGACGAACGATACGGACAATATCCGCCACAACACTTGTTGCAGTTGGTTTTTGGCCAGCACCTGGTCCGTAGTACATAGACTCACCGATACCGATAGATTCTACAAAAACGGCGTTCATTACACCATTCACACTGGCAAGTGGATGTGCTTTAGGAAGGAAGGTTGGAGTCACTTCTGCAGCAATACCTGAAGGAGTTTCCTCAATAGAACCAACCAATTTCACTACATAGCCAAGATTTTGGGCAACAGCTACGTCTTCTGGCGTGATGTTGCGGATTCCCTTGTGAGCTACATCGTCAAAGGAAACTTTCATACCAAAAGCAAATTGGCTCAAAATCACCATCTTGTAGGCTGCGTCAATCCCATCCACGTCATTTGTAGGGTCGCTTTCTGCAAATCCAAGTCTTTGTGCTTCCGCAAGAGCATCATCATAAGACCAGCCTTCTTCGACCATCTTGGTCATCATAAAGTTAGAAGTTCCGTTAACCACGCCAAGAACGCGCGTGATTTTATCAGAAGCCAATGAATTTGCTAAAGTACGAAGAATTGGAATCCCACCAGCTACTGCTGCTTCGTAGTAAAGTGCTACATTATGCTCTTTAGCGATTTCTAGCAATTCTGCGCCATGGACAGCCAAAAGATCCTTGTTAGCAGTAACAACGTGTTTTCCAGCTTCCAAGGCACGAGTGATAAAGGTCTTAGCTGGTTCGATACGCCCCATCAATTCCACTACGATAGTAATGTCTTGATCTGACAAAATATCGTCTACATTGGTTACAAAGTTAAAGTCATTCCCTGCTGCAAGTAAGCGGTTCTTTTCATCTTCATCCTTGACCAATACCTTAGCAACCTCAATCTCTGAATGAGCTGACTGAACGATTTTTTCTCCATTTTCCTTTAGGAGGAATGGCACACCACTTGCAACGGTACCAAATCCAAGTAAAGCAATTTTAACTGTCATGTTTGTCTCCTAGAAATTTTCTGATATAGCCATTATAACAGAATTTTGTGAAAATTCCTATTATAGTAAATCACTATTTCAGTCTAGTAAAGAAAAAACGAATCCCATGATCCGCCTTTCTTGATAAATGAAAATTGATTTTAAAAATTATGAACGAATCTTTTGCAAGCCAAGGACTGCATCGTGGTTGATCAAGATTTCCCCATACTCTTGCAAAACTGAACGACTGATGTCATTATCATCTGCAAATTCACGCATACGAGCCAAGAGCCAAGCTGGGTATGGACTTGGATGATTTTCAATATCGACTAAAATTGTCAAATAATAGTGGTCATTCATCTTATAGAGTTCAGATGTTTCCATCTCAAAAGTCACTGTTTTAGCAAAAGCCACTAGGTCTGCAAGATTCACGAAACGCAAGATATAGTAGATATAAGGTTCTTTCTTGCTCTCAGTCTCCTTTTCTGTTTGCTCTTGCTCCTCTTCCTTAGCTTCCACTTGCTCTAGAGATCGGATGGCCTCAATATCGTCCTTGGTCTTGTCTGCAATGCTCTTTTCCAATGTTTTGAGAAATTCGTCCGGCGACATTTGGGCCAATTCTTCCATATCTGGCAGATCCGCCAAATCTTCAAAATCCAGATTCTGGTCAATCTTGGACTTGGTCACAAAGACGTCAACCTTATCTGGTTTTGGCGTCACACGAAAACTCAGCATGCCACTATCCAAGAAATTGTCTGGCATTTCCAGTTCATCTAAAATAGCATAGAAAAACTCTTCGGTTTTTTCCTGAGGAACGAGAAAGTCTGCAATTTCCATTCCTCGATCCATCAAATCATCTAAAGTCATCGTGATTTTTAGTGTTGTATCACTAATTTGTTTCATCTTCATTTCTACTAACCTCATACTTTCAGTCTATCTATTATACTAGATTTTTACGATTTTATCAAAAGAATAAAGCTGGAATGTGATATAATACTAGAGATGATTTTAGATTTAAGAAAGAAAGTTCAATGAAAAATATAAAAGTTAATGCATTGGCCAGCTTGCTGGTCAATATTCTCAATATCGTTTTTCCTCTGATAACCAACCCTTATCTGACTCGGATTCTCAGCAAATCCAACTACGGTTATTTCAATACTGCCAATACCTGGGCTAGCTTTGTCGTTCCACTAGCAGCCTTTGGAATATACAACTACGGGATTCGTGCTATCAGTAAGGTTAAGGACGACAAGAATAAAATCAACTACGTCTTTTCTAAGTTGTTTTATATCTCGGTTTTCACCTCTCTCCTGACGACTGGCATCTACTTCCTCTTTATCTTCTTTGACACCAGCATTGAGAACCTGAAAGTCCTTTATTACATCCTGGGAGCTCAGGCACTCTTCCAATTCCTCAATATCGAATGGATGAATGAGGCTTATGAAAACTATGCCTTCATCCTTTACAAGACATTGATTATTCGGATTACCATGCTGGTCGCCATCTTTGCCTTTGTCAAAACTGCTGATGATATTGTTCCCTACGCTATCGTCATGACTGCGACAACTATCCTCAACTACCTCCTTAGTTTTCTTTGGATTAAGAGAGAAGTTTCTTTTGTTAAAATTGGTTTCATCGAGTTAGCTAAGGCTTCTAAACCACTCTTTACTATGCTTCTCTTGGCAAATGCCAATATGCTCTATACCTTGCTTGATAGAATGTTTATCACCAAGGGACCTGATGAAAACTATATTTCTTATTATACAATTGCCTATAGCATCGTCATGCTAATTGCTGGTGTCTTAAGTGGAGCTATCAGTGTCAGCATTCCACGTCTCGGCTACTACCTCGGGAAAAAGGATTATAATTCTTATAATTATCTTGTAAATCAAGCGGCATCATTATTCTATTTTCTCATGGTTCCAACTAGTTTTGGGATTATGATTTTGGGAAAGTACGCAACGGTTATCTACTCTTCTGAAAAGTATCTTGAGGCAGGTATCGTGACCAGCGTCTTCGCCTTTCGAACCATTATCTGGGCTATTGAGTTGATTCTTGGTAAGCAAATTATCTTTATCAATGACCACGAGAACCGCTTGACTGCTTTCTACTTTGCTGGTGGTGTCGCAAATCTCCTCTTCAACTGTATCTTATATATCAATAATATTTTTGCCCCTGAGTATTATATTGCTACGACCATTATTGCCGAAGCCATCGTTGTTCTCTTAGAAATTCATTTTATTAAGAAACATCAACTAATTAATTTAAAAGAAATCTTTATGACCTTAACGCGTTATGGTCTCATATCCCTTGGATTTATCCCGATCTTCTATATTTTCAAGATGATTTTCCAAATCAGTTCCTATACGGTGAACCTCAACATGATCCTCATGGTTCTCTCTACCATAGCTACTTGTGGAATCTACTATCTCTTGACGCTTTTTATCGCCAAAGACAAAACATTACACTATGCACTGAACCTAGTACTAGCTAAGATCAAAAGAAACTAAAAGAACACCCTACTGATAAACGAGCGTTTACTAGTAGGGTGTTTCTTTTATTCTTTTTCTTTCTTGTCAGAAGTATTGGCTTCTAGATTTGAATCTTGTTTTGGCTGTTCAGCAATAGAGGAACTAGCTTCTTGCTTCTTCTCTGACTGATCTGCTTCGCCATTGACAGCAGCAACAGCCTGTCTCCAAATGCCTTCCTCGTTTACCTTATAACCATCCGGTGTGGTGGCATTTTTCAACAAGGAACCATCTGTTTGGAAATAGTACCAATTACCGTCAATTCGTTTCCAACCGGTCTGCATAGCTCCTGATTCATCAAAGTAATAATGATCACCATTTACTTTATGAAGGCCAACCAACATGATGCCATCTTCAGGATTGAGATAATACCAGATTCCTTTATCCTTTATCCAACCTGTTTTCATAGCTCCATTTGCTTCAAAGTAACGATAATGATTATCAAACCATTTCCAGCCTGTTTGCATAGCTCCTGATGCACTAAAGTAATACTGCTTACCATCTACTTGTTGGAAACCGACCAGCATGATACCTTCCTGATCTTCAAGATAATACCATGTTCCTTGATCCTTCAACCAACCAGTTTTCACAGCTCCTGAGTCAGCGTAGTAATGCCAGTGTTTATCAAGCCACTGCCAGCCTGTTTGCATGGCACCGCTGGTATTCAAATAGTAACGCGTACCATTGATTTCTTGTTTTCCAGTGAGCATGATGCCATCTTTGTCCAGATAATACCAAGTGTCCTGATCCTTGACCCATCCAGTTTTCATAGCTCCTGAGTTCGCATAGTAATACCAATTGTTCTCTAGCCATTTCCAGCCTGTTTGCATGGCACCACTAGCGTTCAAATAGTAACGAACACCATTTATATCTTGTTTTCCAGTGAGCATGATGCCATCTTTGTCCAGATAATACCAAGTGTCCTGATCCTTGACCCATCCAGTTTTCATAGCTCCAGAACTTGCAAAATAGTTCCAGTGACCATCAACAAAGGCCCAGCCAGTTTGCATGACACCTTCTTGATTAAAGTAGTATGTGCTTCCGTTGATATTCTTTTTACCGATGGTCTTTAGCCCATCCTCATCATAGAAATACCAATCTGAATCAATCTTTTGCCAAGTTGAAGGATTACCTGCTGTTTGAAGTGCACCACTGTCTGCAAAGAACATCTTCTTGCCATTAAAGACTTGATTTCCTGTTAGCATCTTTCCATCTGCTGCAAAGAGATATTTCTTCCCTCCAATTTCAGAAAGCTCACTAAATCGTCTAGCACCATTTGATTGGATATAATACCAATGGCCATCCAGCTTGAACCAACCGCCTGTTTGCATTTTACCATTTGAGTTGAGATAGTAATCATTCCCCTTAGCATTTTCTCCCCAATCATCATTAAGGTGAAGCCAGCGTCCTGCTTGCATTTGCCCTTTTCCATTAAAGAAGTAAGTGGCTCCGCCAATCTCTTTCCAACCGATAGCCATTTCCCCATCTGCTAAACGATATTTCCAGTAGCCACCTTCTTGATACCATTTTTCGTCAACTACAGGGATGTCAGGGAAGAGATTAGAAACATTGGCAAATCCGCTATCACTAATATCAAAAACAGTAGCGTCTTGAGTTTGACTAGAAGCTCTGAGAACTTGAATATTTTTCTTTTGGAGATATTCTCTGGTTGAAGCAACATTAATATCACCACCAGTTGTTTGAATAATCATCTTTGGAGATAGGTTTTCAAGAAAATTAATCGTATTTGAAATTGTCGCATCATAATGATGGTTCCATTTCATCATATCAACCTTGCCGATAACAGGACCTAACTTATCTTCCGCTCCTTCGGCATTATCCAAATCTCCACCAAGATAGATTCTCTTTCCTGCCACAGTCACCACCGAAACGATAGAGTTGGAGTTATCATCTAGAACTTTTTTCAGGTTACCATCAGCATCATATTCATTTTTATAATTATAGAGTTGGATATCCATATCACCTAATTTAAAGTGACTATCCTCGTCTGTAATATTCTGAATAAGAGTAACCCCTCGTTTTTGTGCGGCTCTCAAAGCATTATCGTAATTAAAAAGATTATCCCAGAGTCCCCAGTTTGCTGTGATCCGATCATCTGAATATTTTTTCAAATAAAACTTACCAACCTGATAACGATTAAGTATCTCATCTGCTCCGCCGATATGGTCACTATGTACATGGGTTCCAATAATAAAATCCAGTTTTTTAACACCAATCTGATCAAGATGGCGAATCAAACGGTCTTCCAAGACTTGATAATTTCTCATGGAAATTCCCCAACGACTTGGATAGCGTGGATCACTCCCATCAGGAAAGTCATAATCTTCCCCCATATCAATCAAGGCATAATGACCATTGCTTTCCAGAAGGATAGCATCACTCCCAGATTTTGCTTTAGTATTTATGAAATGGATACGATTGCCTGAACCAGCAGTAATAGTGTCTGCATTAACTTGTTGTGATAAACCAATCAACACAAAAAGGAAAGCAAGTAAACCATAACTGACTAATTTAACTAATCTTTTATTCTTCATCTTGAACACTCCTTTCTCGATGAAAACAATCTTTTACTAATCAATCCAATAATTCTTATCAGTTCCTGGAACCTGCTGTTCAACAGGTGGTGGAGTCATATAATCTGATCCAAATTCGTAGACAAGAATTTCATGGTATTTTCTCGGAGCCTTCACTACGATGTTTTCGTATGGCATATCAATCAGATCATAGAGCCATTCTTTTTTGATTCCCTCTGGAAAACTTGGATCAAATATCGTACAGGTAAGATCTGTAGCTTGATTTACACTATATTTCAAAGCAAGGTTCTCTAATTTTTGATTCCAAGTTTGTGGAGAGCTTAGACGGAAAACAGCTGACCCAATATAACGAGGCAGATTTTTTATCCCCCCATTTTCTGATTTAATTCCTTTGAAATTCAAAGAAGAAAGGCGGACAAAGTGTTTATAGAGCTTCATTTTCTTACAATCACTTTCCTCCGTCACGACACCATCGTATGGAAAAATGTCAACGCAAGTTCCTAATACAACTGTCGGGTCCAGAAGATTGGCGTCTCTACGTGTTCTAATATCGTGGACACGCATATAACTGTAAGGATAGCCTTTTGTTTCTCTAAATGAAATCAATTTGTAGTAGGGATGATTCTCATTTTTTAAAACCTTATAAAGCTTTTCAAATTCATCTCGCGCTAAGGAAATATCTGTATCATCATCCCAAGGGATAAATCCTTTATGGCGGACAGCTCCTAGTAAGGTTCCAAAATCAATAAAATATTTAATCTGATGCTGTTCACATAGTTCATGTAGATACTTTAAAATATCCAACTCCACTTGTTTTATTTCTTCAAGACTTAAAACTCTCTCAGACATACGTTTTATTCTCCTAATTTCGACTAATTCTTTAAACGATTTCTAACTGCGATTTGCTTACTTAGAACTTTTAGTGATTTTCCACAGTTTAAAATCATGGTGAGATACTCTCTGTTCAAGAGGGGGCAATTGCATGTAATCTCCGTAGTCAGAGGTCAAAATTTCATGGTAGTGTTTTGGAATCATAAATTCCTTACCTTCAAATGTTCCCACAATCACTTGTTCTAACCACTCACGTTTCCAAACTGGCTTATTCATATCCTTGTAAATCAAATAGTCAACTTGCTCGTAGTCAGCAACTGCTCTAGATTTAGCAAGCTCATCAATTTGCTCAACATACTTATTCGTATTTGTAAAATAGAAAATGACAACAGAGATATAACGGATCAAAGAATTTAGTAGACTTTTCGTGTTGGTAATTCCTTTAAAAGTGTAACAACTCAATTGACGTTTCTTTATGAGTTTCGTCATCTTGTTTTTAAAATCTGTATCATCTTCATAACCATCTACAGGGAAAATATCCACATAGATTCCCATATTTGAATCAATTCGTACATCTTCTTCGAGCAAGTAGGTATGGTTATCCTGCACTTTCATAAAAGGATAGACATAGTTGAGATTATTTTTATAAGACATGACTTCATAGCGTTCATCAGGATGAGCGATGAGGTAATCTTGTAGTTTCTCATAATCTTCTCTTAGCATGCAGATATCCATATCATCGTCCCAAGGGATAAAACCTTTATGGCGAACCGCACCAATTAGACTTCCATATGCTAAGAAATACTTGACACCAATTTTCTGACAAACTTCATGAATATACTCCATGATTCCAAGTTCCATCTGTTGAATTTCACTGATATCTGTTACTTCTTGGTACCGAACTCCTTCATCCCGTTTGCAGACTACGAGTCCATAGCCAATTGCTAACCAGAAGATGATATTAATAAAGTTGGTTGAATACATAATCTGACTCTCAAACAACTGACCAAACAAGATACCGAAGAAAAGAATCATAATCAATTTGTCAGTATTTTTCTTGGACACAATCAAATAAGTTAAAAAGCGCTTGATGACATAAGCCAGTATAAGAAGGAAGGATACCAAGCCTAGAACTCCCGAACTGACAAATATGGTCACAAAAATGTTATGGAAATTCCCACCGATAAGGGAGTTTTGAATCTCGAATTTACTGAAATATTCTGTATAGTAATCTGGAACATTCCGTACACCATAACCAAAAATTGGTTTGGCACTTCCCATCTTGATGGCATTTTTCCATATATAGGTTCTACCACTTGGTGTTGTTTCAATTAGATGGAGTTCACCGTTCTTCTTGGTAACAGACGAATCTGTCTCAGCGTAGGACTGTCCTTTGTTTAAGTCAAAAACAGTCGCAGTTTCAGATGCGATATAGATTGAAGTTACATAGCTTAATCCAATGTTGGTAGCAGTAATCAGCAAACCAGCAACTATAAAAGTGAGGAATCGTTTAAGGATACTTCCTCTAGTGGCAAAGAAACTATAGAGTCCAATCATGAGGAGTAAAGAAAGTAAGGCTCCTCTACTTTGCATAGTAGCAAAGTATACTAATTGAATCAGATTGTTCAGTTTAAGATAAACAGAATATTTACTTCCTTTATGGATCAAATACATGGCCAAAATAATGCTAATGTATGAAAATATCGCACTAGCATTAGGATTAACAATCCCCCACAGACGTCCATTCATGACACCATAGTAATAAGATTGCTCGCCAATTTTAAATAGGATAAGGACTCTACTTATCAATAAACCAAACGCAAAAATTGCTGAAGAAAAAGATACAATTTGAACCGTATAGGCAATCCAGTCAAATAATTTTTTAAGTTGCCCTGATTGTAACATGGTAAATAATAAAACATAGGTTACCATGAAAAGGATTTCAATCACATTCCCAATCAAATGTCCAGAGCGATTGAATATAGCCGATAGCAGATGACTCCCAGATAACAAGCCAAATAAGACCAAAAACTTTCGATCTACTGTAATCTGTTTCCACTTAAACAACAAGGTATAGCAAATATAAAGTACAACAATCGCTGACAATCCCTTATAGATTGGATTTGCTACCTTATAAACCAGTGAACTCATACTTAAAATCGAAATAAAAACAAATAGATATGCAATCCATAGTTTTGATTTTTCAAAGTATTCATCCATTTTTGAAAAATTCATTTTCAACTCCTTCTCATGATATTAGTTTTTTAATCCAACAATTTTCTTATATAGCCATGGAGAAATGACAAGTGAAAGGATCGCTACCTTGCGAAAAGTAGTGAAATAAGCATCCTTCCAAATTTCGCGTCGATGCTGAACAATCCAAGTCCTCAACTCAGCTTTCTCCTTTTGATACTGTTCAGATGAAGTAAAGATAATTTTATCGTAAACTGTGATGTACGACCAACATTCTCTATTTTTTAATTCAGGTTTTAAATCAGGAAAGACTTGTGATACTTGAGCGATTATTTGCTTATAAACTTCTATTGTGTCAAATACATGCTGATTAACAGATGTTGTCGCACTTCCCTCACGATGATCATAATAATAAATTGGTTTGTCAATAAACACACTATTACATCTTGTTTTTAGCAGAAACTCTGTCAAAAATAAAGCATCTTCAGCTAGATGATAATTTGTATTAAACTTTTCATCCGCAAGCAGGTCTCTCTTAAACAGTTTAGCGACTGGAAAAAATGACGTTCTAGTGGTCATCAGTAATTCCTTCATGGTTTCTTCTGTTGACCAGATTTCTTTTTTTCCAGAATGAGGAGGTAAGTCTGTCAAAATGCCGTTTTTAATATGGTGCAGAGGAGCGATTGTAAATCCTACGGACTCCTTATCATCAACTGCACCAATCAAGATTTCCAGATAATCTTTAGTAACGAAATCATCGCTATCAATAAAGGTAACCCAAGAACCCGTCGCTAGCTGAATTCCCATATTTCTCGCATTTGAGACTCCAGCATTTTCGATATGATAAACCTTGATATTCTCATGCCGAGATGCTAAGTGATCACAGATCTGTCCACTGGAATCAGTAGAACCATCATTGATTAGGATTAACTCAAAATGGGCATAAGTCTGTTGAAGAATCGACTCCACACATCGCTCCAAATAGGCTTTTACATTGTAGACTGGAACAATGACGCTAATTTTTTCTTCCATCATGCCCCATATTCTCCCTTGTACTCTGTGTAGCTCTTGTCCATGTCTGCTATAATCGCATCATGATGTGGTACCTGCTTGTCTGCTGGTGGCGGTGTCATATAATCCCCAAAAGCAGTGTTGAGATAGGCATCATAGCCGACTGGAATGGGCATCTCTGTTCCTTCGAATGGCAAGAAGAGATTGTCCTCAAAGGATGCGATTGGATATTTGTTTCGCATGTAGCCAGGCCCCGAGCATAATTCCGTGATTCCATCGCTCTCAGCCAGACCATACTTGGTCATTTCTTTTTCAGCTTTTTTCCAAATGCGATAACGTAGAGATTTAGGAGTCAAACCGAGTAAGATACGACTTCCCCATTTCATGACTGCACCATGCTTTTCTGGAACAGTTTGCGCACAGAAAAGGGAATAAATCAAGGCCCAGCGAACCTGTTTCTTGCGCTCAGCTGGATTTTTAGGATAATAATCCAAAGGCAAAACGTCCAAGGCCAAACCGTGTGGCAAATCCAAATCCTGTTGATAAGGCTTGATACAAGTTGTTTCTTTATCACGAATAGTAATAAAAAGGTTACGGTCTACAAAATCCTTGTGACTCTTTGACAAGAAATAACGCTCATCTGCATAACGAGGCCATAGTTCAGCTAACTTTTCATAGTCCTTGCGAGGCATAAAAAAGTCTAGGTCATCATCCCAAGGAATGAAACCCTTGTTGCGAAGGGCACCAATCGCTCCTCCACCACAGAGATAGCACAACAAGTCATGTTCTTTACAAAATGCGACGAAATATTCAGCCATTTCCAGACTACGAGCCTGAATCGCTTTCAAATCACTCATGTCTCTCCTCTTCTGTCCAATAACGAGTTATATCGTTTTATTATACCATAAAAAAGCCTTAAAAATCCATCAGATACCGTAAAAATCAAAGCTTCATCTACTCTTTTTATTAGTGAATAAAGCTTTGATTTTTATTTATATACATCTTATCTCATTCCCATTTGGGCGAGTTTAGTCCGGTATTTGTTTTGGTCGACAAGTAGACCTTGTCCTCCGTAGACATCATAAGCATCTACCCAATCGCCAAGTTCTGGAACTGTCAATCTTTCGATACCATTCTGTGCACCTTCGATAACTGACAAACCATTAGTCAGCAGGAAGGTATAAGGTAGATTGGTTGAGGTCATTCCAAAGACCTTTCCAAGTGCCTCTGATCCTGTAAAGAGTTTGGTTGGATCCTTGATTTGCTCAAGAACAGCTGACATGACTTGCTGCTGACGTTTGGTACGACCATAGTCTCCTTCATCATCATCACGGAAGCGAGCGTAATTGAGCAAGGTGGAGCCATTCATCTGCTGTTTCCCAACTTTAATCGTTTGAGTTGGTGATTCCGTTGCTGTTGCATGAAGGTCGTCTCCAACTGTGGCTTCTGTCAGAGGCTGACCATTTAACGTTGAAAACTTAGCGTCTATAGTCACCCCATCAGGAAATAGCGTATCAATAGCAGTTGCAAAGGCTTGGAAATCCACTAGGGCATAGTACTTAATATCCAAATCAAAGTTGTCTTTTAGAACCTTGCGGACCATTTCAGCCCCTTTTTGCCCTTCTTGTTCCCCGAGTTCATAAGCAACATTGAGTTTATTATCCGTTTGTTTCTTGCCATTCACAATCTGGCTGTAGCCATCAATATAGACTAGGTTGTCACGCATGAAGCTGACTAGCTTAATCTTCTTATCCGATCCACTGACATTCAGAACCATGATCGTGTCGGTACGAGTCTCCGCACTATTTTGACCGATACGGCCATCTGTCCCCATGATTAGGATATTCACCCCGTCTTTAGTATCTTGACCATTAAAGACCTCTACTTGAGCTGCTTTTGCATCAGCTGGCTTATTGCTAGTAGTTGCAGACTGGAAACCTCGAAGGAACATAATAATCATGCCCGCAGCCACACAGGTTATCAACAGCAAAAACCAAATTAGAACTCGTTTAAAAAATCTTCTTGGTTTCTTCTTTTTCACTTTTGGAAGAGAGGGAAATTTCTGATGTCTATTCGAGCGACTTTGATTGGAATACTGTGGAATCCCAATATCCTTCCCTAAATTTTTTTCCCTTTCACCTTCATTAGAGGGAAATCCACCGTCCATTTTTCTTTTCAGATAGTCAAATTCTCTCTTTTCTCTGTCATTTAGGTAATGAATATTCTTAAAAAGGTAATCATAGCGTAACTGCTCATGATGACTTAAAGGGCTTTCTTTGCTCATAGGCTCTCCTTTCCTAGGTCCCTTATGGTGAAAATAGGGTATGTTCCCAGTATCTTGTACTGGATTCCAATTGCTTCTAGTTCTTGTCTGGCAAAATGAACCAGCTCTTTGTCACTATAGTCTACATCGATAATGAAAAAATATTCTCCCAAGGCTGTTTTCAAAGGGCGACTTTCTATCTTGGTTAGGTCAATACCTCGCCAAGCAAAGGTTGAAAGAGCCTTGTAGAGGGCACCGGGAAGATTGTCCGGTAAGGTTAAGGCCAAACTCATTTTTTCAGTTTGCGATTGCAAAGGGATAGTGGGAATCTCAGACCCTAAAACCCAAAATCGAGTGAAATTAGCTTCCATTTCTTGGATATCTTCTGCTATCAATTCCAAACCATACTCTGCAGCGGAGTTTCTAGGGGCAATAGCCGCAAAAGGTTGGGATGGATGTTCAGCGATAAAGCGAGCCGCATAAGCTGTACTTGCCGTCACTTCAAGCTGGGCTTCTGGATAATGCTCCTCTATGAATTTCTTTCCCTGAGCCAGAGCCTGAGGATGAGAAAAGATTTTCTCAATTTCTGACTGACCAGGAACTACCATCAGCTGCTGATGAATGGGTTGTACAATTTCTGCAACAGCCTGAATATCCGCCTGATGAAAAAGATAATCCAAGCTTTCATGGACACTACCTTCAATGGAGTTTTCAACTGGTACCACAGAATAGTCCACCAAGCCTTGCTCATAGGCCTTAATAACATCTGTGATATTGGCAAAAGCCTGCAATTCCTCTTTGGGAAAAGCTGTCTGCACAACATGATGCGAAAAAGATCCCTTGGGACCTAGATAGGCAATTTTCATCTCAGTTCCTCTATAATTTCCTCTGGGCTAAACTTGGTCACATCTAGAACCCGACTGGCTACTTCCTCATACCAAGCTCGTCTTTTTTGGAAAATACTGGCCAGTTCTTCTTTACTTTTGTTGAGAAAAAGCGGGCGCTGATTGTCCTTATCAGCTGCGATACGTTGGTAGAGAGTTTCAAAATCTGCTTTTAGGTAGATATTATCAGGATTAGCCTTAAGCAAGTCACGATTTCTCTGAGAAACGACTACTCCTCCGCCAGTTGACACAACTTTGTCTTTTTGTAGTAAGTCAGCTAGCACTTCTGACTCAACTTGACGAAAAGCCACTTCTCCTTTTTCAGCGAAGAAATCCGCAATGGACATGCCCAAACGTTCCTCGACTAAGGCATCCATATCGATGTAGTCTGGGTCCAATCCTCTAGCGATTGTCGACTTACCAGCTCCCATAAATCCGAGTAAAACCTTAGCCATGAATCAAGCTCTCCAAATCATCAAAGAAGCTAGGATAGCTGGTATTGATGGCTTCTGCACGGTCAAGCTCTACTTCTCCATCTGCAACCAAGAGAGCTGCAATGGCCGTCATCATTCCGATTCGATGGTCACCAAACGTATTGACTCTCGCACCATGAAGGCTTGATTTCCCTTTGATAATCATCCCGTCTGCCGTAGGAGTGATATCCGCTCCCATGCTATTTAAGGCATCTGCCACCACCTGAATGCGGTCAGTTTCCTTGACCTTGAGCTCCTCAGCATTCTTAATGACCGTTACACCTTGTGCTTGTGTCGCTAAAAGGGCAATAATAGGCAATTCATCAATCAATCGGGGAATCAAGGCTCCACCAATCTCTGTTCCTTTCAGGTCTGAAGACTCGACAGTCAGAGTTGCAGATTTAGCGACTGGATCTATTTCTGTCATTTCCAATTTTCCACCCATAGTGCGAATGACATCAATAATACCAGTGCGAGTTTCGTTAATGCCCACATTCTGCAGCACCACACGAGAATCTGGCACAATCAATCCAGCTACCAACCAAAAGGCTGCACTGGAAATATCTCCTGGTACGACCACCTCTTGTCCTGTCAGTTTTTGAGGTCCTTGGACTGTGATTTTCTTGCCATCCACACTTAAATGGCCACCAAATTGCTGTAGCATATCTTCGGTGTGGTTACGAGTGCATTCTTTCTCGATAATAACGGACTCCCCCTGAGCCTGCAAGGCTGCAAACATCAAGGCTGACTTAACTTGGGCAGAGGCGATTGGCAACTCATAATGAATCGGTCTTAAATTTTTCGTCCCTTTTAAGCAAAGAGGGGGCAGGTCTCGCTCGGTTTGCCCTGAAATACTAACGCCCATTTTTTTCAGTGGAATCGTCACACGATCCATAGGGCGTTTGGAAAGACTGTCATCTCCAAACATCTCTACTTCAAAGTCTGCACCAGCAAGTACACCTGAGATCAGGCGAATTGAGGTGCCAGAATTTCCCATATCCAAGGCGTTTTGCGGCGCTTTTAAGCCATCCATGCCTACGCCTTGAATGGTAACAACCCCATCTTTGTCCTCAATTTCAACACCAAGGTCACGAAAAACCTGCATGGTTGAAAGTACATCCTCTCCACGCAAAATATCATAAACCTTGGTCTCGCCCTCAGCCAAACTTCCAAAAATAATCGAACGGTGGCTGATAGACTTGTCACCTGGTACCCGGATACTGCCATGTAAGTGGCGAATGTTTGTTTTTAGTTTCATAGTTGACCTCATACTTGCAATACTTTTCTTATTTTATCACAAAAAAGCCAGAAATTCCTGAAATTTCTGGCTTTTATACAGATAAAATACTATTTCAATAATTCTGAAACAGGTTCAAAGACAATTTTTTCAATGTCTGAAAGGTAAATGGACAATTGTTGCTGTTTGGCAAAGAAGTCCGACAAGAGGGCATTCCCTTGAATGAGATTGCTGAAAGTTTGCATTTTTTCTTGGAAAGAAGCATCTGGCATTTGTCCAGTTTGCGCCATGACTTGGATTTCTTGCTGGAAGGCAAGATAATCTGCAAAAATCTTGCTGGCTTCAGTATCAGCTTGGATGGCATCTTTAGCTGCCTTAACCGCCTTGTATTCTGGTAATTCGCGTAAGCCACGACTGAGTTCATTTGCACTATCATAAATATTTGACATGGTTTTCTCCTTATTTGATGACGACTGTGTAGTCCGTATTTTCTGTAATTAAGCGCTCAGCTCGTTCTAAATCTTGAGCATTTTTAAATGCAATTTGTAGAATCCCGTGAACATCCTCACGGTTTTCTTCGTTGATGTGGATATTAACCAAAGAAGTTCCTCTTAGCAATTCCAAAATTCGCAAGATAACATCTTCTTCATCGGGAACATCGACATAGAGGTCATAAGAACTATCCACACCACCACGTTTATGGATTTCCATGGCCTGCCGTTGCTCACGCGCTTGGTTGAAAAAGTTCCAGATCTGCTCTTCATCTCCCTTGCTGATGGCTTGTCCAACCTCATCTAGGCGTTCCTTGAAATCCGCAATTCGATCCAGAATAGTTTCACGATTGGACAAGAGAATGGAAGTCCACATACCCGGCTCGCTTTCCGCAATCCGAGTCATATCTCGAAAACCACCCGCCGCAAAGCGCCTTGCCATCTCATGTTCTTGAGCATAAACTGCCGTCTGCTCCATGAGACTGGAAGCCAGAATATGTGGAAAATGGCTAATCTGAGAAGTCACCCGATCATGCTCCTTGGCATCAATCTCGATAAAGCGAGCATGAAGTCCTGAAAGCAGATCCTTCATTTCCTCAAGTGTGTCAGGACTTGTCAGGCTCGAAGGTGTGAAGATATAATAGGCATTCTCAAAGAGATTAACATCCGCAGAAGCAGCCCCTGTCTTGTGGCTACCAGCCATGGGATGGGCCCCGACAAAGCGAACAGGCTTGCCAGCCAAATACTGCTCTGCCGCATCTACAATGGCTGATTTGGTTGAGCCCGCATCCGAGATAATGACGTCTTCTTTCAAGTCTAACATTGCCAACTCCTGAATAAAAGCAATGGTCTGCTGGATTGGTAAGGTCAGAATGATGACATCTGCCAGAGGAGCGAAACTGGCAAAATCATCCGTCGCACGGTCTATCATTCCTCGCTCCAAGGCAATGTCTCTCGAAGCCTGGCTACGATTATAACCTAGAATTTCATAATCAGCATGATCACGCTTGATACCGAGCGCCATCGAAGCACCAATCAATCCAAGACCTGCTATATAGACTGTTTTTGCCATAGGAACTCCTTAATAGTTCTTTGTATAGTCTCGGTGCTTGGCAACTGCCTCTTTTAATTCTTCAAGATTATCTGATGAGAATTTTTTAAGGATTTCCTGTGCCAGAACCGTTGCTACAACGGCTTCCATGACCACCCCAGCTGCTGGAAGGGCTGTCGGATCACTTCTCTCCACGGTTGCCTTGTAAGGTTCGTGGGTTTCGATATCCACACTCATCAATGGTTTGTAAAGAGTGGGAATGGGTTTCATAACACCACGAACAACAATTGGTTGCCCATTGGTCATACCACCTTCGAAACCACCTAGATTATTGGTACGGCGAGTATAGCCGTCTTCTTTAGACCAGAGAATTTCATCCATAACTTGGCTGCCTTTGCGGTAACCAGCTTCAAAGCCGAGACCAAATTCCACCCCTTTAAAAGCATTGATAGAAACAACTGCTTGGGCCAATCGCGCATCTAATTTTCTATCCCATTGGACATAGGATCCAAGGCCAACTGGTACGCCTCCGACGACCGTCTCCACAACCCCACCGATGGTATCACCGTCACGCTTGATTTGGTCAATGTAGTCCTTGATTTCCTGTTCCCGTTCTTGGTTGACAATAGAAACTTCAGACTGGGCAGCTCGTTGCTTGATTTCAGCGACGGTTAGATTTTCAGGCACATCGATTTCCTTGCCACCAAAGACCACAACGTGGTTAGCAATCTCCATATCAAGTTCAGCCAGGAGGCGTTTAGCTACTGCTCCTACTGCCACCCGCATGGTGGTTTCACGAGCTGATGAACGTTCCAAAGAATTTCGCAAATCATCAAAACGGTACTTGATGCCCCCAACCAAGTCGGCGTGACCTGGACGTGGATGCGTGATTTTTCGCCTGCTTTTAAGGCGGTCTTCAATGTCCTTAGCAGACATGATGTCCAGCCATTTTTGGTGGTCTTTGTTAATGACATCCATGGTAATGGGAGCTCCTGTCGTCTTCCCGTGGCGAACGCCCGATGTAAAGACAACCTGGTCACTCTCAATCTTCATACGACCACCACGACCGTAGCCACCCTGACGGCGTTTCAGATCCTCATTGATGTCCTCTACTGTTAAAGGAAGGCCCGCTGGAATTCCTTCAATAATAGCCGTCAGACGGGGGCCGTGTGATTCTCCTGCAGTTAAATATCTCATACATTCTCCTTATTTTACCAAGTAGTCTTTCATCTCTTCCAGAGAAACTGGGTGAATGGTCGCCGAGCCGAGCTCTGGTACCAAGACCAATTTCAAGGTATTCCCACGCGCTTTCTTATCATGAGTCAAAGCCTGATAAAGTTTGTCAACATCCCAGTTTTCATAGTCAACAGGCAAGCCAAATTTCTGACACATCTTTATAATGGACTGAGTTATGCCAGCTGGCATGAGGCCTTTTTCCTCAGCAACCCTAGCAATCTGTACCATTCCCATGGCCACAGCTTCTCCATGCATGACCTTGCCATAACCAGCAGTCGCTTCGATGGCATGACCAATAGTGTGCCCAAAATTGAGGTAAAGCCGAACACCATTATCTAACTCATCCTCAACCACCATCTTGCGCTTGACTTGGCAAGAAAGTTCAATCAAAGTCTCTGCATGTTCCAGAATGCTCTCTACAGAACCATCTAGCTCCGTCAAGAGAGCCCAAAGTTCTGGATCCTCAATCAAGCCGTACTTGATAACCTCACCCATCCCTTCAATCAACTCTCTTTTTCCAAGAGTTTCAAGGACAAGCGGGTCAATCAGAACCCCATCTGGTTGGGCAAAGGTACCCACCATATTCTTAGCAAAAGGAGTATTGACACCCGTCTTTCCACCGATAGAAGAATCAACCTGGGCTGTCAAACTAGTCGGAATCTGAACAAAGTGAATGCCCCGCATATAGGTAGAGGCCACAAAACCAGCCAGATCCCCAACGACACCACCACCAAGAGCCACGATTCCATCGCTACGAGTCAGCCCCTGCTTAACTAAAAATTCATAGACTTTCTGAACAGTGGTTAAATTTTTTCGTTCTTCGCCTTCTAAAAAGTCAAAAACAGCTACCTGAAAACCAGCATCTTCTAGGCTGAGTTTGACCTTCTCTGCATAGAGAGAAGCTACATGGTTATCTGTCACAATGACTACCTTTTGAGGTTGCCAGAGTTCTCGCAACCACTGACCTGCTTGCGATAGACAACCTTTTTCAATCTGAATATCATAGGGATGATGCGTAATATCGATTCTGATTTTCATAGTAGGGTCTCCTTTTCATTATTGGTATTTTTCTGTTAAAGACTGCCAAATCTCATCTGTCGGCATTTCTTTACCTGTCCACAGTTGAAAAGCTTCTGCAGCTTGATAGAGCAACATCCCCAGACCATTGACAGCTAGATTGTCCTGCCTCCTAGCCCATTTCAAAAATGGCGTCTCAAAGGGTTGGTAAATGATATCTGCGACCAAGAGAGTTTCTGGCAGATTAATGCTTTCTGGAACTGGGGATGATTTGCCATCCATGCCCACACTGGTGGCATTGACTAGTAAGTGCGAATCGGCAATCTTTTCTTGCAGTTCAGAAAGATCTTCTAAAGCATACAAGTCCACTTTAAAACCTGTTTGCTCCTGCAACTTGTCTAGGTAAGGTCTTGTTTTTTTCATGGAAACTGACCGAACAAAGACTGAAATCTGACTGATGCCATCCAAAATAGCCTGTGCCAAAATGGATTTGGCCGCGCCACCTGCTCCCAGAATAGTCATTTTCTTATCCGAGATTGTAAAAGAAGGCAAGCTCTTAAAGAATCCCTTGCCATCTGTATTATATCCAATTAAAGTGCCATTATGATTGACAACAGTATTGACCGCCCCAATCAAGCGAGCCTCATCACTCAACTCATCCAGATAAGGAATCACTTGTTCCTTGTAAGGCATAGACAGGTTGATTCCAAACATCTGGTAACGGCGAATATTGGCGACTGTTTCTGCCAAGTCACCCGCTTCAATCTCCCAAGCCACATAGACACCATTGGTAGCTGTCGCCTCAAAAGCCCTATTGTGGATGAAGGGCGAAATAGAGTGTTTGATGGGATTTGCAACAACTGCAGCTAAACGCGTATAGCCATCAAGCTTCATCCAAAATCTCCCTGATTTTCTTCATGTTTGATAGAGAGATCTGACCTGGGGCACTCGCTTCATCTAGACTAGCAAATGACCAACTCGAACCCGTCACATCTGAAGTAATGCGTGATACCTTGCCCATTTTCCCCATGGAAATGGTCACGTACTCTTGCTCAGGATTGAGTGTTTTAAATCCTCGTGTGTAGTTCATCAAGTCTAAAACATCCTGCTCCGTGTGGGCCATGACAGATACCTTGACCACTTTTGGAGAGAGACTGGTCAACTCAGACAGGATTTCCATCATGTTTTCAGGTGTCTCCTGGAAATTATGGTAACTCAAAACAAGATTTGGAAAATTCAACATCTCCTCAAATACATCCTTGTAGCTGAAATACTCAAAATCTACATAATCAGGCTGATAGAGCTGAGTAACTTCCTTGATGATTTGAACATACTCTTCTGAGGAGAGTTCGATTTCTCCTCCCTCAGCGCGAGTCCGAAGGGTAAAGACCAGTTCGCGTCCTGCAAATTTCTCAAAGATAGCGGGTGCTACCTGTAAAATAGCGTCCTTTGCAAGAAAGTCCGCACGCCACTCAATGATATCGGCATCTTCATACCTAGTAGCATCCAGTTCTTGCGCTTCTTCTAAACTTCTTGGCATTACTGAAACGATTAATTTCATCTACTAACCTTCATACTAATCACCTTGAGGTAATTACTGCTTTCATCTTTTTTATTATAGGCAAAGTCAGCTGGAAGACCATATTGGTTCAAGACCTGATACCTTCTTCCTGCAAAACCTTTATCAATTTGTTCTGTAAATTTCTGGCGGGAAACATTGGCAGCATTGGTACTGGCAATGATAATGCCTCCCGGATTTAAAATCTCTAGACTCTGGGAAATCAACTTGTGATAGTCCTTAGCTACAGAGAATGTTTGTTTTTTATTGCGGGCAAAGCTTGGTGGATCAAGAACAATCACATCATAGGTCAAGCCTTTTCGCTTGGCATACTTGAAGTACTCAAAGACATCCATGACGATAAAACGATGATTGTCCATGCTGAGTCCATTTGCCTGAAAATGAGCTTCTGACAGCTCTCTAGACCGTTTGGCCAAGTCGACAGAAGTCGTCTCACTCGCACCTCCCATAGCTGCAGCAACTGAAAAGGCAGCTGTATAGGAAAACATATTGAGCAAGGATTTACCCATGGCTAAACCGTCTACCAGACTCCCACGAACCTCGTGCTGATCCAGAAAAATACCTGTCATCAAGCCATCATTCATAAAGACCTGATAGAGTACACCATTCTCAAGAACAGTAAAGTAGTCTGGCGCTTGCTCACCATAGACATGAGCAGACTCGTAATCTAGACCTTTAAAACGAATCTTTTCATATACACCCAAAACCTCAGGAAAGACTTCCTTAAAAGTCTTAACTATCAACTTACGAATCTGATAAACATAGGAGTTGTACCAAGAAAAGACAGCATAATCTCCATAGAGATCAACAGTCAGACCACCAAAACCATCCCCCTCTTGATTAAAAAGGCGAAAAGCAGTAGTCAAGTCATCTTGATAATAAGGCTTTCTAGCTTCCTTGGCCTTACGAAACAGCATTTCAAAAAAGGCTTGATTGAAACGAACCTTTTCCTTGCTGATGAACCAACCGATTCCCTTATTCTGCTGAGAAAGATAGGCGCTCCCTAAAAACTTTCCATCTTGACTAAGAACTTCTACCGCCTGATCCGTCAGATCAATATCTCTTAAATCACTTGCTTCCAAAAGAACTAGACCCTTAGCTAGCTTTTTTTCAACACGTTTGCTGACCCTAATTCTATTCATAGCTACTATTATAGCAAATTTTATGACAATTCTCAAAAAAGAAACCGTTTAACCATCTGTACTTTAGTTTATTAAGTGTCATTTTTGTTAATATTAATATAAGTTTACTCAATTCATTTTTTCTCCTACACATTCTTTCTCTAGCAATGGGAAGGAAATAGTGTCTTTAAAAATAGACAATTCTAGAAATGAGTATAGAAAATTGCGCAAACGTTTGCCTAGTTCTAAACTTTATGGTAGAATAAAACACAACATTGATAAGCAAGAGGAAAAACAATGCAAAATCAGACACTTATGCAATACTTTGAGTGGTATCTGCCCCACGACGGACAACACTGGACGCGATTGGCAGATGACGCAGAACACCTAGCAAACCTTGGTATCAGCCATGTCTGGATGCCACCTGCCTTCAAGGCAACCAACGAAAAAGATGTAGGATATGGCGTTTACGATCTTTTTGACCTAGGTGAATTTAACCAAAAAGGGACTGTCCGCACCAAGTATGGGTTTAAAGAAGACTATCTTCAAACGATTCAGACTCTCAAGGAGCATGGAATCCAACCTATGGCCGATGTGGTGCTCAATCACAAGGCTGCAGCAGATCATATGGAAGCCTTTCAGGTTATTGAAGTGGACCCTGAGGATCGTACCGTTCAACTAAGCGAGCCCTTTACTATCAATGGCTGGACTCACTTTACCTTCGATGGTCGGCAAAATACCTACAATGACTTCCACTGGCACTGGTACCATTTTACTGGTACAGACTACGATGCTAAGCGCCGTAAATCTGGTATTTACCTGATCCAAGGGGACAACAAGGGCTGGGCAAACGAAGAATTGGTCGATAACGAAAACGGTAACTACGACTACCTCATGTATGCCGACCTAGACTTTAAGCATCCTGAAGTCATCCAAAACATCTATGACTGGGCTGACTGGTTTATGGAAACGACTGGTGTAGCTGGTTTCCGCTTGGATGCCGTTAAGCACATCGACTCCTTCTTTATGAGAAATTTTATCCGTGATATGAAGGAAAAATATGGTCAGGATTTCTATGTTTTTGCTGAATTTTGGAATCCAGACAAGGAAGCCAATCTAGACTATCTCGAGAAAACAGAAGAGCGTTTTGACCTTGTCGATGTTCGCCTCCACCAAAACCTCTTTGAAGCTAGTCGGGCTGGAGCAAGTTACGACCTTCGTAGTATTTTTACCGATAGCTTGGTTGAACTCAAGCCTGACAAGGCTGTGACTTTTGTCGACAACCACGATACCCAAAGAGGTCAGGCACTTGAATCAACTGTTGAAGAATGGTTCAAGCCAGCTGCCTATGCGCTTATTCTTTTACGTCAAGATGGACTTCCATGTGTTTTTTACGGAGACTACTACGGTATCTCAGGAAAATACGCCCAACAAGATTTCAGAGAAGTTCTTGACCGTCTCCTAGCCATCCGAAAAAACTTGGCCTATGGAGAGCAAACAGACTACTTTGATGATGCCAACTGTATTGGATGGGTACGTTCAGGTGCTGAAAATCAATCTCCAATCGCTGTCCTTATCTCAAATGACCAAGAAAACAGCAAGTCTATGTTTGTTGGTCAAGACTGGGCTGACCAAACCTTTGTTGACCTCCTTGAAAATCATCCAGCACAAGTTACAATCAATGCAGAAGGTTATGGAGAATTTCCAGTAGCAGCGGATTCAGTAAGTGTCTGGGCAGCAAAATAAACCTATCAGTTACAAGCCAGATCCAACCGGATTTGGCTTTTTTGCAATCACAAAAAGACCTATCCTAATGGATAGATCTTTAATGCCTTATAATTTACCTGCTACTGCCTCCAAGAGTTCTTGGATTTTGGCTTGGTTGCTTCCTCCTGCCATGGCCATGTCTGGTTTACCACCACCACGTCCATCGACGATTGGTGCCAATTCTTTGACAAGGTTTCCTGCATGAAGGTCTTTCGTCTTGCTAGCTACGAGGACATTGACTTTGTCACCGATAGCTGCAACTAGGACAAGCACGTCAGAGTAGTCTTTTTGTTTCCAGTTATCCGCAAAGGTACGAAGGGCTCCTGCGTCTGATACAGAAACTTGACTTGCAATGTAACGGTGTCCGTTGACTTCCTTCACATCCTTGAAGACATCGCCTGCTGCCGCAGCTGCGGCTTTTTCCTTCAATTCTGCATTTTCTTTTTGCAATTGACGGAGTTGCTCTTGAAGTCCTTCGACTTTGTGAGGTACTTCCTTGAGTTGCGGTGCTTTCAAGGTCGCTGCGACGGCTTTCAAAGCGTCTTCTTGGTCACGGTAGGCTTCAAAGGCTTCCTTACCAGTCACTGCCAAGATACGGCGAGTTCCTGATCCGATTCCTTCTTCTTTGACAATCTTGAAGAGGCCAATCTCAGAAGTGTTGCCAACGTGGGTACCACCACAAAGCTCAACTGAGTAATCGCCGATAGTCACAACACGAACTTCCTTACCGTATTTTTCACCAAAGAGGGCCATAGCTCCCATTTCTTTTGCTGTGTCAATATCTGTCTCAACAGTTTCTACTGCAATTGCTTCCCAGATTTTCTCATTGACTTGTTGTTCAATGGCGCGCAATTCTTCTGGAGTCACGGCTTGGAAGTGAGTGAAGTCAAAGCGAAGGAATTCAACTTCGTTAAGGGATCCTGCTTGTGTCGCATGGTTTCCAAGGATATTGTGAAGGGCTGCATGGAGCAAGTGAGTCGCCGTGTGGTTCTTCATGACACGAAGACGACGATTGGTGTCGATGCTAAGTGTGTATTCTTGGTTCAAAGCAAGTGGTGCAAGAACTTCAACCGTATGAAGAGCTTGTCCGTTTGGCGCTTTTTGAACGTCCGTTACATTTGCTACGACGTTTCCTGCAGCATCCAAGATTTGACCGTGGTCAGCTACTTGTCCACCCATTTCAGCGTAGAATGGAGTCTCTGCAAAGATGAGAGAGGCAGTTCCTTCTGAAACAGCTTCAACTTCAGCGTTTTCAGCTACGATAGCCACCAGCTTAGAAGGCAATTGGCTGGCATTGTAGTTAAAGACACTTTCTACTGTGATATTTTGAAGGGTTTCATTTTGCATACCCATTGAGCCACCCTTAACAGCTGACGCACGCGCACGTTCTTGTTGCTCTTTCATGGCTGCTTCAAAACCTTCACGGTCTACAGTCATCCCAGCTTCATCAGCAATTTCTTCTGTCAATTCAACTGGGAATCCGTAAGTGTCGTAAAGTTTAAAGACATCTGAACCAGCGATGACAGTTTGACCTTTTTCTTTCAGGTCTGCTACGATAGTTTCTGCAAAGTGTTGACCTGAGTGAAGGGTACGGGCAAATGATTCTTCCTCGCTCTTAACGATTTTCTCAATAAAGTCACGTTTTTCAAGTACTTCTGGGTAGTAGCTTTCCATGATTTTTCCAACAGTTGGAACGAGTTTGTAAAGGAAAGGCTCGTTGATACCCAATTTTTGACCATGCATAGAAGCACGACGGAGAAGACGACGAAGGACATAGCCACGACCTTCATTTCCAGGAAGAGCCCCATCACCAATGGCAAAGGAAAGCGAACGAATATGGTCCGCAATAACCTTGAAGCTCATGTTGTCACCGTCTTGGTCATAAACCTTACCAGACAATTTCTCAACTTCACGAATGATTGGCATGAAGAGGTCTGTTTCAAAGTTGGTCTTAGCCCCTTGGATAACCGCCACCAAACGCTCCAAACCAGCGCCCGTATCAATGTTCTTGTGTGGCAATTCCTTGTATTCGCTACGAGGAACAGCAGGGTCTGCGTTAAATTGTGACAAAACGATATTCCAGATTTCGATATAACGGTCGTTTTCGATATCTTCTGCTAGAAGGCGAAGACCAATATTTTCTGGGTCAAAGGCTTCTCCACGGTCAAAGAAGATCTCTGTATCTGGACCAGAAGGCCCCGCACCGATTTCCCAGAAGTTGTCCTCAATTGGAATCAAGTGACTTGGATCCACTCCCACTTCAATCCAGCGGTTGTAAGAATCTTTATCGTCTGGATAGTAGGTCATGTAAAGTTTTTCAGCTGGGAAGTCAAACCATTCTGGGCTTGTCAAGAGTTCATAAGCCCAAGTGATGGCTTCGTCACGGAAGTAATCACCGATAGAGAAGTTCCCCAACATTTCAAACATGGTATGGTGACGAGCCGTTTTTCCGACATTTTCGATGTCGTTGGTACGAATAGCTTTTTGAGCGTTGGTGATACGTGGATTTTCAGGGATAATAGTCCCGTCAAAGTATTTCTTAAGGGTTGCTACCCCAGAGTTAATCCACAAAAGAGTTGGATCGTTTACAGGAACCAAGCTGACTGATGGTTCTACAGAGTGGCCTTTGCTTGCCCAGAAATCTAGCCACATTTGGCGAACTTGAGCACTAGATAGTTGTTTCATAATATCTCCTTATTTACTTGTTTAATTTGATTGGCTTTCCAGCATCTCCACATAGTCAATCGCGACACAGAGTGAAATGACCAGGTCTGCATAAGAGTCTTCATAGACGGTTACGGTGTAAGTTGAGGTCAAATGGAAAATCTCTTTCCGAATCTCGGCAACAAGCTGATCACGATCATCTAGCAATTTGAAATTCAAATCCCAAATATTGCCTTCGATACGAAGTCCCAGATTATCAAACTCATACTTATCCCGCCAGAAGGTCAACTTCTTACGAATAACGAAATTGGAACCGTTTCGTAGCTGAATAGTAAAGCGAGGAAGCAAGGTAAAAAATTCTTTACTAATCTCACTAACTTGTTCACCATAGGCATCATAGATGGTAAAGGTCTTAGGAATTTGGAAAAAAGAGCCCTCCACCTGATAATTCACTACTCCTCTATCATCCTTGATATCGAAGCGTTCGCCCCCAAGACGAAACTTTTGTTTCACGAGAAATGTCTTCATAAACACCTCCAAAAATCAAAAGACAAGCTCACATCACGAAGGGCGAAAAACCGCGGTACCACCTTCATTCAATGAACTTGTCATTCTCTTATTCTTATGCAATTGTGTGATTGAGTAGCATGACTTCCTAGCTTAGATGGCTCGCAGCACCGCCATTTCTCTGGACTAAGATGACAGAAAATCAATTCTCAACTTTCTTATTATATCGTTTTTTAAAGCTTGCGTCAACTGGAAATCATTCCCTACATCCCTGATTACTTTTTCAGGATATATTTTTTCTTACTGCCATTTTTCTTTTTATCCCAACTTTTATTCCAAAGTTTTGAATTGTTAAAGATAGCTTCGAAAATATTTACAAATATAAAGAACCCTATCACCAAATATATAGACTCAGTTGTTAGGTATTGTCGATCCAAACCATCCTTTAGATAGAATAGTATAACAGTTTGCTGAACAATCAAAAAGGTTGGCCAATAACTTTTTTTGAAAAAAGTAGACATTTTCATCTTTGTTACCGCTTTCTATTATTATAAACTTAGTATACTACTAGGCTATAAAATAAGCAAATAGGATAGTAAAAATACACAGCTATACAACTATTCAAAAAACGAACCAGCTTGACTGATTCGTTTCGTTACTATCACTACTTCCGATACATCTTAAATTGTAGGAAGAGGTCGCTATACTTGCCTGTCCATTTATGGTCAAATTTCTCATAAACTTCTAGATGTTTCATAGTATCTGCATCTGGATAAAAGGACTTATCCTCTTTTGTCTCTTCAGGGAGCATTTCCTTAGCAGCATTATTTGGTGTTGAATAACCGACATACTCTGCGTTCTTGAGAGCATTGTCAGGTTTCAACATAAAGTTAATGAAGGCATAGGCAGCATCCTGGTTCTTGACAGTCTTAGGAATGACCATATTGTCAAACCAGAGATTACTTGCCTCTGTCGGTACGACATAGCGGAGATTTTCATTTTTCTCAAGCATCTGGCTGGCTTCTCCTGAGAAAGTCACACCGATAGCAGCATTATTCTGAATCATGTAACCCTTCATCTCGTCTGCAACGATGGCCTTGATATTTGGAGTCAGTTTGTAGAGCTTATCCACTGTCTCTTCCAACTGCTGAGGATCCTTAGAATTGAGACTGTAACCAAGTGAGTTAAGCCCGAGTCCCAGCACCTCACGCGCTCCATCAAAGAGCATGATAGAATCCTTATACTCTGGTTTCCAGAGGTCATCCCAATGCTCAGGAGCCTCGTCTACCATGGTTTCATTGTAGACAATTCCCAAGGTACCCCAGAAATAAGGGATGGAGAATTTATTGCCCGGGTCAAAAGACTGGTTGAGGAACTCTGGTCCGATATTTTCGATTCCTTCAATTTTTGAATAATCAAGAGGTACCAAGAGATCTTCATCCCTCATCTTGTTGATCATGTACTCACTCGGAATGGCAATATCATAGGTTGTTCCACCTTGCTTGATCTTGGTATACATGGCTTCGTTGGAGTCAAAGGTCTCGTACTGTACTTGGATTCCTGTTTCTTCTGTGAATTTCTCCAAGAGTTCTGGATCGATATAGTCCCCCCAGTTATAGATAACCAGTTTTTGACTATCTCGACTATTGATTTTACTGTCTAAATGAGTCGCAATTCCCCACAAGACGAGGATAATCGCTGCAATTCCAGCTAAAAATGAATAGAGTTTTTTCATGCTTGCTCCTCCTTCTCACGTGAGATAAAGTAATAGCCTACAACCAGGATAATACTAAAGAGAAAGACAAGGGCAGACAGGGCATTGATTTCTAAGGAAATCCCCTTACGAGCACGGGAGTAGATCTCAACTGATAGGGTTGAAAAGCCATTTCCTGTTACAAAGAAGGTCACGGCAAAGTCATCTAGCGAATAGGTAAAGGCCATGAAATAACCTGCAATGATAGACGGTGTTAGATATGGCAACATAATTTCCTTGAACATCTGGAACTGGCTGGCACCAAGGTCATAAGCCGCGTGAATCATGTCATCATTCATCTCCTTGAGACGAGGCAAGACCATCAAGACCACGATAGGGATGGAAAAGGCCACGTGACTAGATAGAACCGTCAAAAAGCCAAGTGAAAACTTAAGCTGGGTAAAGAGAATCAAGAAGCTGGCACCAATCATAACGTCGGGTGCAACCATGAGGATATTATTGAGTGATAAAAAGGCTTCTTGGTATTTCTTACGAGACTGGTAGATATAGATAGCACCAAAAGTCCCGATAATGGTTGCAATCAAGGCTGATAGAAAGGCCAAGAAAAAGGTCTGGGTGAGGATCAACATGAGACGGCCATCACCAAACATGGTTTTAAAATGGCTCAAGCTAAAGCCTGTAAAGCTATTCATATCATCGCCAGCATTAAAGGCATAGCCAATCAAGTAAAAAATTGGCAAATAAAGGATGATAAAGACAAAGGCTAGGTAGAGATTGGCAAATTTTTTCATCGTTCTCTCCTTTCCTTAGTCACCCACATGGTGATGAACATGGTCAGGATAAGAATCACACCGATGGTTGAACCCATACCGTAGTTGTCATTGGTTAGAAAGTTCTGCTCAATAGCTGTTCCCAGCGTGATAACACGGTTCCCCCCGATCAAACGTGTCAGCATGAAAAGACTCAAACTTGGGATAAAGACAGACTGAACCCCACTTCTCACTCCGTTCATAGACAGAGGGAAGATAACATGACGGAAGGTCTCCCACTTGGTCGCACCGAGGTCATAGCTGGCATTGATAAGATTGTTGTCCATATCATCCAAGACATTGAAAATCGGCAAAATCATAAAGGGAAGCTCGATGTAGCTTGCAACAAAGATGAAGGAGAAATCGGTAAAGAGCAACTGCTGCGAACCGATTCCGATAAATTCCAAGAATTGGTTAATGGAGCCATTCTGGCCAAAAATCCCGATAAAGGCATAGGCCTTGAGGAGCAGGTTAATCCATGTCGGCAGGATAATCAGCATGAGCCAGAGTTGACGGTGCTTGAGACGGGTCAAAAAGAGGGCTGTCGGATAGCTGATGAGTAGCGTTACCAAGGTCACAATTCCTGCATAGAGAACTGAGTTGAAGCTCATTTTGAGATAGGTCAAGTTTTGTGATGCAAAGTAGGATTTGTAGTTTTCTAAACTAAACTGCCCTTCAATGTTGAAAAAGGATTGTCCAAAAATCAAGACCAAAGGTGCGAGAACAAAGAGGGCGATCCAAAGCATATAGGGCACTACAAAGAGTTTAGAGGTTGTTTTCTTCATCTCTTTCCTCCTCGATCGCGTTAATCAGACCTGCTTCTTGCTCTTCGATTTCTACGTACTCCTCGATACGAGCATCGAATTCTTCTTCGGTTTCGTTGAGACGCATGATGTGGATATCTTCTGGTTCAAAGTCCAGACCGATTTCCTCACCTACAATGGCCTTACGAGTCGAGTGGATCATCCATTCGTTTCCGAGTTCGTCATAGGCGATAATCTCATAGTGAACCCCACGGAAAAGCTGGGTATCAACCTTGACTTGGAGCTTGCCTTCTTCAGGAAGAGTGATGCGCAAGTCCTCTGGACGAATGACAACCTCAACTGGCTCATTTGGCTTCATCCCCCCGTCGACTGCTTCAAATCGTTTGCCGTTAAACTCAACCAAGTAGTCCTCAATCATAGTTCCTGGCAAGATGTTGGACTCACCGATAAAGGTAGCAACAAAGTGGTTGATCGGCTCATCATAGATGTCCACTGGCGTTCCAGACTGAACAATCTCGCCATCATTCATAACGAAAATCCAGTCACTCATGGCAAGAGCTTCTTCCTGATCGTGAGTGACAAAGACAAAGGTAATCCCCAATCGTTGTTGCAGTTCACGCAGTTCGTACTGCATGTCTGTTCGCAATTTCAAGTCCAGCGCTGACAAGGGCTCATCCAGCAAGACCACACGGGGTTGGTTGATGATAGCACGGGCAATGGCTACACGCTGGCGTTGTCCTCCAGAGAGTTTACGGATGGAACGTTTTTCATAACCTTCCAACTGAACCATCTTGAGAACTTCCGCTACGCGTTGTTCGATTTCTTTCTTGTCAATTTTACGCAAGCGTAGCGGAAAGGCAACATTTTCAAACACATTCATATGTGGAAACAAGGCATAGGATTGGAAGACGGTATGGACGTCTCGCTTGTTGGTTGGGATGTCGTTGATTCGTACCCCATCCAGCAAAATATCCCCTGTCGTCGCATCCAGTAAACCTGCAATGATGTTTAGGATGGTTGATTTCCCTGAACCAGATGCGCCTAAAAGGGTATAAAATTTCCCTTCTTCCAACTCAAAGTTGATGTCTTTGAGAACCTTGGTGTTGCTGTCTTCAAAAACTTTAGAGACGTTTTTGAATTCGATAATTGGTTTTTTCAATTGGCATAAATTCCTTCTTTTTCATAAATTAACAGATCAGGGCTCTGTCAGGCCGCTACTACCTCTTGCAGGGAGTAAAACCACCTGCATACATCTTCGCTACCGATAGGCTTTCACCCCCTTTCCATTAACATAGCAGCAGCTATTCTGGCGAAACCTTACTCCTTCTCACCCAAAATTCGAACTTCTCTCTCAAGAGTAACACCTGAGTGTTCCTTGACTTTTTCAATAACAGATTGGATCAAGTCCTCGTAGTCTTTCGCCGTACCGTCAGCAACATTGATCATGAAACCAGCGTGCTTTTCAGACACTTCAACACCACCGATACGATAGCCTTTCAAACCAGCTTCTGAAATCAACTGACCTGCAAAATGCCCCACTGGACGCTTAAAGACTGAACCACAAGATGGGTATTCTAGAGGTTGTTTGAGTTCACGTAGGTGCGTCAAGCGATCCATTTCCTGCTTGATGACCTGATGATTACCTGGAGCAAGGGCAAATTTAGCCGACAAGACAATGGCCCCAGAATCCTGAATAGCTGAATGGCGGTAACCAAAAGCCAAGTCCTTGACTGACAAGGTCTCGATTTCCCCTTCCTTGGTCAAAATTTGACAAGACTGCAAGATGTGAGCAATCTCTCCTCCGTAAGCACCCGCATTCATAAAGACAGCACCTCCGATGCTCCCTGGAATACCGCAAGCAAACTCAAAACCAGTCAAACTATGACGAAGTGCAATACGTGTTGTCTCGATCAAATTAGCACCCGCTTCTGCCTCAATGGTATAACCATCAACTGAAACGTTATTAAGCTTATCACACAAGATGACAAAACCACGGATTCCACCTTCACGAACGATGATATTGCTGGCATTTCCTAGCACCATCCAAGGGATATTCTCCTGATTGGCAAATTGAACGACACGCGCCATCTCATAGCGATTGCGTGGCAAAACTAGATAATCCGCTCGTCCCCCTACCTTGGTATAGGTATAGGTCTTCAAGGGTTCCTTGAAACGAATATCAATTCCTTCTAATTGTTCTTGTATTCTAGTTACTAATGTCATGTATCTCATCCTTTTATAGAGTGATTTCATTATACCATTTTTAAAAACTTTTGACGACAGGAAAATTCTTGGTGTCAAAGCATTGCATAAAAAAAGAGGTTCCCCTCTTTTTATAAAGATTTTTTCCAAAATGTTGATTTTGTTAGCCAGATAAAGGCTAGTACTTCTAAAAGAAGAATAACCTCTACTAGAAGTGGATTTGCAATCCATCCCACTTGAGATAAGGCTGGAGCTAAGTCAAACAAGGCATGCAAACCATAGGCAGCAACGAGATAGATCCATTTCTTTTGACGGACACTTTGATAGACCCAGACAGTAAGACCAATTTGGAGAACTAGGGCAAGCACTCGCTCAACTCCTAGTAAATAAACCTGCCATACAGAAAGAGACTGAACCGTTTCGAGGGTAGCCTTTGGAAGGAGATTGGCTACATCAGTATTCGAAGACTGGATGAGTGAAAAGAGAATCAACAAACTGATTAAACTTCCCATCCCAAGATAGAGCATCTCCAAGCCCCCATGTCCCAAACCATAAGCCAAAGCATCTCGATCTTCTAGCTTTCTCTTTTTCTCCAACCATTTAAAAAAGACAAGACGAGCTGTTTCCTCAAAGAGGGCCGCCATGGCAATCCCATAAAGGACATATAAGAAAGGCTGCTCCTGCATGAGCGGAATGGTTCCATCTTTTTGCGGATGAAGAACCAGAAGGTGAACCATCTTCTCTAACACCTGAGAAGAAACAAAAAATGCGATTGCCCCCAAGCCCATCACTGCAAGAGAGATTTTAAACCGTTTTTTGGCATACCAAGTTCCACCTACTAGAATGAGAACCAAAACAATCATGGTAAGGATAATATGTACTGTCATTTTTTTCTCCTATTCTGACTTATCAATGTCTTTCTTCATCTCGTCAACGTTAAATTTGGCAAATAAATACTGGCGATCTTGGACTGGAAAACGTTGATCCAACTGATCGACTGCTCCAACCTCGATCATTCCTTCTTTGATAACAAAGTCCATCACATGCCCACCAAAGGTCAAATCGTCTGAGATAAAATGCAAATGGTAGCCTGCAACACTCACTCCATGGAAAATCTCTGGTGTCCAAAATCCAACGATGGTTCCCGATACATTTTCACGACTATATTCAGGCTGATGGGTAGCAACCTCAGCAAACTTGGTATCTGTTGTTGACTTGGGAATCATCCGTACATGCATGTGGGCGAATTCCCCATGAATCTTGATGGAACGAAAAAGATTTTCCCCATCATAGTAGGACTCAATCCGCTTTTCTAATTCCTTGTCCGTCATCTCAAAGCGCTGACGGAAAATCACTTCTGCCTGATGGGGGACCACTGCCGCATAAGGGATAAGGGCATCCGCTGCGACTTCTACAATTTCAGGTTGCTCCCCTGAACCTTTGGCTTGATAAGCCTTACCATCAAGGACAATCAACTCCCCATCAATCGAATCAAGGGTTCCTAAACCAAGGTCGCCATGCTCCAGCAATTCTCCTACTGTCATGGTTCCGCCATAGAGACCTGCCATTAGGGCACCTAGAGTATTGTATTGAAATAATTTTACCGGTTCCTGCACTTTTCTATCCATTCTCTTTCTTATCTTCTTTTCAATGAATCATCATACTTTCTAAGTATACCACATTTGCTCCTAGTTGTGAAAGGGAGAATGCTTTTCCCATTGCAAAGGAGGCAAAAAAAAGGTACAATGTAACAAAATCAACGGAGGTCTGGAATGAAGAAAGAAAGTAAATACCAAGCAGTCGTTTCCTTTCTAAAAAAGGGTATCGAGTCGGGAAAATTTCCAACAGGTAGCCGGCTTCCCTCCATCCGTCAACTGAGCCAAAACTTCCACTGTAGCAAGGACACTATCCAACGAGCCCTACTGGAATTACGCCATGAACAATACCTCTATGCCAAACCCCAAAGTGGCTACTATGTTCTAGAACAAGGACAGCATCAGGACTTGGAAATCGAAGTCACTGACGAACATGCCAGTGCCTATGACGACTTCCGACTCTGTGTCAACGAAACCCTGATAGGCCGAGAAAACTACCTCTTCAACTACTATGACAACCAAGAGGGCCTTGAGGAACTGAGACAATCTGTCCATCAACTCCTCTTTGACCAAGCCCTCTACTGTAAACCCGACCAACTGGTTCTAACATCTGGTACCCAACAAGCTCTCTTTATCCTTTCTCAGATTGACTTTCCGAGCGAGGGAGAGGAGATTTTAGTTGAACAGCCGACTTATCACCGAATGAACCGTCTCTTGGTCGCTCAGGGGCTAGCCTACCAGACCATTGAACGCCGTATTGATGGCATTGACCTTGAAGAACTAGAAGAACAGTTCAAATCTGGAAAAATCAAGTTTTTCTATACCATTCCTCGCTTCCACTATCCTCTTGGCCATTCCTATTCTGATCAGGAAAAGAGGGCTATTCTGAATCTAGCAAACCAGTATGGTGTTTACATCGTAGAGGATGACTATTTAGGGGACCTAGATCCTAGAAAGGGACAAACCTTCCACTATCTGGATACTGAAGATCGAGTCATTTATATCAAGTCCTTCTCAACCAGCCTCTTTCCATCCCTTCGTATCACCGCTCTCATTCTCCCAAATGCCCTAAAAGAAGCCTTTGTTTCCTACAAAAATATCCTGGACTATGACAGCAATCTCATCATGCAAAAGGCTCTTTCTCTTTACATCGATAGTCAGTTATTTGAAAAAAATCGACTGGCCAGACTGACCCTTCAAGAGAACTATCAGGCTCAGATAAAGAAAGTGCTTGAAGAAAACACCTGTCCCTTGCCCCACTACCCTCTACACGATGGTCTTTTGCTTGATTTGAGAAACTATCCTAAAATTGCCAGTTTGAAACACAGCTCACTCAAACTAGACTTTTTTGAGAAAGCTTATTTGGACGCCTGTCCTTATCAGTTCGCCAAAGTCACTCTTGAAAATCTAGAAGAGCTATTAGAATACATAAAAGCAGAATTGGATTAAAGTCCAACTCTGCTTTTTCTTATTGTTCAACTTCTGTTAGTTTCGCTGCCTTTTCTAGATAGTTTTGATAGGTTCCGTCATCTTTTAGTTTTTGGATAACCTTATCGACTACTGCTTTCAAGTCTGACTGATCCTTCTTGATAGCAACGGCATTGGCTTCGCCATCTTTCATTGTCAAGTTGACAGATGCAACGACAAGGTCTGAGTTTTTACCTGCGTAGCTAAGAGCAACTGGTTCATCCATATGAACAGCATCCACTTTTCCAGCCTGCAACTCATTGACTGCTTCCCCCATATTGGTCAAAGATGTCAATTGGGCATTTGGCAATTGTTCCTTGACCATGGTTTCTGGCACAGTTCCCTTTTGAGCTGCGATATTGGCACTTGCTAGATTTGAAAGATCCTTGTATTTGTCTAAATCGGCTTTTCTAACCAAGAAACTCATCTTGTTTTCATAGTAAGGAATTGAAAAGTCAAAGACTTCCTTTCTCTCATCTGTGGCACTAATTCCTGCAATAGCCAAGTCAGCCTTTCCAGTTTGAAGGCTGGTCAAGACATTGTCAAAACTCATGCTAGAGATTTCAAGTTTAACTCCAAGTTCATCCGCAATCGCTTGAGCCATATCAATATCTGCCCCAACCACTTGGTTTTTACCATCTACCAAGGATTGGAATTCAAATGGTGCATAGTCTGGGCTGGTCGCAACGACTAGCTTGCCTTTTTGTTTGATAGCCTCCACAGCAGACTGAGAACTATCCGTACTTGATTGGCAAGCTACCAAAACCATGCTGGTAAGCATGCTACATACAACTAACATCCATTTTTTAAATTTCATAAATAAACGACCTTTCTGTTATTTCTGAATAATTATAACCCATTTGAAAATACTTGTCAACATTTTCAGAATTTTCATTTCAAAAAATTTCCTTTTTATTCAAAAATAAAGACTAATCTGAGTTGATTAGCCTTTTTAGTGAATATTTAATCCATTTCTTAGAGTTCGACGATTTTACCTGTTTCAAAGTAAACAACCCATTCACAGATATTTTTTGCGTAGTCTCCGATACGTTCCAAAAAAGAAATAACCTGGAAGTAATCACGGCCTGTAACAATAGCTTCAGGATTTTTTCTAATTTCTTCTGTAGCCAAATCACGGATGCTATCAAAATAATGGTTGATTTTTTCATCCATAGCCGCTACTTCGTAGGCTTGATCCACAGAACCGTTAAGATAGAGATCTAGAGCTGCTTCGACGAAGTTTTTCACGTCGCGTCCCATCTTTTTGATTTCTTCTTCAACAGCAGGGATACGTTGCTCCCCCTTCATACGAATGGTCGCCTCAGCGATAGACACTGCATGATCTCCCATGCGTTCCAAGTCTGATACGGCCTTGAGAACGGTCAAGACGGTACGAAGGTCTTGCGAAACAGGTTGTTGAAGGGCAATCATTTCAAATGATTTCTTTTCCAACTTCACTTCATATTCATTTACTTCTGCATCGTCTTCGATGACTTCTTTTGCCAAATCACGGTCATGCGTGACAAAGGCACGTACTGTACGATTGATCTGCGAGAGCACTTCTTGTCCCATAGCGTAGAACTGGTTGTGCAATTTCTCCAAATCTTCTTCAAATTGAGATCGTAACATCTTTCAACTCCTTATCCAAATTTTCCTGTAATATAATCTTCTGTTTCCTTGTTTTGAGGGGAAAGGAACATCTTCTTCGTATCATTAAACTCGATTAAATCCCCATCTAGGAAAAATCCTGTTTTATCAGAGATACGAGAGGCCTGTTGCATCGAACGCGTTACCAAGAGCATGGTGTATTTATCCTTCAGACCATACAAGGTTTCCTCAATCTTACCTGCAGAAATAGGATCCAAAGCTGATGCAGGCTCATCCATCAAGAGAATATCTGGCTTAACAGAGATGGCACGAGCGATACAGAGACGTTGCTGCTGACCTCCAGAAAGCATCAAGGCTGATTTGTGAAGGTCGTCTTTGACCTGATCCCAAAGGGCAGCCTGTCTTAGAGAGGTTTCTACAATTTCATCAAGTACTTTCTTGTCCTTAACACCTGCACGTTCATGAGCAAAAGTGATGTTGCGATAGATAGACTTAGCAAATGGATTTGGACGTTGGAAGACCATTCCGATATGCTTGCGCATCTCATAGACATTGATTTCTGGACGGTTGACGTCAATCCCTCGGTAGAGGATTTGACCTGTTACCTTGGCAATATCAATGGTATCATTCATCCGATTGAGACTGCGAAGATAGGTAGATTTCCCAGATCCAGAAGGACCAATCAAGGCTGTAATTTTATTTTTTTCAAATTGCATATCGATGCCCTTGATGGATTCATTTTTACCATAGTAAACATGTAAATCCTTAGTAGAGAGGGCCACTTTTTCTTCAGGGAAAGTGATGATATGCTTTTCATCCCAGTTATATTTTGACATGGCTTCTCCTTTAGGCAGCGGTTAATTTCTTGTGTAAATAGCTTCCGAGTTTGCGAGCTCCAAAGTTAAAAATCAAGATAAAGATGAGGAGCACGGCGGCAGAACCAGCAGATACGATGGTAGCATCAGGAATGGTTCCTTCACTGTTGACCTTCCAAATGTGGACAGCCAAGGTTTCTGCTTGACGGAAGATTGAGATGGGACTGGTAACACTGAGGATATTCCAGTTAGACCAGTCAAGGGCTGGAGCGGATTGTCCTGCCGTATAGATAAGAGCCGCGGCCTCACCAAAGATACGACCAGATGCCAAGACAACACCCGTTACGATACCTGGAAGGGCTTCTGGAATGACGACATGGACCACAGTCTCCCAACGAGAGATACCAAGGGCCAGACCAGCCTCGCGTTGCGTATGGTGAACGTGTTTTAAACTGTCCTCAACATTTCGAGTCATCTGAGGAAGGTTAAAGACTGTCAAGGCCAAGGCACCTGAAATGATTGAAAATCCATACTCAAACTGGACTACAAAGATCAAGTAACCAAAGAGACCCACAACGACTGATGGTAGAGAAGACAAAATCTCAATACAGGTACGAATAAAATTGGTCACAGGTCCTTTTTTGGCATACTCAGCGAGGAAAACACCAGCTCCCATAGATAGCGGAACAGAAATGATCAAGGTAATGACCAAAAGGAAGAAGGAATTGTAGAGCTGAATCCCGATACCCCCACCTGCTTGGTAAGAGGAAGATTTCCCTGTCAAGAAGGACCAAGAGATATGCGGTAACCCTCTCACCAAGATATAGAGAATCAAGGATGCCAAGATGGCAACGATGATACCCGCGATGGTATAGAGGACAGCTGTTGCAAGTTTATCTAATTTCTTAGCGTGCATAGTTTTTCTTTCCTCTTTCTTTCGTAATCAATTTAATCACACTGTTAAAGGCCAAACTCATCAAGAGCAATACCAAGGCCAGTGACCAGAGAACGTTATTATCAACCGTTCCCATGACGGTATTTCCGATACCCATAGTTAATACAGATGTCAAGGTCGCAGCTGGTGTTGTTAACGAGGTTGGGATAACTGCTGAGTTTCCGACAACCATCTGAATAGCAAGGGCTTCACCGAAGGCACGCGCCATCCCAAAGACCACTGCAGTGAAAATACCTGAACGTGCTGCTTTCAAGGTCACACGCCAGATGGTTTGCCAACGAGTGGCTCCCATAGCTAAACTAGCTTCACGGTAATGACGAGGAACAGCACGCAAGCTGTCTGTTGTCATAAAGGTTACAGTTGGTAGGATCATGACAAAAAGAACGAAAATCCCTGACAAGATCCCAAAACCAGTTCCACCAAAGACGCTACGAACAAAAGGCACCACAACTTGCAAACCGATAAATCCATAGACGACTGAAGGAATACCGACGAGGAGTTCAATGGCCGGTTGCAAAATCTTTGCACCCTTTGGTGATACTTCTGTCATAAAGACTGCAGCACCAATAGCAAAGGGTGTTGCGATGAGGGCTGATAAAATCGTCACAATAAAGGAGCCCAAAATCATCGGAAGGGCACCAAATTGTTTCCCTGAAGGATTCCAAGTTTGTCCAAAGAGGAAATCAAAGATGTTAACTCCATTGACAAAGAAGGTCGATAAGCCTTTTTGGGCTACAAAAATCAAAATCATTGCCACAATGATAACAATCAAAGAAAGGCAAGTGAAGGTCAATCCTTTACCAAACTTCTCAAGCCGAGAGTTCTTTGAAGGAGAGAGTAATTTTTTAGATAATTCTTCTTGATTCATTATTGACCTCCTTCTACTGCTGTAACGGTACCTGAAGCATCCTTTTGGACTTTCATTTCATTGATAGAGATATAGCCCATGCCCTTAACAATCCCAGTTTGGGCTTCATCTGAGAGGACGAAGTTCAGGAATTCAGCAGCTAACTCATTAGGCTGACCAAGTGTGTACATATGTTCATAAGACCACAAAGGCCAATTGTTGGTCGTTACATTCTCAGATGTAGGTTCATACCCATTCAATTTCATGCTTTTCACTGAGTCATCTACATAGGCAAAGGCTAGGTAAGAAATGGCTCCAGGAGTTTGGGATACAATCGACTTGACCATCCCGTTAGAATCCTGCTCTTGACTCTGCATAGCCGCCTGACCATTCATTACGACATTGTCAAAGGTTGCTCGTGAACCAGAACTTGCTGCTCGGTTGATGATTGAAATTGCTAGGTCTTTGCCCCCAACCTCTTTCCAGTTGGTCACTTCACCTGTAAAGATTTTGCGAAGTTGCTCGGTTGTCAGATTTTCAACAGCCACTTCTTTGTTTACAATCACTGCAAGACCAGCTACCGCAACCTTGTGGTCTACTAGTGCTGAAGCATCGATTCCTTCTTTTTCCTCTGCAAAGACGTCAGAGTTCCCGATGTCTACTGCTCCAGACTGGACTTGGGATAGTCCTGTTCCCGAACCACCACCTTGAACGTTGACTGTTTTTCCGATATTTTTTGAACCAAATTCGTCTGCTGCGGCTTCAACCAAAGGCTGAAGGGCAGTTGAACCGACGGCTGTCATGGTTTCTCCACGATCAATCCAGCTTGCACATCCTGCTAGAGAACCTGCCAGCAAAAGAGCTGCAAGAGATAGGACGAGCTTTTTTCTTTTTTTCACTGTTATTCTCCTTGAACATAATGATAAATGTTCTGATTTCTTCCGTTTGTCCTGATCATCCAATTATCATCAATGATTGTCCCGCTTTATTTTATCTAGTCATTCTTAGGAGCGGACAATTCCATTGTATAATATAAGTAATAATGAAAGACTATCAGAAAAAACTCATACTTCCAATATAACATAGAATAGATTCTTTGACTAGCTTTTTCACTTGAATCTGAGTCCTTTTGGATAATAATTTTTCAAAACATTTCCCGTTACCTTGGCAAAGCCTAATCCGTTTCCATGAACAAGGACTTGATACCATCCATTTGGTAGACTTTCAGCTAGCTGAACAGTCTCGCCAGCCACATATTTGACAAAGTCCTCATCCTTGATTTCGACTGTTTGCAAAACTTGACTTGGTTTTAAGGCTAATCCCAGAGCAAAGCTTGGTTCGAAGCGTTTCTTCTTAAAAGTACCCAGATGAAGTCCATTTCGGGCAATTTTGAGTTTCCCTAGATCAGGTAACCTCTCTGGCAAGAGATAAAGTTGGTCTCCAAAAGTTTGCAAGATACCAGTTAAGGACGTTTTGAGATGTTTTTGGGCAAATTCTTGCCACAAGGCTAGCTGTTCACGACTGAGATTGCTCTTGCTTGGCTTGAATTTAGGTGCCAGATTTTCTCCCTTAAACTGCAGGTGGGCAACAAACTGGCCTTCTCCCTTGAAATGATGAGGATACATCCGAGCCGTTTCAGGAAGGTCAATTCCTGCTACCATACCATTCACATGCTTGACTGGAAGCAGTTCAAAATCATAAGTATCAAGCAACCAGTGGACGATTTCTTCATTTTCCTCAGGTGACCAGGTACAGGTCGAATAGACCAGACGGCCACCTTCAGCAAGCATGGTGGCTGCGTCTTCTAGGATTTCTTTTTGGAGACTAGCACATTGGCTCGGATAGTCGAGGTTCCAATAGTCCATGGCATCTGGTTGTTTACGGAACATCCCTTCACCCGAGCAAGGTGCATCAAGGACAATCACATCAAAATAACCTTTAAAAACCTTGGCCAAGCGGTCAGCAGATTCATTGGTCACGACAACATTTGTCGCTCCAAATCGCTCCATATTTTCCACTAAAATCTTAGCCCGCTTGCTTGAAATTTCGTTGGAAACCAGAACTCCTTGATTAGCCAGATAAGCTGCTAGTTGAGTGGATTTTCCACCTGGTGCTGCCGCCAAGTCCAAGACCTTCATACCAGGACTTGGTTGAGCCACCTGGGCCACCATTTGGGCTGCAGGCTCTTGTGAATAAACGAGACCCGTCACGTGCTCTGGTGACTTCCCTGAGACCTTGCCATAATGTCCCCAAGGTGTATTTGGAATAGCATCTGCAAACGATAACTGACTTTCTTTTAAGGGATTGACTCGAAAAGCCGAAACTGCTTCTTGTTTAAAAGAGGCAAGAAAGTCTCTTGCCTCATCTTCTAGTATCGCTTCATATTTTTCAACAAATCCTTCTGGAAATTGCATTTAGTTCTTTTTCCTTTCATAAATATAGGACTGAATCTCATCTTGCATCTCGATTGGCACCATCATGACAGGCTGACGCGTTTTAAAATCAGCGGGCTCACCTGATACCGTAAGAAGACGATAACCCAGACTTTCCCCTAAGATACTGGCTGCAGCGTAATCCCATGGCTGCAAGTAGGTAATATAAGTCAGAAGACGACCCGATAAAACCTTGGCAAAACTAATGGCCGCACTGCCGTAAACACGGACTCCCAACGCTGCTCGCCCCAAATCCGCCAAGCCCCACTCATTGGTTTCAAACATACCTGAGTTACCGGCAACTAAAAATTCTTGAAGAGGTTTCTTTTTAAAAGTCGGTAAGGGCTCATTATTACGATAGGGAGGAAAAGCACCACCACCATGGTAACAATCCCCTTTCATGACATCATAAATGATACCAAATTTCCCAACCCCATTTTCAAAATAGGCCAACATAACTGCAAAATCTTCCTGCTGGGCAACAAAATTATTGGTACCGTCAATGGGATCAATCACCCAAACGGAACCTTGACCGACTGCAGCACGTAAACAGCCCTCTTCCGCGCAAATCAAGTCTTCTGGATAAGATGCCAAAATTCTCTGAACTAAGAGATCCTGAACCTCCTTATCCAAACGCGTCACCAAGTCTGTAGGGGAAGACTTTCGCTCAACCTGCAAATCTTCTTGCATGTGAGCCAAAATATACTCAGCAGCTTCCTGTACAATCTGCTTGGCAAATTCAAATTTAGTTTCCAAGAGAAATCTTCCCTTCTCTTTTTTCTTTTGCTAATTGAACTGCATGATAGAAGGAATAACCGCTAGCCGCCTCAAATTCACGACCTAAGCGCTTTTCTTCGCTTTTGCTTGGAACCACAGACTTAAATTTCTTGTAAGATTCTAGCAGTTTCTTAGCCTCTACCTTGTCTTCATAGGCAGCTTCAACATCATTAAAAAAAGAAAGCACTGAAGCAAGTTCTTCAGTGCTCCACGACAAATCTAGTGGGTAACTATACTGTTTGTTCATCTATCCAATACCAGCTCTCAATGTTGCTTCTTTTAGTTCTTGTTTACGGTAACTACGAGGGAGAAAAGCACGAATCTCATCTTCATTAAAACCGATCTGCATGCGTTTGGTATCTATAATAATTGGGCGACGCAAAAGACTAGGATATTGCTCAATCAACTGAAGCAACTCCGATACCGAAATACTCTCTACATCAATATCCAATTTTTGAAAAATTTTTGAACGAGTTGAAATGATGTCATCAGTACCATTTTCGGTCAAGGAAAGAATGTGTTGCAATTCTTTTCTTGTTAAAGGACTGGTCATAATATTGTGCTCCTCAAAAGGAACTTTATGCGTCTCTAACCAGGCCTTTGCCTTACGACATGATGTACAGCTCGGTGATAAAAATAGTGTAATCATGCTTTTCTCTTCTTTATCTATACTTTGCTATTCTTATTATACAAAAAAATAAAGCGCTTGACTAGCAATTTCTAGAAAAAAGCATATTTTTTTCTAGAAAAATAGACTGTATGCGAACGAATTACTCAATTCCAATGAAGTTAATTCACTCCTCGTAAGAATTTTTAACTTCATCTCTGTTTTATCAATGCAACACATTAAAGTATTCTACGACTTTTCAAATAAAGAAAACCAAAGAAACTTTCATAGAGTCCAAAGAAGAGAAGGAAAGCATGGAGGAAGAAGGTCTCTGGTAAAATCAAAATAACGGGATCCTTTGCTGGATCAAAAAGCCAGGTATCATCTCCCACAAAGAGAATCTGATGGAAAAGAGTAAAGAATTGCTCAAAACCAATTAACACTCCTACAAGGCCAATGACTAGAGGCAATAGCACTAAAGTCAGAATACTTTTACGATATAGAGGTAGAAATCCTTTTTTCACAATCTTTCTAACAAAGAAATAGAAACTTGGTAATGGCACTAGGGCAACTAGCTGAACCAAGTGGAAGAGATTCTTCACCACCGCAAAATGGTGTAAACCTGCAGCTGATGAACGAAAATCTGGCATCTCTAAGACCTGACTAAAGGGATTGGTCAGGTAATTCATCAAGATATGAAAGTTGTACTGAATGGTTTCGGGCTTTAGATAAACCCGTTCCGTTAAGTTCAGCCACTGAATTTCCATGGGATAGAAAATCCAAGCCAGATAAATGGTTAAGAGGATAGACAGGGAGAGGAGAAAGAGCATACTTCCCCAAAAGGTCAGTTTAGTTTTCATCAAAATGCCACTCCGCAAGGCTAGAAACTACATGAGTTGGTGCAATTGGCAAGTCCGCCACTTCTTCTGCCTTGGTAAAACCTGTCGTCACCAAGAGCGTTGGAATGCCATTGTCAATTCCTGCTCGGATATCTGTCAGGTAGTTATCCCCAACCATGAGCAACTCCTCTCTTTTCAAGCCCAAGTGCTCAACTGCCTTATCCATAATGATAGCATTTGGTTTTCCGATATAAACTGGTTTTACTCGTGTTGCGACTTCAAGAAGGGTTATCAGTGAACCAGCACCTGGCAAAAGGCCACGTTCCGTCGGAATATTGAGGTCTGGATTGGTTCCGATAAAGTGAGCACCCTTTTGGATAGCTAGAGTTGCTGTGGCAAATTTTTCATAGTCGACTTGCCAGTCCAGTCCAACTACCACATAGGCAGGATTTTCCTTATCTTCGACATAACCAGCTGCCTGAATGGCATCCTTGAGCCCAGCTTCTCCGATGACATAGACTGTCTTTTCCAGTCCCAAGTCGTTCATATAGTCGATGGTTGCCAGAGTTGCCGTGTAGACAGTTGATAGAGGGGTATTAATGTTAAAATTCTGAGCCAGCATCTCTTGAACACTCTCAGGAGTACGAGTTGTGTTGTTAGTCACAAAGAGATAGGGAATTTCTCGCTTTTGCAATTCATGCACAAAAGCCTCACCTGCCGGAATCCGGTCTTTACCCTTGTAAATAGTCCCGTCTAAATCAATTAAATAACCTTTATAAGCCATATCGCCCTTTCTAATTCGCTTCAATTTCTTGCCACGTAATCATAGCTTGAGCATTGATCTCGCCATCACTAATAATCTCATGCTTGCTTTCTAATATCTTGAGTTCATAAGCTGAAGCAATCATACCACCTGGTCGCACTTCTTTGACATACTTGAGATTGATTTTCTTTGGAATATACTTGGTTAGAAAATCTGCTCCCATGACTTCAAAAATCCAATCCAGATATTTACTGTTATTAACATGACCATTCATATCCAAGTCGTAAAAACGAACATGGTAGTCTTTACTGATCGGATCTTCTAGGTTAGCATACTTCGGCCCACGGATGAGTTTTTTATCAAACTCAGACTGGTAAGGCGCAACAATCTCAGGCTCGACAGCATGGACTTTCCGACTATCTCTGTCCATGAGAACAAAGGTTGCTAACATGCGAATGATTTCTTGGCCTGCTTCATCATAGATGGTGAAACGGCGGTAGCAAAAAAGACGATTGTATGTCAATGCTTCTGTTTCAATCGTAATCTCCTCATCAAAGCGAGGCAAGCGAACCACGTCAATCGCATAGTCTGTAATAATCCAGACCAGATTGTAACGTTCTAACATATCCTTGTCGCTAACTCCCAGTTCAATTGACTGCATACCTGATACTTGCAAGGACAGCAAAATCACATCTGGAAGTTTGATATGACCGTTCATGTCCGCCATATCAAAAGGAATTTTCATTTTCATCTGATAAGTTAAACCCATTGTTCTACTCCAAAATAAATCGTTCTGCTACAGTGTCTCCCAAGAAGAGACCCCTCTTTGTCATTCGGACACGATCACCATCGATCTGCATAAGACCTTGTTGAACCAAGTCTCTGATGATTTCGCCATAAAGTTCATCAAAGGACCGTTCGAATTTTTCCTCAAATCGTGCCATGGAAACCCCAGATTTCTTGCGGAGTCCCAGAAACATTTCTTCTTCCATCTGCTCCCTTTGACTCAGGTGTTCTTCTGTAATTCGAGCATTTCCTGCCTCTACCGCATTGAGATAGTGGCGGATCGGACCATGATTTTTATAACGTACCCCGTTCACATAACCCGAAGCACCCGCACCAATACCATAATACTCGGCATTGTCCCAGTACATGAGATTGTGGCGACTTTCAAAGCCAGGCTTAGAGAAATTCGAAATCTCATAATGCTCAAAACCAGCTCGCTCAAGCTCTGCGATGATGTACTCAAACATCTCTGCTTCTAACTCTTCCTTGGGCAGGGGCAATTTCCCACGTCTCATGCGGTTCATAAAGACCGTATGATTCTCCAAAATCAAGCTATAAAGGCTCATATGAGGAATATCAAGCGAGATAGCCTTAGCTACATTGTCCTTGACCTGAGCCATAGTTTGACCAGGTAGAGCGTAAATCAAATCGATGGAAATATTGTCAAAACCGGCCAGTTTGAGGCGGTCGATATTTTCATAAATATCCTTCTCCAAGTGACTGCGCCCAATCTTTTTCAGCATTTTGTCATCAAAAGTCTGCACACCCAAGGAAACACGATTGACTGGTAACTGTTTCAAAACCGCAATTTTATCCGCGTCCAAGTCTCCTGGGTTTGCTTCAATCGTCAACTCTTCCAAGACAGACAAATCTAGGTTTTTAGTCAAGCCATCCAAGAGCACCTCTAATTGCGAAGCGGACAAAGCCGTTGGCGTTCCACCTCCAATATAGAGAGTTGACAACTTTTGGATATCATAAGAACGAAACTCTTCCAGCAGATGCTCCAGGTAACTATCTACTGGTTGATTTTTAATAAAAACTTTTGAAAAGTCACAATAATAACAAATCTGTGTGCAAAAGGGAATATGCACGTAGGCGGACGTTGGTTTTTTCTGCATAGTATTTATTATACCACAAAGACAGGCTTGCAGATAAAAATCACCATCTCCAAAAACCAGAGATGGTGATGCATTATACTTCAGTAATATCGATGATGATTTCTTCTTGGTCTTCAGCAATGTCTGGAGTTGTTGACTGTTCTTGCCACTGCTCCTTGAGATTGTTAAAGGTTTCCTTTGACGCTTCTGTCGCTTGTCGAGCACAGTTTTTAGCTTGGTCAAGGACACTATCAAAAGTGATTTCACCAGATTCTACTTGTTCCTTTGTTTTCAGTACAAAGTCAGTTGCCTGTTCCTTCACTTCTGTTAGTTTTTCACAAACCTGCTCTCTAGCATATTCTGGATCTTCTCTCAAATCATCTAGAAAATCCTGAGCTTGACTACAAACTTGCTTGCCCTTGTCACTCGTCAAAAACAAAGCAAGAGCAGCACCTGAAACTGTTCCTAAAAGGATAGAGGATAGTTTTCCCATAAGATTTCTCCTTTTTTATTTTTTGAAAAATTTACTTGCAACACGAAGAGCGGACAAGCCTGCACCTGTTTTAATGGTCTTTGAACCAGCGGATGAAGCCTTTTTACCTAAAACACGTGCATGTTGGTTGAGATCAGATACCGACTCAGACAAGTCCGCCACAGCAGTAAAGAGTGGATCAATCGTCGCAACTTTGATATTGATATCATCTGCCAACACATTGACCTTAACCAGTAATTCATTGGTCTGATGCAAGGTAACGTTCACATCTGAGCTCAACGTTTTGATGGTCTTCTCTGTCTCATCAATCATACGACCTGCTTTTTGAATCGTGATTGTCAAATAGACTAAACAGACAATCAAAGCAATCGCAACAAGAATATATGCAACTTCTAACATTTATTTTTCCTCCTCTGTATGATAGAACGGAGCTTTCTTTCGATTTTGATAAAGTATGATAAAAATACCGAGTCCGATAAGGACAACTGATAACCATTGGGAAACTCGCAGACCAAAGAACATGAGACTATCCGTCCGCATTCCTTCGATGATCATACGACCAAAACCATACCAAATCAAGTAGAAAGCAGTGATATGACCACGTCTGATTCCTTTTAATTTTCGTCTAAAAATCAAGATTAAAGCAAAACCGATCAGATTCCAAACCGACTCGTATAGGAAGGTCGGCTGACGATAACTCCCCTCAATGTACATCTGATCACGGATAAAGCCCGGCAAATAATCCAGACTATCTACCGCTGCACCGTAGGCTTCTTGGTTAAAGAAGTTCCCCCAGCGCCCTAAACTCTGGGCAATCATGACGCTAGGTGCTGCAATATCTAAGAAATCCCAAGTATTGATCAGCTTTCTATCTGCAAAGATATAAAGGACAATAGCGCCCGCTATCAAACCTCCGTAAATGGCCAAACCACCATTCCAAATGGCGATGATTTCACCTGGATTTTGCAGATAATAATCTAAGCGAAAGAGTACGTAGTATAGTCTAGCACCTAAAATAGCTACCGGAAAAGCAATCAGGATAAAATCCAAAATATCATCTGATAGGATTTTCTTTTTAGGAGCTTCTTTCATGGCAAGATAAACTGCCAGAACCAGACCAGCTACAATACACAAAGCATACCAACGAATAGCAAAGGGACCGATTTCAAATGCAACTGGATTAATCATCTTTCACCTCATTTTTGGAGATGAGATTAGTCAAGCGTTCTTCAAATAAACGCGTCGCATCAAAGCCCATTTCCTTAGCGCGATAGTTCATAGCTGCCGCCTCAATAACAACTGAGATATTGCGTCCTGTTTTTACTGGGATGCGGATACGCGGAATCGTCACACCAGAAACTTCGAGTTCTTCGGCATTGTTTCCTAGACGGTCAAAGGTCTTATGGGTATCGTAATTTTCCAAGTAAACAGCCAACTGAACTTGTGAAGAATCTTTTACAGCACTTGCTCCGTAGAGACTCATCACGTCAATAATACCCACTCCACGAATCTCAAGTAAATGCTTCAAAATTTCAGCGGGCTCTCCCCAAAGGGTCATTTCATCCTTGGCAAAGATATCTACACGGTCATCTGCCACCAAACGGTGTCCCCGTTTCACAAGTTCAAGGCCTGTCTCGCTCTTACCGATACCACTATCCCCTTGGATCAAGACACCCATGCCATAGATGTCCATCAAGACACCATGAACACTCGTACGTTCAGCCAAACGGGAATCAAGGTAGCTAGATAACTCTCCAGATAAACGACTGGTTGATGTTCGACTGGTCAAAATCGCAATCTTACATTCTCTAGCAGCTTTCAACATTTCTTCTGGCACTACCAAGCCACGAGCAACGATGACAGCGGGTGTTTCAGGTAGAAACATTTTCTTCAAAACTTGATAACGGTTATGGGCAGGCATAGCAACCAAATAGGACCACTCCTTCATCCCTAACAACTGAATCCGTTCTGGAGTATAGTAATCAAAATAGCCCGTCATTTCAAGACCAGGTCTCATAATGTCCGCAGTATTAATTTCCTTTTCAAGCAATTCGCCTTCACCATAGACAATATCTAGTCTGAGCTTTTCAATTACTTCTCTTACTAAAACCGACATAATTTCCTCCTTCAATCGAGTTCTCCCTACTATTATATCAGATTGTAGTTGGAAGTTTCCTTTTTTTGCAGGAATTACAGTATTTATTTAAAAATAAAAAGACTAGATTTCTCTAGCCTCTCATTTCTAATTAGAATTTTTTACGTTTACGAGCTGCTTCTGATTTACGTTTACGTTTTACAGAAGGTTTTTCATAGAATTCACGTTTGCGTGTTTCTTGAAGAGTACCAGCTTTAGTAACCGCACGTTTGAAACGACGAAGTGCATCGTCAAGAGATTCATTCTTACGTACTACTGTTTTAGACATTTTTTTCACTCCCTTCAAGTTCAAGATCTATTCTATTTTACACGTAAAATGAATAAATGTCAAGGGGAAACTAAGTTTTTTATTTTTCATAATGACTAATAATATAGTCCACCATCTCCTCCATCTCTGCTTCAGATAAAGGTAGTTCCCAGTTTGTTGTTTCCATTTTAAGAAAAGCATCACTAACTTTAGTTATTGTATAACAATCTTTAAAAATTGGAATTTTTTTAGATTTTTCAAATAAGATACCTATCCTATCATATAAGACGTGAAGTTCTTTACTATTTGGATCAATATCAAAAGACTGTAAAGAAATTAGTATTTCATTTCCTTTATAATTCAAATCAATCCACATATGATTTGATAAATCATATGGTCTAGATAATCTACTAGATGAAGTGTATTTACCACTCCCTCTCCCTCCTAAATATTGGTTTCTTGAGCTATATGGTTTATCCTTTGACTTAGTAAAAAGATAATTCCCTTTCTTATCTTTCTTCTTTGTAATGTAGTCTATTATTCTTTTTTTCTCTTCTGTCCTAGCGCTCTTATATGCTTCTTTTATTTTTAGAAATTCTTCTTTATTCATGTGTCCCCTAACGTAATGTTGAAGTTTTATATGTCTAAAACCACTCACTCCAAAGAGCAAGTGGTTCTTGTACTTTTTATTTTTCAAGCAAGCTGAGCGCTGCTGCATCTGCGATAATAGTCACATCAGGGTGGTTTTGGAGGCTACTTGCTGGTAGACTTTCAGTTACTGGGCCTGATACTGTTCCAGCAATGGCTTCTGCTTTCGACTCACCGTAAGCAAAGAGAATAATTGACTTGGCATCCAAGATGTTTTTAATTCCCATTGAAATGGCTTGGGTTGGGACATCTTCAATCTTGTCAAAGAAGCGAGCATTGGCTTCGATAGTAGACTGGTCAAGTTCTACTAGATGCGTTTGGCTGTCAAATGGAGTGCCCGGTTCGTTAAATCCGATATGTCCATTGCGACCGATTCCCAAGATTTGCAGGTCAACTGGATGGTCAGCCAAAATTTGGTTGTAACGTTCTACCTCAGCTTCAGCATTATCCTTAACACCACGTGGCAAGAAGCTTTCCTTAAATGGTTTTTGGTTGAACAAGTTTTCTTGCATAAAGTAACGGTAAGACTGTGGATTGTCCCCATCAAGCCCGACATACTCATCAAGGTTCACACTGGTTAGATTTGAAAAATCAAGATCACTCTCAACGATTTCCTTGTAAAACTCAAGCGGGCTGCTTCCTGTCGCAAGTCCTAATGTTTGAGCACCATTGGCCAATTTTTCCTTCAAAATCTCAAAAGCTACTTTTCCACCTTCGACTTGATTTTCAACTTTAATAACTTTCATCTTTTCATCCTCCGTTTTAATCTATATTTATTATATGGTATAGACCAATTTTTGTCAAGTGAAAACGATTTAATTTCCAAAAAAAGAGCGTCCAAACTTGAAACGTGTTATAATGGATAAGATTAGAAGTTAGAAAGAATGATGAAAAAAATGAATACAGCTGATTTTGATTTCCACTTGCCTGAGGAATTGATTGCCCAAACACCACTTGAAAAACGAGATGCCTCCAAACTCCTCATCGTCAACCGAGAGAGGGGAGAATTTCAGGATAAGCACTTCCACTCCATCATCGATATGCTAGAACCCGGTGATGCTCTTGTTATGAATGACACCCGTGTTCTCCCTGCCCGCCTCTATGGTCAAAAGGAAGAAACTGGAGGCCATGTGGAGCTTCTCCTACTCAAAAATACCAGTGGAGATGAGTGGGAGGTTCTCGCTAAACCTGCTAAACGCCTCAAGGTTGGCACTCGGGTCAACTTTGGTGATGGTCGCCTTAGCGCTGTCGTTACGGAGGAATTGACCCACGGAGGCCGTATTGTCCGCTTTGAATACCAAGGAATTTTTCTAGAAGTCTTGGAAAGTCTCGGTGAAATGCCACTGCCACCTTATATCCATGAAAAACTGGATGATCGCGAACGTTATCAAACGGTCTACGCTAAAGAAAGTGGCTCTGCTGCTGCACCTACTGCTGGCCTCCACTTCACCAAAGAACTGCTAGCAGAAATCCAAGCCAAGGGCGTCCATTTGGTTTATTTGACCCTCCACGTTGGTTTAGGAACCTTTAGACCCGTTTCTGTTGACAATCTGGACGAACATGAAATGCACTCAGAGTTCTACCAACTTTCTGATGAAGCAGCAGCCACCCTTCGCTCTGTCAAGGAAAATGGAGGTCGTGTTATTGCTGTTGGAACTACTTCGATCCGCACACTGGAAACCATCGGTTCCAAGTTTGATGGACAAATCCAAGCAGATTCTGGTTGGACCAATATCTTTATCAAACCAGGTTACGAATGGAAGGTTGTCGATGCTTTCTCAACCAACTTCCATCTGCCAAAATCAACTCTCGTCATGTTGGTTTCTGCCTTTGCAGGTCGTGACTTAGTCCTAGATGCTTACCAGCACGCTATTCAAGAACACTACCGTTTCTTCAGTTTCGGTGATGCCATGTTTATCTATTAAAAATAGCTCCGCCATTTCTTTAGGATAGTTTATTCCTAAGAGATGACAGGGCTATTTCTGTTTAAAGTGTAATTTCTGGGGACTCAGAAGTTAGATGAACCAGTTTGCCTTGAACACCAAAGTAGTCCTTTACCAAGTCCTGTAATTCTTCCATGGCAGACTGAGCACGCGCCGCCTGTTCACCATTGATCGCTTCAATCACTAAGACAGCATCCTTTGTCTCTTCCGTCAACATGGTTCTCTGTGCCTCTCTCCAGTTAAGACAACGACAAACCGCTCCTTCATCATCGTAATAGATGATTTCTTCAGGTAAAGCAGGCGCATCGTTTTCAGCTCCTAGTGGAAAGAAAGGTTCTCCTCCCTTAGCCTGACCAAGATGAAGATTGCCTACAATCTTGTTCACATCTTCGCCACCACAGGGAACCGCATAAGATAGAGAGACACTATTATAGATGTCTACCAAGGGATTGATGGGATTAAACTCTCTTCCCTGACTGACCCGCTTAAGTAGGGCTTCAATCGAAGAACGTGCTCCTTTTTTCGTTTTGAACTTGCTGAAAGCCTGACGCCATTCTTGAATGACATCATTCTGAGTAAAATTCTCATCCGAAATGAAATCCTCAGCTCGTTTAGCTCCCTTATCTAGCAAGGTTTTGAAATAGGGATCCTTGCTTTCATCAACTGTATTATCTAATCCCTTTACTACTAAAATGCTAATCTGCGCTTCTGGAAACAAGCTCCAAAATTCATTTTCAACGATAACTTTCATCTTTCACCTCTTATTATAAATAATTTCTTTTCTGGCCTTTTTTGACCATATCCCAATCACTTGTAATATTTTTTCTAACCCGAATTAGTAGGCTCTCCAGTTCTCTGGCCTCTTCCCTGGAAAATCCTTTTAGGGCAGAATTCTCTGAATAGTGATGTTCAGCTAGAATAAAGGGATAGAGAATCTCACCTTTTTCTGTTACAAACCACTCCTTATTTTTTCGATTATCCACAGCTGCTCTTTGCTCTATCAATCCCTTTTCTTCTAGTTTTTTAACGGAACGGGCAACTGTTGAGCGATCAACCTTTAGCAAATCTGATAAAGTTTCTTGAATAATTCCTGGGTTCTCCTTGATTCGCACTAAATAAAGATATTGCCCACGAGCTAGTTCAATATCACGAAACTCAATATTAGCAATAGAATCTAGGGCACGGGCTATAACTCCGATTTCGCGTAATAACGACATGTTTCCTCCTTTCGCATCTATGATGATAGAATAGCACATTTTTGTTGCAAATGCAATAAAAAGACACTTTGTTTTCAAAGCGTCTTTTTTTATTCTTCATTTTTTAAAAAGAATGTGTTATCACGAAACTTTGGATCTTTCAAACTCTGTACACTGGCATTGATAACTGCTCCGATAATCAGAATCTTGGCGATGAGAATAAACCAGAACATCATCACCACAACGATAATGGAGCTGAAAAATCGGACGTCGACTAGATGGTTGACATAGTTATTGAAATAAACAGAAAAGATATTCAAAAGAAAGACAAGCGTCAGCAAAACAAAGATACTACCAGGAAAAACGTAGCGAATACGAGGGACTCTGACATTTGGAAGGAAATAGTAGAGCATGACCAAGATGGCAAAGAGCAAGGCATAAATCAAAGGGCCTGTAAAGTCCTGTAGATAATCAAAGAAAGGACTGTCTGATTGCCAGTAAGTTTTGACTAGGTTGAGCAACATACGACCAAACATACTCAAAAATAAGGCTAAGGCAAAAAGAATTTGCAAACCAAAGCTGACGAGTAAACTCATCAGTTGATGGGAGATAATTCCTCTGCTCTTGGCCACTCCATAGGCCTTATTAAAAGCTTTTTGGAGGAAATCCATCGATTTCGAGAAGGTCCAAAGGGCTGACAAGACTGCAAAACTCAGCAAACCAGTCGATGGTTGAGTCAGGACTTCTCGGACAATCTTTGCAACCACATCATAGACTGTATCTGGTACAAATTCTTTGATGGTGAGCAAAAAATTTGAAATCGGAATCTGAAAATAGGGCAAAATATTGACCATTATCATCAGCAAGGGGAAGATTGAAATCAACCAATAGTAGGCAACAGCGACACTAGTCAACTCGCTATCAGATGCTTGATAATAATGCAAAAAAGCTTTCAATAAGGGCTTATCCAATAGCTCCTTCCACCACTTTTTCATATCCCATCCTCCGTCATTTTCTTCATCATCTAAGTTCTTCTGATTAAATCTAGCATATCATAAGGTAAGGTATTTGCGGCCTCTTTCAGAGAATAATTTTCTAAGTTATTCACATTTTGGCGTAGTTTTTTGGCATACTTGGCTGTTATCAGTTTAGCTTCTTCGTATTCAAAGATTGCCTTGCGTTCGAGATAGTAGCCTCGTAGCATTTCATCGATATTGTTTGGCTTGATGCGATTGATAACCCGCTCAACAAAAGCACCACTTCCGATAATGGCCGTCTCGCGTAGACGAGATTCTTGCATAAAGCTAATCAGAGAACTCTTGTAAACCCCTTTGAGGTTTTCCAAACTCTCGATAATCAGCTCTGTATTTTCCAAATACAACTCTGAAATCTGATCATAGTCAACTGCTAGTAGTTTACGAGATTCTTCATTCATCCAACTACGGAAAGTTTTGCCAAAGGTAAACATTTCATGGAGTAGAAAGCGCAGTATCCGTAAAGAAACTAGGAAGTAATAAGTCACTCTAGAAGCGAAATTCCGATTGATACTCTGCTCCATGTTTTTTAGGTAACGTTGGTAAACTCGATAGCCACGCTCGCTGATTCTATTTTCTTCGTAGGCTTGCTCCAAACCGTCACTCTCAATACTCAAGATAAGAAGCTTGAGGGACTCCCAGTCCTCTTGGACTCTCTTGTTTTCCAGACTAAGGATGAGGTTTTCAATCCGACCATGATAATTATCAATAGCTGCATAAAGAGGAAGTTTGTTCTTGTGATGGTCCAGCTCTTTTTCTAATTCTGCAGCTACATCATTCAGAATCGCTATATGCATCAAATGATCCTTGCTTTCCTCTTGTTCCTCAGATAAGTGAGGGAGGACCAGTAAACCTGTTAGAAAGCTTAATAGTGTAACGCCTGCTACTAGGAAGAGTAACAGAGGGTATTCCTGCTCCAAATGACTTGGTATGAGGAGAATGGTCGCGATAGATACTGTCCCTTTAACACCAGAGAAGGTTAAAAGAAGCATATCTTTCATGTACTTATGAATTTTTTTCTTAAGTCGACGCGTTCTCACAAAGTAAAAACCAGCAATCATGACAAAGCGGATCGCAAAAAGCAAGAAGGTCAGAACGACAACTGAAAGTAGTAAAAGAAAGGGATTGTAGAGAGAATTAGACAGAATCGGCTCTGCAATCAACTCTAATTCCATTCCCAAGAGAACAAAGACTGATCCGTTTAGCATAAAGGTCACTGTGTGCCAGACGGTCTCCGTCACGGTGTCTACTTGAGCCTCAAGGAGCGTAATTTTCTTAAAGCGGCTGGCCTTCAAAATACCTGCGACTACAACTGCGATAATCCCTGAAACATGGATTTCTTCAGCGATAAAGAAGGTCATGAGAGGCAAACTCAGTTCAAGCAAGAGTTCACTCGCTATATCAGTCGCTCGCACACTCAGTAAAAATGTATGCAAGAAACGATTGATCATTGCCGTCACAAAACCGACTGCAAAACCACCAAGGATTGAAAGTGCTAGGGATGTTCCAGCCTGACTGAGGGAAAAAGCGCCAGTTGTCCATGCAGCCAGTGCCACCCGAAAGGCTACCAAGCCCGAAGCATCATTTAGAAGTCCTTCTCCTTTGAGAATATTGGATACCCGTTTTGGAAAACGAAAACGCTCAGAAAGAGAAGCAAAGGCTACCAGATCCGTCGGACCAAGCGCTGCCCCAACAGCCAAACAGGCAGCTAAGGGAAGACTGAGCCAAAGGAAATGAGCCAAGGCTCCCAAACTCAAGGTCGAGATGAAAATCACTGGAAAGATTAAGTAGACAATGATGCGCCAGTGTTTTAAAACAGATGTAATATCTGCTTCTTCTGCCTCCCGGAAAAGTAAGGGACCAATAACCATGGCCAGAAACAGCTCTGTATTGAGATGAAAGTCCGCATCGGGAACAAATAAGCCAATCCCAATCCCTAAAAGGATTTGCACAAGAGGAAGGGGCAAAAAAGGGAGAAGTTTATTGGTCGTGGTTGAAATGATTAAGACAAATAAAAATAGAATCAAGTAAATGAGTAATTCCACACAATTCCTCCTTAATCTTTTTTACAACAAGATTCAAAAATCTCCTTTTGCTCTTGGATTTTCTGATCAATCTTAGAACAGTCTTTGTGCTCAATTTTTTTCTGGCATCGTTCCATTTCAAGAGCCACTAATTTTTTCTTAATTTTAAGCATTTTCTTGCTCATATGTGCTTCGTCGAGCACCCCGACTGCTCGCTCGTGATGCGTTGACTCGACAAAATTTTGGCGCATAGCCTCTAGCTTCTCACGAAGGTATTGTTTATCCATGTCTATACCTTTCTAATTTTTCAATCATAACTAAAAACGGTGGATTGTTAACTTGGTTGAGAGTCCGATAAATGGCAACTGTACACTCTTGTTGGTTCAACTGGCTAACAAAGTCCAAAACAGCATCCCTTTCAATGTCTCCTCCCTCATGACCATAGTAGATCATAATGGCAATCCGTCCCCCCTTGACAAGCAAATGGCACAGCTTTTCTAAAGCTTCAATAGTAGTCTGAGGTTGTGTAATGACAGATTTGTCAGCAGAAGGCAGATAACCCAGATTAAAAATCCCTGCCTTAGCTTCTGTCACAAACTGGTCAAGCGTCTCATGACCTTGCAAGATTAACTGGGCATTTGTCATTCCAGCCTGATACAAACGCTCTTGCGTCTTCTCCAAAGCCTGCTCCTGGATATCAAAGGCATAGACTTGCTTGGCTAACTTGGCTAGAAAAAGGGTATCATGGCCATTTCCCATGGTCGCATCCACTACGATATCCCCTTTTGTCACAACCTCAGCCAAAAAATCATGTGCCATCTCAAGTGGTCTTTTCATTTTTAAACTCCTGTTTTACAGCCTTGCATCCTTGCACACTTCCGCGACGTCGCATCTCAGTTTCAATAGCATTTAGCACTTCCCATTTATTGAGGCTCCACATAGGACCAATCAGCATATCTCTCGGTGCATCTCCTGTAATTCGATGGATGACGATATGCTTGGGAATGATTTCCAGTTGATCACAGATAACTTTGACATACTCATCCTGACTCATCAGTTGCAAACGCCCCTCGTGATAATCCCGTTGCATGCGTGTATTGGTCATAAGATGGAGCAAGTGCAGTTTAATTCCTTGAATATCATTATCGGTGACACAACGGCGGACATTTTCAATCATCATATCATGAGTTTCCCCAGGCAGGCCGTTGATCAGATGGGAAACAATCTCAATCTTGGGATATTTCCTCAAGCGTTTTACTGTTTCAACATACAATTCATAAGAATGAGCACGGTTAATCAGGTCAGAGGTTATTTCATAAGTGGTCTGTAATCCCAATTCTACCGTCACATGTATGCGTTCCGATAACTCAGCCAAATATTCGATGGTTTCGTCTGGCAGGCAGTCTGGCCGTGTTCCGATATTGATTCCCACTACACCAGGTTCGTTGATGGCTTGTTCATAACGCTCCCGAATCACTTCCACCTTTTCATGGGTATTGGTAAAGTTTTGAAAATAAACCAGATACTTTTGAACATCCGGCCACTTGCGGTGCATAAAGTCGATTTCCTTATAAAATTGCTCACGGATAGGGGCATCTGGTGCTACAATGGCATCTCCAGAACCCGAAACCGTACAAAAGGTACACCCCCCATGTGCCACAGTTCCATCGCGATTAGGACAGTCAAACCCCGCATCAATAGGAACTTTAAAAGTCTTTTCTCCAAAGAGTTTTCGATAATAATCATTCAAGGTATTATAAGATTTCATAACTTTCATTATAACAAAAAACACCTACAATCTCAAAAGCCTGACTTTCCAACAAATTCCCTTGTTTCTCATTTCCTTTAGCGTTTTTTTATGATACAATATGGGTATGATTTTAATGAAAATAGCAGCTACTTTATTGTTGGTATTAACCCTCGTGGTCTCCATCATTGTAACAAAACTTTTTAAACTGAAAAAACTAGGACTGAACTTTGCGGATTTAGCTTTTCCACTTTTGGTATTTGAGTATTATCTGATCACTGCTAAAGCCTTTACCCACAACTTTCTACCGCGACTTGGTGTTGCACTTTCACTCTTAGCAATTCTCCTTGTAGTCTTTTTCCTTGTCAAAAAACGAAGTTTTTATTACCCTAAATTTATCAAATTCTTCTGGAGAGCAGGTTTTCTCCTGACATTAGTCCTCTATATCGCTATGATTGTAGAGTTAATCATGCTCACACCCCAATAAATCCCTAGAACAACTGATTCTAGGGATTTTAATTTATGTGTCAGCTAACCCAGATACTTAACAAAGGGCCAGCATTCCTTTTATTTATAAATCTATTTTGTTAAGATCGTTTAAATCTTGCTCGTAGGCGGTCTGCTTGAGGTTTCCCAATAATCTTATCCAATAGGTGAGTGCCAAGACTCATTAAACCATAGAGTCCTCCCCCGAGACCTCCGATAAGGGCTACATAGAGGAAACTCCAGAAGCGTCCTGTTGGTTGGAAGAAAAATCCTAAAATCCACTGTAGGAAACCAACCAAAATAAACATGACCATGGTCAAAATCATAATCAAAATTGTCCGCTTCAAGATAATCTTTCGACGTGCACCCGTCACCTGACAAATATCTCGGTACATCAGAACATTTGGAATGATGAGACCGATGGTCGTTGAGATCAAGGGACCGTAGCTGTGGAAAATAGCAATGGTTGGCAATTGCAAGACTAACTTAGCAATTGATCCATAGACAAAGTAAAGAACTGCCTTGCGATTGCGAAACATAGCCTGAAGCATAGGAGACAAAACCATATACAAGCCTAAAATAGTAGACTGTAAAACCGCAAAGACAAACAAGCCCATGGCCAGACTATCTGGCTTGCCATAAAAGACTGTATAGAGAGGCTCACCCACCATGACGACTCCAACAGTTGCTGGTAATAGAAACATAAAGAGCATGGTCATACTATCTTGAACCAGGCGAGCAGCAGCTCTCAAATCACCTTTAACATAATTTTCCGTCAAAAGTGGCAAACCAACACTTCCAATCGAGACACCGACAGAAATCAAAATCATAGTAATTTTATTAGGATTGGCAGAGAAATAAGAAAACATGACAACCAAGTCTTCATTGCTGTAGTTGGTAAACCACTTCATACTATTGATAAAGGTCATCTGGTCTAAAATCTGGAAGAGCTGGATGGCTGATCCTGTCAGGATAAAGGGAATGGCTTCCTTGATGGTATCAACCAGGAGTCGCTTACTATTGATCTTATCCCGTGTTTCAAAGACTCTTTTGAGTAAACCTTCTTGGGCAAGGAAGTAGATCAAGACTGCAAAACTAGCCACCATTCCCACAAAGGCTGCAAAGGTCGATTGGGTAACGGCTGATAAGTAGTCCCCAGAACCCATCTTCATGATAATAAAAGTGGCCAGCAACATCCAGATAACACGGATCACCTGCTCGGCGATTTGGCTCATGGCATAGGGCTTAAGGTTGTTCATCCCTTGGAAGAAGCCTCGAATAACACTCATAGATGGGAAAATCAAAACTGCCCAAGCCAAGCTCTGCATGATGGGAATCAGGTCTTTCCCCACACCTGATAAGTCTGCTAACCAGGGAGAAAAGAGATACAAGACCAAGGCAAAGACTAGACCCAAGCCCGTCATAAAGCTTAGGAAACTCCGAATCAAGGCAAAGCTATGCTCTTCTTCTCGCATGGTATTGTACTTAGCCACTTGTTTGGCGACCGCAACAGGTATACCCGCTGTCGAAATCAGCAAGAACCAGGCGTAAATATTGTAGCCCATGGTAAAGAGTCCATTTGCCTTGGCAGCATAAGTCCCCATCCAGATATACCAGGGAATAATATAGATAGCCCCAAGGAGGCGACTAATAAAGTTACTAGCTGTTAGCCAAGCAGTCCCTCGCAACATCTGGGCTTGCTGGTGATTGTTTTCGTTAGACATAGCTTCCTCATTCAATTTTGATAACTAGGAAAAGTTCCCTATCTTCCATTATAAACTTTTCCTTGTTACTTGTAAAATTCAGACTTGAAGTTTATAATAGAAAGTATGATTAAGATTGAAACCGCATTAGATATTTTAAAGAAAGATGGCCTTTTTCGCGAGATTATTGATCAAGGACATTACCACTACAACTACAGTGAAGTTGTTTTTGATAGCATCAGTTATGACAGCAGAAAAGTAAAAGAAGGTACTCTTTTTTTTGCAAAAGGCGCTGCCTTTAAAAAAGAATTCCTCCTATCCGCTATAAGTCAAGGCTTAGCTTGGTATGCCGCAGAAAAGGACTACGAAGTCGGTATTCCTGTTATTGTCGTGAGCGATATTAAGAAAGCCATGAGTTTGATTGCTATGGAGTTTTATGGTAATCCACAAGAGAAACTCAAAATTATCGCCTTCACTGGAACCAAGGGTAAGACAACAGCAGCCTATTTTGCCTATAACATCTTGGCTCAACACCATCGCCCAGCTATGCTGTCTACCATGAATACAACCTTAGATGGTAAGACCTTCTTTAAATCTGCCCTCACAACTCCTGAAAGCATTGATCTCTTTGATATGATGGCTCAAGCTGTTAAGAATGGTAGAACCCACCTCATCATGGAAGTCTCTAGTCAAGCCTATCTGGTCAAACGCGTCTATGGTCTGACCTTTGATGTAGGTGTCTTTCTTAACATCACTCCTGACCATATCGGACCAATTGAACACCCTAGTTTTGAAGATTACTTCTACCACAAACGTCTCTTGATGAAAAATAGCCGAGCAGTTGTCATTAACAGCGACATGGACCACTTCTCTGTGCTGAAGGAACAAGTGGAACATCAAGAACATGACTTCTATGGTAGCCAGTCAAGCAACCATATCGAGAACTCTAAAGCCTTTAGCTTTTCAGCTACAGGTAAACTCGCTGGTGATTATGATATTCAACTCATCGGCCACTTCAATCAAGAAAATGCCGTTGCTGCAGGACTTGCCTGTCTTCGTCTAGGTGCCAGTCTTGGAGATATCAAAAAAGGGATCGCTGCGACCCGAGTTCCTGGACGTATGGAAGTCCTCACACAGAAAAACGGCGCTAAGGTCTTCATCGACTATGCCCACAATGGCGATAGTCTGAAAAAACTGATTTCTGTTGTTGAAACCCATCAAACTGGAAAAATTGCTCTGGTTCTCGGTTCGACTGGAAACAAGGGTGAAAGTCGCCGCAAAGACTTTGGCCTCCTCCTCAATCAACATCCTGAGATTCAAGTCTTTCTCACAGCTGATGACCCCAACTATGAAGATCCAATGGCCATTGCTGAAGAAATAAGCAGCTATATCAGTCATCCTGTTGAAAAGATTGCCGATCGTGAACAAGCCATCAAGGCCGCGATGGCCATCACAAATCAAGAACTCGATGCCGTGATTATTGCTGGTAAGGGAGCTGATTGCTACCAGATCGTCCAAGGAAAGAAAGAAGACTATCCTGGAGACGCAGCTATCGCAGAACGTTATCTATAAAATCAAAAAATCAAGGGAGGCTTTCCCTTGGTTTTTTTAGTCTTCTTTCTTAAATGAATTTTTAAGACCTTCAACGGCACCTTCTACAGCGCCTTTAGCATCTTCAACTACTTCTTTTGCTTTCGCAACTGTTTTTTCTACAGCACCTTCTGCTTCTGTTTTGCTATCGCCAGTAACTTTCCCAAATCCTTCTTTGATAGCACCAGTTGCTTGTTCCAATTTATTTTCAAGTGACATAACTCTGTCTCCTTTGCTTTTAATACGATAATGGTTATCGCTTACATTCAGTTTATGCTTATTCTTTAGCAAAGTCAAACAATCTGCTCAAAATGAAGCAATTAAGGTAAATAGAAAGTCAACCGCTCCTTGTCAAAATCAACAGCCAACTCATACTTCCCTTCTTCGTTTTGCACTACATAGCCCAAGACGACTAGACTCTCAACGAAGATATCACGGCGTTTCTGCATAAGATGGTCTTTTTTGAGGAACTTCAGTAAAAAAGTCGTCATATACTTGAGAGCATACTCAGGATTGACATCCCCCAAAATGGCATAGAGTTCCTGCTGTTTTTCTGTCAATGGATATTGATTCTTAACCTTGTAGAAATAATTCGACAGGGTCATCTTTTCTCTTGCAAAATCCGTAGATTCGACTAAAATGGCTGCATTGGTCTGATTGCGCAATTCTGTCTCAAAAGTCTTCTCCAGTAAGGCTTGATAGACTGGACTGTCCTCTCTGACAAAAATTTCTTGGTCAAGAGCCAGACTGTCTATTGATTCTAGAAAAGGGAGATTGAGGGAATAGCGTTTGTTTTCCCTTAGGATCAAGCCTGCCTTTATATACTCTTCCATGAGTTTATCAACTGCCACATCTGGAAACTGGGCCTTGATTTCTCGTAGAATCACATCGTCATGCTGGTCCAGATAGTCAACCAAATCTATAAAAAATGGCTGTCGAGTCAAACGAGATGGATTAAAAATCTGAATCATGAAGATTCCTTTCTTTACATTCTAAAAGAGAAGATGCTGCTAGTTGACTAGGATTGGTCCCTGGTTGATTCAGAGGCACAGGAAGTTCGAGTTTCCTGTAATATTCCCTCCAGAAATCACTAATCTCCTGCTCCCCATCTCCAAATTGCATAGGAATAGTCTCAAAAATAGGAAGAATTTCCGCGATGTACTGGGAGCAGTAAAAACCAGACCCATCTGGATAAAAAGAGGCGTTATAGGGTGCACCTAAATGTTTGCTGGCTCTTTCCTTTACCAAGTCAGCTTCCATCTCTGGATAGACATAAAGGTCATAGAGATGAGTCGGTTCAAAAAATTCATCTGGTCCTTGACAGATTACCCCTGCTTGCCCACTAGCATGGTAGATCAAACCGTCCAAAAAGATAGCTACATGACTATAGTTCCCAGTAGAAGCCTGGATGGCCTGCCCCATATCTGAAAGATCCTTCACAAAAATCAAATCGCCATTTTCTAACATCTTTCTCTCCTAGAAAAAAAGGAGCCGAGACTCCTTTAGCTATAAGGAAACTAAAGTTTCCTCGTTTCAATTATCACTCAGGCTATTAGCCATTAAAGCTTTCAGTCAACTGAGGTACCACTTGTTTCTTACGTGAAACGGCACCTGGAAGAAAAGCATGGTTGTTTTCAAGTTTAAAGTTGAAGGCAGCTTCAACCTTGTCCATGTTTGATCCAAGAGCCAAAATTTCTGAGTTTGAGTTCACAATATCAGTAATCATCAAGACAAAGTCAGAGTAGCCGTTTGCTGCGTTGGCAGCTTGCATTGCTGCTTCGATTTCAGCTTGGCGTTCCAAGACTTCAGCGATATCAACAGTATTGACTTGGGCAACACGAACCTTGTTTCCGTTGAGTTCAAAAGTCTTAGCATCGATATCAATCAATTCTTCAGCAGATTTACTAGCCAAGTTTGTACCAGCTTTCAGCATCGCGAGGCCGTACTCTTCCAAGTTCACACCAGCCAATTCAGCCAATTCAGGAGCAATGACTTTATCTGTTGGGTGTGTTGTTGGAGATTTCAAAAGAAGGGTATCTGAAATCAAACCTGAAAGCATCAAACCAGCAATCTCTTTAGGAACTGCTACACCATGTTCTTTGAACATGCGGTAAACAATAGATGAAGCTGATCCAACTGGTTCCAAACGCATGTAGAGCGGGCTGGCAGTTTCAAAATTAGCCACACGGTGGTGGTCTACAACACCGTAAACTTCTACTTCAGCGATATCTGACACTGATTGTTGGAATTCATTGTGGTCAGTTAAGATAACTTGCTCTGCACCTTCTGCTTTAGCAGATGTGATAACACGTGGTGCTTCTACACCAAAATAGTTCAAAACAAAGGCTGTTTCTTCGTTTGGAGTACCGAGAGCAACTGCTTCTGTGTCCAATCCATAAGCCTCTTTTGCAAGATAAGCAAAGGCTACAGATGACCCGATGGCATCTGAGTCTGGATTTTGGTGACCAAATACTAGAATCTTAGACATGATAATACCTCTTTAAATTTATTCATCTTATTTTAGCACTTTTTTCCTCTTTTGACAAAAGTAAGAGGAGTCAAAGGCCCCCTCATTAGATATCAATATGATTGACTAGATTTTTCTCTTGATTTTCGGATAAAAATCGTTCTTTCTGTGGACGTTTCTTGCGTTTGAGGAGAGCCTCTGCAGACATGGCTTCTTCCTTGCTAGCAAAACCCTCTACATAGATGAGTTTGACTGGCAAGCGAGCTCGGGTATACTTGGCTCCCTTACCACTATTATGAACGGCAAGGCGTTTTTTCACATCCGTTGTATAGCCCGTATAGTAAGAACCGTCACTACACTCCACCACATACATATATGCCTTATGATCCATAGTAAATCTCTTGAATTTCTGGCGTGTAGGAACCATCTTCATTGTGAACAATGAGTGGTGGCAGGACCTTGAAACCACTTGTCGATCCATCCTTGATAGCTTCGATTAAGAGCATATTGGCCTCCTTCTGTTGTTTAGGATAGACAAATTGCAGGCGCTTGGGTGCCAAATTGTGGCGTTGAAGCATGTCTAGGATATCCAAGAGCCGATCTGGACGATGAACCATGACCAAACGACCATTAGACTTGAGAATACTCTGAGCACTGCGACAGATTTCTTCTAGGTTAGTCGCAATTTCGTGTCTTGCTAGGAGGTAGTGTTCACTCTCATTCAGATTAGAATGCGGATCCACCTTGAAATAAGGCGGATTGCACAAAATCATATCCACCTTACTTCCCTGAATGTGGGCAGGCATATTTTTCAAATCATCGCAGATGACCCGCATCTGCTCTTCCAAACCATTCAACTGAACCGAACGCTCTGCCATGTCTGCCAAGCGTTCCTGAATCTCTACAGAGAGAATTTTTGCCTTGGTACGACTACTTGCAAAAAGTCCCACTGCACCATTTCCAGCACAAAAATCCACTATTAAGCCATTTTTAGGGAAGCGAGGAAAGCGTGACAAGAGAACACTATCCACCGAATAGCTAAACACTTCTCTATTTTGAATGATCTTGATATCTGTCGAAAAGAGCTGGTTGATTCGCTCTCCTGGTTTTAATAATTGTTCTTCCATATATTGATTTTTAAAAATACGAAATCTAATAAACTAGTTTTTCTCTCTCAGATTGTTGAGGGCTTCCTTTGTCCAGATTGGCATCATTCGCCCAAGTGGTGCAAAACCATGCTTGATACGATCATTTGAAAAACGTCTCCGTCTTGGCAATTGATGTTTTTCTTCCTCCAGAGTGCGAATAGATAGACTAGCTTTACCTGAAAATTCGTCTAAATCAACAACCTGAACTTGCACTTCTTCACCAATTTTCAAAACCTCATAGATATTTTCGATAAATCCTGTCCGAATCTCTGAAATATGAATCAGCCCAATCACCCCTGTCTCTAACTCGACAAAGGCACCATAGGGCTGAATTCCTGTAATACGCCCCTTTAGCTTATCACCAATTTTCATCCTAGTCCTCAATTTCAATCGTTTCAATTACTACATCTTCAACTGGCTTGTCCATAGCACCAGTTTCAACAGCTGCAATGGCATCCAAGACTGCAAAAGATTCTGCATCTACCAATTGCCCAAAAACAGTGTGACGACGGTCAAGGTGAGGAGTTCCACCTTGCTCTGCATAGATCTCAGCGATTGGTTCAGGCCAGCCACCACGTGCAATCTCTTTCTTAGAGTATGGCAAGTGTTGGTTTTGCACGATAAAGAACTGACTGCCATTGGTATTTGGACCAGCATTGGCCATAGAAAGAGCCCCGCGAACATTATAGAGTTCTTCAGAAAATTCATCTTCAAAAGCTTGTCCATAAATGGACTCTCCCCCCATACCAGTACCAGTTGGGTCTCCACCTTGGATCATAAAGTCCTTGATAATGCGATGGAAAATCACTCCATCATAGTAACCATCTTTTGAAAGAGCGACAAAGTTTGCTACTGTTTTGGGAGCCTGTTCAGGGAAAAGCTTGATACGCAAGTCTCCGTGATTTGTCTTAATAGTCGCCAACGGACCTTCTACTGTTTCAATGTTTACTTGTGGGAAATGCAATTCTTTTTCTACCATACCAAATCCTTCTAAGGCATCAAAAATGCCATCTTCTTCTACTGTTTTTGTAATATAATCTGCTTTTTCTTTGATCTTTTCGTGGGAAACTCCCATGGCAATACTAATTCCTGCATAATCAAAGAGTTCTAAGTCATTGAGCCCATCTCCGAAGACCATGACGTTCTCTGGTTTCAATCCTAGGTGTTCTACAACCTTTGCCACACCAGCAGCCTTTGAGCCTGCAATTGGTACCACATCAGATGAATGTTCATGCCAACGCACCATGCGAAGTTTATCCGACAATGAATCTGGCAAGTGCAAGTCATCCCCTCTATCCTCAAAGGTCCACATCTGATAAATGTCTACTTTTTCATGGAAGTCAGAATCCACATCCAAGTTTGGATAAATCGGATCAATCGCCTCACTTATCAGTTCTGTTCGAGTGGAGAGTTTAGCAGCATGACTGCCAACCAAACCATATTCAATCCCCTCTTTCTTAGTCCAAGAAATGTATTCTTCTACATTTGACTTCTCAATCTGATTTTGATAAACGACATTTCCTTTTTTATCTTCTATATAGGCCCCATTTAGGGTTACAAAAAAGTCAGGTTTGAGCTTACGAATCTCTGGAACAACACCAAAAATGCCACGACCAGAGGCAATTCCTGTTAAAATTCCTTTTTCACGCAACTGTTTAAAGACAGTGGGAATTGTAGCTGGAATAAAACCTGTCTTTGACGTACGCAGGGTATCATCAATATCAAAAAAGACAATCTTAATCTTCTTTGCCTTGTATTTTAATTTTGCATCCATCTCTCTACCTCTTTCAATCTAACTCTTTCCATTATACCATAAAGTAGAGAAATCCCATATCTTCAAAAAATTTGCTACCTCTTATTCAAATTCTTTGGATAAGTACAAAACTAAATCATCATTATTTTGAATAGTGGCATTCATTTCCAACGGTTGGTTCTGATACCAAACGCCTGAACCATCTGGAATGTAGCCCCGTCTGATATACAATCTCTGGGCAGGGCCATACCCTGAATGGAGGCCAACACCAAGGGTTACCTTATCCGATATGAGCTTAACTCGTTTTTCTGCTTCTTCCAGCAAGAGATTTCCAATACCTTGATTTTGAAAGGGCTCAAAGACATTGAAATCTGAAAGTTCTGGAGACATTCCAGCAAAGGGACCATGCTTGGCAATTGGTAAAATAGTGATGTACCCCGCTACTACACCCTCAACCTCTGCAACTGAGACTTCTCTCTCTCCACATTCTTGTTCAAGAAAATACCTAGCCAAAATTTCTTCTCTACCCGGCCAACCTTGATTGATAAAACCTTGGGATAGATCTTTAATGTCAGATTCTTGCATTTCTCTAATTGAACATATTGTCTTCATAAGCTGATCCTTTAAAGTTTTCTCCTACCATTATAGCACGAGAATGAAGATAAAAAGAAAAAGAACTAGCTGGCTAAAATTAAAATCCTACTAGATTCAAAAGTAGCTGTTTCTAACAGATACCCATAAAAATCTGAAAAAGAGGTCCCCAGAACCTAAAAAAGACCCATAAGGACCTTAATTCGCTTTCTTATTTTCAAGCTCATGAAAAAGAGGTCCACCCGGGCCCAACTCGCTTTCACACTTCCATACTCGTGAAAAAAAGACCCAGGTGGGTCTTAATTCGCTTTTTTATTTTCCAGCTCATGAAAAAGAGGTCCACTGGACCGAACTCCCCTTCTCATTTCAAAGCTCGTGAAAAAAAGACCCGTTGGGGTCTTTTTTTTCTTTAATCTTCGTTTACGAAAGGCATCAAAGCCATTACGCGAGCGCGTTTGATAGCTGTTGTTACTTTACGTTGGTTTTTAGCTGAAGTTCCTGTTACACGACGAGGAAGGATTTTCCCACGTTCTGAAACGAAACGGCTAAGAAGCTCAGTATCTTTGTAATCAACATATTCAATTTTGTTTGCTGCGATGTAATCAACTTTTTTACGGCGTTTGAATCCGCCACGACGTTGTTGAGCCATGTTTTTTCTCCTTTATAGTTTTAATTGTCCATTAGAATGGTAAATCATCATCTGAAATATCCAATGGATTGGTTGCTCCAAATGGATTTTCATCACGTGAAAAGTCAGGTACTGATTGTGTAGGTGCTGTATAACTAGCAGTTGGTGCAGAATAAGCTCCACCTGTATGTCCTTCACGCACGCTACGGCTTTCCAACATTTGGAAATTATCAGCCACGACTTCTGTTACGTAGACACGTTGTCCTTGCTGGTTATCGTAACTACGAGTCTGGATACGACCTGTGATCCCGATAAGAGAGCCTTTTTTAGCCCAGTTAGCAAGATTTTCAGCCTGTTGGCGCCACATAACGACATTGATGAAATCAGCCTCACGTTCGCCATTTTGACTCTTGAATGTACGGTTTACTGCAAGAGTAAAAGTCGCAACTGCTACATTTGATGGGGTATAACGCAACTCAGCGTCACGTGTCATACGCCCTACAAGTACAACATTGTTAATCATAATTTACCTTCTTACGCGTCAAGTTTGACGATCATGTGACGAAGAATGTCAGCGTTGATTTTTGAAAGACGGTCAAACTCTTTAAGAGCTGCGTCGTCGTTTGCTTCAACGTTAACGATGTGGTAAAGTCCTTCACGGAAATCTTGGATTTCGTATGCAAGACGACGTTTTTCCCATGATTTTGATTCAACAACAGTTGCACCGTTGTCAGTCAAGATAGAGTCAAAACGTGCTACCAAAGCGTTTTTCGCTTCTTCTTCAATGTTTGGACGAATGATATAAAGAATTTCGTATTTAGCCATTGATATGTTCCTCCTTTTGGTCTAATGACCCCTAGTCTTTGCAAGGGGTAAGTGAGGTTTGCTCACAATAAACTATTATACTAGAAAAGCTGGTAGATAGCAAGAGAAAAAAGATAAAAGTGAAAAATAACTCTATTTCTTAGAAATAACATTCTCTTTTAGTTCCAAAGATCCAGCCATCTCTTTCAAAATGAAAAATAGCAAAAAGCTGGCTAGTACTAAAATGAGCCCTAAGTAAAGGAAGGCTACTACAAATCCTAGATAGTCAATCAACCAGCCCGTCAGAGGAAAAATGACGATCATACTCAGGCTGAACATCATAGAGTAGACACTTAGCATGGTTGCCCGTACCTCACTTGGGAGTCGCTTTTGTAAATCGTTGTCAAAAATCGGTTGAAAGAGAGCATATAAGGCGTTACTAATCAAATAAACTAAAATATAAATCAGTGGCGTACCAAAGTAGGACAGCAAATAAGTTCCTCCCGTCAAGAGGACAAGAATTGGAAAAAGTTTTAATGCTGAATACCTCTTTCCAATCTTACTTGCTAGATAAACTGCCCAGATATTCAATGCACTGCCCATCAGCATGACCATCGAAATCTGCCATCCTTCTAGGTCAGGCAGTTGATTTTGATAGTAAAAATAAAACATACACATCAGTGTTCCGATGATTTGGGACAGAATCATCCAACCAAAAAGACTGGGATTTCTCTGCAACTCCTCTTTGACAGTCAACATAATCTTTTTCATCGTTAAACGCTCAGATTTTTGCGCTTTAACACTAGGTTCTTTTAACATCCATGTTAGGAAAAGAACGATAATAGAAGTAGCAATCATGATATAGTAGGTCAAGTGTAATTGACCATGGACAAAAAATCCTGCTAAAACCGTCCCTAAAGACCGAGTGCCTTCTGCGACTCCTGACATAAAACTTGAGATAGATAAGTAGCGCTCTTTTAATCCAGCCTCCACGGCTGAATCATAAACCATGGCTGCACTCGTCCCCGAATCAAAATTATAAGACAAGGCACTCACCACCATAGCAAGTGCATAAATCCAAAAATTACCTTGTCCTAGTAACATGAGAATAGACGACGCAATCCCAGCTATTCGACTTAAATACAGATTGGTTTTATAGGAATAGCGGTCAGCTAACATTCCCGAGGGAATTTCACAGATGACACTGGTAGCATGAAAAATACTTTCCAATAAGCCAATCTGCCAAAGTGACATCCCATTTTGACTGAGAAATAAAATCCAAAAGCTGGTAATGCCCAAAAAGGCAAAAAATTCCACACCAGCCATGAGACCGATATTCTTCCGGTAATTTCGTTTAAACATAGTTTCTCCTTTAACAAGTGTATTTGTCTCTTTGTGTTTGTCACTTGTTAAGCTGTGCTTTACATGTTCTCCACCTCTTCTTTCTTCTACTTTGAAAAAACGCCCCTAGGGCGTTTTGATTTATTTTATGGTTTGATGCGGTACAACATACGAGGGAATGGAATCGCTTCGCGGATGTGTTTTGTACCTGCTGCGAAGGTTACCATACGCTCGATACCGATACCAAATCCACCGTGTGGCACTGTACCGTATTTACGAAGGTCAAGGTAGAATTCGTATTCTGTACGATCCATGCCAAGTTCTTCCATCTTAGCGACAAGGGCATCATAGTCTTCCTCACGCATAGAACCACCGATGATTTCTCCGTAACCTTCTGGTGCAAGCAAGTCTGCACAAAGCACGCGCTCTGGATTTCCAGGAACTGGTTTCATGTAGAAGGCCTTGATAGCTGCTGGGTAGTTCATGACAAATGTTGGCACACCAAAATGGTTTGAAATCCATGTTTCGTGTGGTGAACCAAAGTCATCTCCATGCTCCAAATGCTCGTAATCAGCATCTTCATCATTCTCATGCTCTTGCAAGAGGTCAATGGCTTGATCGTAAGTGATGCGTTTGAATGGCTCAGCAATGTAGCGTTTCAAGAGTTCTGCATCACGTTCCAAGGTTTCCAAGGCTTGAGGCGCACGATCCAAAACGCCTTGAAGAAGAGCTTTCACATAAGCTTCTTGCAAGTCAAGTGACTCATCGTGTGTCAAGTAGGAGTACTCCGCATCCATCATCCAGAACTCAGTCAAGTGACGGCGCGTTTTTGATTTCTCCGCACGGAATACTGGACCAAAGTCAAAGACACGACCAAGAGCCATAGCACCTGCCTCTAGGTAAAGCTGACCTGATTGGCTCAAGTAGGCTGGCGTTCCAAAGTAGTCTGTTTCAAAGAGTTCAGTAGAGTCTTCTGCTGCATTTCCTGAAAGAATTGGGCTATCAAACTTCATAAAACCGTTCTTGTCAAAAAACTCATAAGTTGCATAGATGATAGCGTTACGGATTTGCATCACAGCCACTTGCTTACGAGAGCGGAGCCACAAGTGACGGTTGTCCATCAAGAAGTCTGTTCCGTGTTCTTTTGGTGTGATAGGGTAGTCTTGAGATTCACCGATCACTTCGATGTCTGTAATATCCAACTCATAGCCAAACTTAGAACGTTCGTCTTCTTTGACAATCCCTGTCACATAAACAGACGTTTCTTGGCTCAAACGTTTGATAACATCAAACTTCTCAAGTCCCACTTCTTCACCAAATTTTTCTACAAAGTTTGGTTTAAAGGCTACACCTTGGAAGAAGGCTGTTCCATCGCGCAATTGCAAGAAGGCAATTTTCCCTTTTCCAGATTTGTTGGCAACCCAGGCTCCAATGGTCACTTCTTGACCAACGTAGTCTTTTACATCGATAATTGTTACACGTTTTGTCATAATCTATCTTCCTTTTTTCGTTTAACTTGTCCGAAGACATCATTACTCACTATTTTACCATAAATAGACTGCGATAGCTAGGTTCTACTAGAGAAAATTCGTGAGATTTTCGTTACAAAAAATCTTCGCCAAGACGACGAAGATTCTAAATTTTATTTTTCCATAAATTGATGCAAACGGCGAATAGCTTCTTTTAATGTATCCAAGTCTGTGGCATAGCTGAGACGAACATTTTCTGGTGCTCCAAATCCAGCTCCTGTAATCAAGGCAAGACCGACTTCTTCGAGAATAGCCGTTGTAAACTCTGTCACATCGGTATAACCCTTCATTTCCATCGCTTTTTTAACATTTGGGAAAAGATAGAAGGCTCCTTGGGGCTTGACAACTTCAAATCCTGGTACTTTGCACAAGAGAGGATAAATAGTGTTCAAACGTTCCTCAAAAGCCTGGCGCATGATTTCGACAGAATCTTGTGGCCCAGTTAGGGCTTCAATGGTAGCATATTGCGATACAGCAGTCAGGTTGGAAGTTGTTTGTCCTGTTAGTTTGCTCATAGCAGAGATAATCTCAGGATTTCCCACAGCATAACCTACCCGCCAACCAGTCATGGCATAGGCCTTAGATACACCGTTAATCACGATGGTTTGCTTGCGAATGGCTTCTGACAGACTAGAAATTGGAACAAATTCGTTCCCGTTATAAACCAGACGTCCATAAATATCATCTGCTAGGATAAGGACATCATGCGCAACAGCCCAATTTCCGATAGCCATGAGTTCCTCACGAGAGTAAATCATACCAGTCGGATTCGATGGTGAATTAAGAACCAAGACTTTGGTCTTATCTGTTCGGGCTGCTTCTAGCTGCTCTACTGTTACTTTAAAGTGATTGTCTTCCTTGGCCTGGACAAAGACTGGCACACCTTCTGCCATTTTGACTTGATCCCCATAGCTGACCCAATATGGTGTAGGAATGATGACCTCATCACCTGGATTGACCACAGCCATAAAGAAGGTGTAGAGAGAGAACTTAGCACCAGTGGCAAAGGTAACTTCGTTGGCTGCTACAGAATACCCATAGTGGCGTTTAAAATAGGTATTAACCGCTGCTTTTAACTCTGGTAGGCCTGAAGCAACTGTATAGAAGGAAGCTCGTCCATCTCGAATCGCTTCTACCGCTGCATCCTGAATGTTTTCAGGAGTATGAAAATCAGGCTGTCCCAAGGTTAAGAAAAGAACATCCTTTCCTTGAGCTTTTAATGCCTTGGCTCTTGCATCACTAGCTAGAGTGACGCTTTCTTCCATTTCTAGTACACGTTTGGATAGTTTCATATGTCCTCCTTTATTGGATCACTGCTCCTGTTTCAAAGTCGACCAGATAGTACTGGTTTCCTGACTTGACTTCCCAAATCGGCTTGTCCTGATAACGACCAAAGGTGACTTTGTCAATGTCGCTAGCTCCTTTTTCCCTCGAAATCGTCGCTGCCTTGTCTTGAGAAATCCCCTTATCTAGCTGATAAACATAAATCTTATGTTCATTCTTTTCAATCAGTACGGCAATGGCCTCTTGCTTTTTATTATGCCCCAGAACGCTGTAATAGCTTTCTAGTCCATTATAAAAATCAACCTGGTCTGCCTTTTCCAATTCTGCATACTGCTTGGCTAGTTTTTCTCCCTCAATCCTAGCATCCTGATAGGGCTTCATACTTAGAGAGATCAGATAAAGGAAGGAAGTGGTCATGACTAGTAATACTAAAGTAATGCCGATTCCATACTGTAAAAGTAGCTTGTTTTTTGCTTTTTTCTGTCTTAGTTTCACTCGTCTATTTTACCATCTCTCCTTCTTTATTACAAGTGAAGACAGGAACATTCTAAGAATCTTTTCCTATAAAATATAAGTTCTTGTTTTTCTCTCTCATTATTGATAAAATAGCCTTATGAAACAATATTTGAAAGAGAAAATTTCCGATAATCAATTAGATTTAAAAACAGCTATCGTCCTCAACAAAGCCGTACGGACTTTTAAACCATATGAAGCCAAGGCTGCCAAAGAACACGGGCTAACACCCACTCAATTTTCAGTTTTGGAAACCCTCTACAGCAAGGGGGAACTACGCATTCAGGATTTGATTGAAAAAATGCTAGCCACTTCTGGAAACATGACTGTTGTCATTCGAAATATGGTTCGAGATGGCTGGATTTCTAGAACTTGCGACCCCAAGGATCGTCGCTCTTTTTTCCTGAAATTAACACCTGCAGGACGCAGAAAAATCGAAGAGATTCTTCCTGGACATATCGATTCTATCGTAGAAGCACTCAGCATTTTGGAAAATGGCGAAAAGGAAGACTTAATCCGGATTTTAAAAAAATTTAAAAATTTGTGAGCACATTTATTGCTAATTAGTATCATTTGTTGTAACATAGATAGTAACAAAAGAGTTCGCTCTTTGAATTTTAAACTAAAGGAGACACATCATGTCTAAAAAAGTATTATTTATCGTCGGTTCACTACGCCAAGGTTCTTTCAACCACCAAATGGCCCTCGAAGCTGAAAAAGCACTTGCTGGAAAAGCGGAAGTCAGCTATCTTGATTACTCAGCTGTTCCTCTCTTCAGCCAAGATCTTGAAGTTCCAACTCATCCAGCTGTAGCTGCTGCTCGTGAAGCAGTCCTTGCTGCGGATGCGATCTGGATCTTCTCTCCAGTCTACAACTTCTCTATCCCTGGAACAGTGAAAAACTTGCTTGACTGGCTCTCTCGTGCCCTTGACTTGTCTGATACACGTAGCGCTTCTGCCCTCCAAGACAAGTTTGTTACTGTCTCATCTGTAGCCAATGCCGGTCACGATCAACTCTTTGCCATTTACAAAGACCTCTTGCCATTTATCCGTACACAAGTCGTTGGTGATTTCACTGCTGCACGTGTCAATGACTCTGCTTGGGCAGACGGAAAATTGGTGTTAGAAGAAGCAACTGCTTCATCACTTGCAAAACAAGCTGACGATCTTCTTGCAGCCATCAACTAATCCAGCAAAAACCAGCTCATTCGAGCTGGTTTTATGCTTGTTTTACAAAGACGAGTTCTAAATCACTTGATAAATCAGGTCGGTAGTCAAAGCCGGCAAAACTGAGCTTGCGAGCTTGTTCGACTGTTTGGACTTGCCCCTCTATCAAGGCGGTCAAAAAGGCCCCACGCGCTTTTTTTGAAATGGTTGAGTGGATTTTCAACTGACCTGCCTTATCCTCCATAAATTTGAAAGTCACCATCTTTTCTCTAATTTCCTTCGAAAATACAGTTTCAAACTCTGATGATAGGAGTGAGAATATCAAGTCCTCATCCTGAAGTGCCTCATCGTAGGCTGACTTCCAATGACTCTTTAGAGTTTTACCAGCGACTTTTAACTTCATCAAGAAGTCCAAACGATGAGGAGCCATGGGAGAGAGGGCTGGAACAACGCCATACAAAGCTGATGTTATTAAAACATGATTTTCCAGGTAGGCTTGTTCGGCCTCGGCTAACCCATCTCGTTTAATATGACGATACATGAGACCATCAAAGAGTTTCAAGGCTGGATAATGTTTAGCACTGTGATCTTTTAAAGCTTGAATATGAGCGTACTCTTCTTCTGCTTTCTCGGCAGATACCTTATAAAAGGTCTCTAATTCACTAGCTGAGTAGTGCGCCAGTGAGTCAAGGACTGCCTGACTTTCTTCCCTCAAGGGAAGTGCTTCGATACAAGGATGGTCTGTGTTCATTTCTTTTGCTGTTGGGATTAAAATTTTCATATTGTTAGTGTAGCATATTTTTCATTCACGACCAAGAATTTCATCTTAAAAACCTCGGTTCATACCGAGGTTTCTTTTACTTGACTTTAAAGGTCTTAAGGTAATTATCTTTTCCAACTTGACCTTCAAAGGATTGGCCATTTTCAAGGTAAGGAAGGTCGTCTGATATGGAAGCCTTGACCTTATAAATCTTGCCATCAACTTTAAAGAAGTAGACGGTATCCCCCTTGATAACAGCTGATTTCAGGTCTGAAATCACTCCCTTGATGTTTTCTACCGTTTCATTATCCAGGTCGAGGTCGTTTTTATTGGCATACTTGCTGAGGAGTTCATCCACCGTAGTTGCTACGATAACGTTTTGGTACTCCACGGCATCGACCAATGCATACTCCTTGACCAAGCCTGCATTGTCCTTCAAGCCCATGATATAGAGAGGTTTGTCATTGAGATTGACAAGAATAGGGAAGGTCGCCTTGTAGGCCTTCTCCTGAACTGCTCCTTCTGCGGAAGCACGGGCTGATTCTTCAGTTGCTGAAGCTAGATTGTACTTGGTGATTTCACCAGTGCGCATGTTTTCAAGGATAAATCCTAGATTACTTTCGTCAGCATTTGCTGAAGTCACACCCGTGTAGAGATAAATGTCATTTCCGATAGAAAGATAGTTATAGCCCTCTGTCGTTTGGGTAACATTTTTCTTAGAAATCAAGGCATTCCAGAAGCCGTCTTTATACTTGCCGTTGTAGTTGATTTGTTCGATAGTTTCTTCAGCAGGATAGACACGGTCTACCCATTCTGGCACTTCATCCAAGCTGTATTCCTTGGTTTCTCCATTGGTGGCGTCTAAGATAATAACAGATGAAGGACGAGGAACTCCTAGACCAAACTGCTTTTGATAAACTGTTGCTACATAGAAAGGATTGCCTTCATCATCCACCTCAAAGGATGGGGTTTTAAAAATTTTGGTTGGGTACTTGATCCGAAGATGACGTTTGACGTCTCGGTTAAAATACTCGGAGTCTGAATACTTCATCGGTGTTTTTAAATCCACCAATTCCGCATTTCCTGTCACCATATCAACCTTGATATACTCGCCAATCCCCTTGGACTGATTATTGAACCATTTAATCGGATCAGCATATTCCAAAGGTGTCACCCGATAGGGCTTGCCATCAACTGTCAGCTGGGTATAAGTATCTGCTGCTACGTACTGGGAGACCTTATCCGTCAGAGACCCCAGGTAACGGTCACCAATCTTTTCTGCAGTGCTCCGATCTAGGATTGGAACCTTACTGGTATCACTCTTAGGAAAATCTTTAAAGTCTTTTTCTGTGATGGACACCACATTAGCATAATTTTTTGCTTGGAAAAAGCTAGAAGTTACTAGGCTTACCAGACCAGCAAGGGCAAAGATAAGTCCCGCGGCCAGCAACAATCCTCCACCTAGTCTATTAAAATGAAGCCCTTCTAGATTGAGTTCGTTGGCAACCTTGCCATGACGTACATGAACCGTCTTGAGAAGATTGATATCCCTTCGAAAACTAAACAAAATTCCCATCACCACCAAATGTCCGCATAGGAAAAAGATAAATTCCCAACTCGTAAGATTAAGTGGTGGTAAAAAGATATACCAGGTCGTTGCGATAAAAACAAGTTCAAAGAGTATGCGTTTCATCTGAGTTCCTCCTAAATAATTCGTCCTTCCAAATGATCCAGTTCATGTTGGCAGATCTGAGCTGGAAAACCTGTCAGTGTAATGGTCTGTTCCTGCCACTTGCTATCGCGATAGGAAACCGTAATCGTTTCATAGCGAGTCGTTGACCGTACCCCAGTCAAAGACAAACAACCTTCCTCTGTCTCGTAAGGATCTTCAGAGGAAAGGAGAATGGGGTTAAACATAACTATAGGAACCAAGCCAAGATTAAAGATAATCACGCGCTTCTGCACCCCAATCATATTTGCCGCCAGACCAACACAGGTCTCGCGATTGGCTAGCAGGGTATCCTGTAAATCTCTAACCAGATAAAGGTCTTCCTGACTTGCAGCTTTCGAAACTTGCGACAGGAATAAGACATCTCGGACAATTTTCTTTTCCATTTCTTTCGCTCCTTGCCATTTTACTTTATTATAGCATAAAAGTGGATAACTCTTAACTATTCTCCTCAAATGCAAAAAAAGCCATCCGAAGATGACTTTCTTTTTAAATCGCGTTCTTATCAAAACCAAGCTTGCGTTGAACAAACTTAACGATTTCGACAATAAGTATCATTGAGAAGCTTCCGCCCATAACGATTCCCCATTGTGATAAGTCTAGTTTGGTTACGTGGAAGATGCTTTCTAATGGGTCGATGACAATAGTTGATGCTAGTAAAATAAATGAAACCAAGATTGACCAGTTGAAAGTTTTAGATTTAAATGGACCAACAGTCAAAATAGACTGGTAAACAGATTTTACATTGTAGGCATGGAAGAGCTGGATCAAACCAAGTGTTGCAAAGGCCATAGTAAGAGCATCAGCGTGGATAGCTTGATTGTCACCCACATGAACTGGGTAAAGAAGGGCAAGACCATAAACAGCCAGAACAAGGGCACCTTGAAGGAGACCTTGATAGATGATGGAACTCATGACCCCACCTGAGAAGAAGCTTGACTTGCGTCCACGTGGTTTGTGGGTCATAACACCTGGCTCAGCTGGCTCAACGCCAAGAGCGATAGCTGGGAAGGTATCAGTTACCAAGTTGATCCACAAAAGATGAACTGGTTGCAAAACATCCCATCCAAAGAGGGTCGCTAGGAAGATGGTTAATACTTCAGCTGTATTGGCAGACAGAAGGTATTGGATGGTCTTTTGAATGTTTGAGAAGACCTTACGTCCTTCTTCAACTGCGACGATAATGGTCGCGAAGTTATCATCTGCAAGAATCATATCAGAAGCTCCCTTAGAAACCTCTGTACCAGTGATTCCCATACCGATACCGATATCGGCTGTTTTCAGAGCTGGCGCATCATTGACACCATCACCTGTCATGGCAACGACTTTACCTTGTTTTTGCCAAGCCTTGACGATACGAACCTTGTGTTCTGGAGATACACGCGCATAAACAGAGTATTGACCAACTACTTTTTCAAATTCTTCATCAGAAAGTTCGTTGAGCTCAGCACCTGTCAAGACATGGTCTTCTGAGTCATTTTCATCGATGATTCCCAAACGTTTAGCAATGGCTTCTGCTGTGTCTTGGTGGTCACCCGTGATCATGATTGGACGGATTCCAGCTTCCTTGGCTACACGGACAGCTTCTGCTGCTTCGGCACGCTCAGGGTCAATCATCCCAATCAAACCAGTAAAAATCAAGTTGTTTTCCAGTTCTTCAGAAGTCAAGTTTTCTGGAATGCTATCAATAATCTTATAAGCACCTGCAAGGACACGCAAGGCTTGGTGAGCCATTTCAGAGTTGTTTGTATGGATTAATTCAGTGACTTTCTCATCAATCGGAGCGACATCTCCAGCTTTATCACGAGCAACACAACGTTTCAAAAGTTGGTCTGGAGCTCCCTTGACTGCCACTAGGAATTTCCCATCTGGCAATGGGTGAACCGTTGACATGAGCTTACGATCTGAGTCAAATGGCAATTCAGCTACACGAGGATATTTCTCTAAAAATCCTTTAACATCATAGCCCTTATCCAAGGCATACTGGATGAAGGCTGTTTCGGTTGGATCCCCGATTAGGTTTCCTTCTGCATCAATCTTAGTATCATTAGCCAAAACAACTGAACGAAGAAGAGGCATTTCAAGACCTAGTTCAATGTCATCAGCTGAATCATGTAGGACTGCATCATAGAAGACTTTTTCGACGGTCATCTTGTTCATGGTAAGTGTACCAGTCTTATCAGAAGCGATGATCTCAGTTGAACCAAGTGTTTCTACTGCTGGCAACTTACGAACGATAGAGTTTCGTTTTGCCAAAACTTGAGTACCAAGGGCAAGAACGATAGTCACGATAGCAGGAAGTCCTTCTGGGATGGCTGCAACAGCAAGCGCAACAGAGGTCATCAACTCACCAAGTGGATTTTTACCTTGAATGAAGACTCCGACTACAAAAGTAACAAGGGCAATGACCAAAATTGCATAGGTCAAGACCTTAGAAAGGTTGTTCAAGTTTTGTTTGAGTGGTGTATCCGTCTCATCCGCATCTTGGAGCATGCCAGCGATATGACCCACTTCCGTGTACATACCTGTATTGACAACAACACCAAGACCTCGACCATAGGTCACGTTTGAGTTTTGGAAGGCCATATTGACACGGTCACCAATACCAGCATCTGCAGAGAGCTCAACGGTCAAGTCTTTTTCGACTGGAACAGACTCACCTGTTAAGGCCGCTTCTTCGATTTTAAGTGAATTAGCTTCTAGCAAACGTAGGTCTGCTGGTACTACGTCACCTGCTTCAAGGGCAACGATATCACCTGGCACCAATTCTTTGGAATCAATCTCAGCCATGTGCCCATCACGGATAACGCGAGCAGCTGGACTGGACATAGACTTGAGGGCTTCGATGGCTTCTTCCGCTTTTCCTTCTTGGTAAACACCGAAAGCTGCGTTGATGATAACAACGGCTAGGATAATGATGGCATCTGCAATATCTTCCCCACCAGAAGTTATGACAGACAAGATGGCTGCAGCCACCAAAATAATAATCATCAAATCTTTAAACTGTTCGATGAATTTAACCAAGAGAGATTTTTTCTCACCTTCTTCGAGTTCATTGCGCCCATATTCAGCAAGGCGTTTCTGCGCTTCGCTTGACGAAAGGCCTTGCTCAGTTGCTTCAACCGACTTCAAGACCTCTTCAGGACTTTGAGTATAAAACGCTTGGCGTTTTTGTTCTTTTGACATGTGTCTCCTCCTTGACATTGTGTGCAAAACAAGCTCTCTTTTGGTTTTATGACAAACAAAAAGAGACCTGTTAATCATAACAAGTCTCGCTGTTTAAGATAGCGCCGGAAAGAATACTTTGCAGTATAAAATTCGGAATGACGACACTATCACAGGTTTCTGCCAGCTACTCCCTTGAGTAGTACTATTATATCAAAATTTGAACAATTTTCAAGAATTAAAATCCGATGGAACAAGACTAAATTTGAATTTTCCCATGAAAACCAGTATAATGAAAACAGAATCTCAGCACCAGAAAGGAAGTCCGATGAATCAATCCATGTCAAATCTCAAGTTGGCGGAACGTGGTGCCATTATCAGCATTTCGACCTACCTCCTCTTGTCTGCGGCAAAATTAGCGACTGGCCACCTCCTACATTCTTCCAGTTTGGTAGCGGATGGTTTCAACAACCTATCAGATATTATCGGAAATGTTGCTCTTCTGATTGGCATTCGTATGGCTCGCCAGCCCGCAGACCGTGACCATCGTTTCGGTCACTGGAAGATTGAAGATTTGGCTAGTTTGATTACTTCCATCATCATGTTCTATGTTGGTTTTGATGTGCTTCGGGACACCATTCAGAAAATCCTTAGTCGGGAACAAACACCTATTGATCCTTTGGGAGCGATTCTAGGAATCATTTCAGCGGCGGTCATGTTTGCTGTTTATCTCTATAACACACGCCTCAGTAAGAAATCCAAATCCAAGGCTCTCAAGGCAGCTGCTAAGGACAATCTTTCCGATGCTGTCACCTCGCTTGGGACGACCATTGCTATCCTAGCCAGCAGTTTCAATTATCCAATCGTGGATAAATTGGTCGCTATCATTATCACCTTCTTTATCTTAAAGACAGCCTATGATATCTTTATCGAGTCTTCCTTCAGTCTTTCAGATGGCTTTGATGACCGTCTGCTAGAGGACTACCAAAAAGCCATCATGGAGATCCCAAAGATTAGTAAGGTCAAGTCCCAAAGAGGGCGTACCTACGGTAGCAATATCTACCTTGATATCACCCTAGAGATGAATCCTGACCTATCAGTCTATGAAAGTCACGAAATTGCGGACCAGGTCGAATCCATGCTGGAAGAGCGTTTTGGAGTCTTTGATACCGATATCCATATCGAGCCTGCTCCCATACCTGAGGACGAGATTTTAGACAATGTCTATAAAAAACTGCTCATGCGTGAGCAATTGATTGACCAAGGAAATCAGCTTGAAGAACTCCTTGCTGAGGACTTTCTCTATATCCGTCAAGATGGAGAGCAGATGGATAAAGAGGCTTATAAGTCTGAAAAAGAACTTAGTGCTGCGATTAAGGACATTCAGATTACCTCCATTAGTCAGAAAACCAAGCTTATTTGCTATGAGCTAGATGGTATCGTCCACACCAGTATCTGGCGTCGCCATGAAACTTGGCAAAATATCTTCCACCAGGAAACAAAAAAAGAAGACAAACAGTGACCCTATCCAATGGATAGGGCCTTTTTGATTATTCTACTTTAAGCAAAGACCGACTATGACAGTTTGGAATATTTGCTTTTCGAAGCTTGTTTTGTCTGTTTTCTAGCTTGGCGATTTTGTTCGATCCGCCATTCTCTTTCGTAGTACTTCATGGTCTCATAGACCCTTTCAGGAAGACCTACATCTAGCAGAAAAATCGGGATGATCAAATCTGCTGACGGATGAAAAGGGAGAATCCTTCTCTTCAACAGAGCTAGAAAGGATTGGGATTCCACATTTTCCTTGTTTTTAAAATAGACTTCAATCCGATAGGAATCCCTGTACTTCCCTCGAATCCGAGAAAAGGAAAACTCTTCTACATCTGCCCAAGCATAGAAACGACTGGGTTTCTTTGGGTTTGGTTTGTAGTAAAACCCCTTAACTGTGCATCTCAAATACTCCTTATCCAAGCTTAAAAGTCTGTAAGTCTGATAAAGGACTACTCCAGCACAAAAAAGTACATGCAGCATTAACAAAAGACTTATCGTATGAAGTCCCGTCCCCTTTTCCGAATACGCATAGAGATAAGATAGAGGTAACAAGAAGAAAAGCACCGAAGCCAAGCCAAACAAGGCATTCCAAATGATTTTCTTGGGACTACGTTTAATGACTTTTTCTTCCATCATGCCAACTCACTTAGGTATTCATAGCGTTCGTATTTTTCAAGGAGTTCTTCGTTTTTCTCGTCTAGCTCTTTCTGAAGGGTGGCTAGCTTACCAAAGTCAGAACCATTAGCCTGCATTTCCTCTTCAATTATAGCGATACGATTTTCCAAGGCTTCAATATCCCCTTCAATGCTTGCCCACTCCTGCTTTTCTTGGTAGGTCATACGCTTCTTGTCTTCACGGACTTTGACCGCTTTCTCTTTTTCGGCCTTTTGAACTTGACTTGCTGTTTCTTCTTCAAAGGCCTTTTCATCAAGATAATCGGTGTAATGACCAAAGAAAGTACGAATGTTGCCATCTTCAAAAGCGAGAATTTTTGTTGCTACCTTATCCAGAAAATAACGGTCGTGGCTGACTGTTAAAACGGGACCTGCAAAGCCCTGCAAGAAATTCTCCAAGACTGTCAAAGTCGCAATGTCTAGGTCATTGGTCGGCTCGTCCAAGAGGAGAACATTTGGTTTTTCCAAGAGAAGTTTAAGGAGATAGAGTCGTTTTTTCTCGCCACCAGATAACTTCTCAATCAAGGTTCCATGGGTCGAACGTGGAAAGAGGAATTGCTCTAGCAGCTCAGCGATGGAAGTCGTAGAACCACCACTGGTCTTAACCTCTTCTGCTACTTCCTGCAGGTAATTGATAACCCGTTTGCTTTCATCCAACCCTTCAATTTGTTGAGAGAAATAGGCGATACGAACGGTTTCCCCAATCACAAGATGACCTGCTGTCGGCTCAAGACTTCCTGCAATCAGATTGAGAAGAGTTGATTTTCCCACACCATTATCCCCAACGATACCGATACGGTCTTTAGCTTGCACTAAAAGGTTAAAATTTTGTAATATCGGCTTGTTCTCATAGGCGAAGGAAACATCTTTAAACTCGATGACCTTCTTCCCAATCCGACTGGTCTCAAAGTTCATGGTCAAGTCTGTCTCAGTACTACTACCTGAAACTTCTTTTTTCAAGTCATGGAAACGATTGATACGGGCTTGTTGCTTGGTCGCACGTGCCTGCGGTTGTCTGCGCATCCAAGCCAATTCTTGCTTATAGAGTTGTTCTTTCTTGTGAAGGAGAGCAACGTCACGCTCATCTTGCTCCGCCTTAAGGCGAACATAGTCCTGATAATTACCCTGATACTCGGTCAAGCCTGCTCGGTCCAACTCGAAAATTCGTGTTGATAGTGCATCTAGGAAATAACGATCATGGGTGATAAAAAGAACTGTCTTCTTGGAATTTTTCAAAAAAAGAGTCAGCCACTCAATGGTCGCAATGTCCAGGTGGTTAGTCGGCTCGTCCAGAAGCAAGAGGTCGTGGTTTCCTAGGAGAACTTGCGCCAACTGAACCCGTCTTCTTAGACCACCTGACAATTCACCAACTGGAGTCGACAAGTTCTGAATACCTAGCTTGCTGAGGACCGTCTTGACCTGGCTTTCAATTTCCCAGGCTTGAAGAGAATCCATCTCTGCCATAACCCGTTCCAAACGAGCCTGCTTGTCCTCGCTGTAGTTGAGCATGATCAACTCATACTCACGAATGAGCTGAATTTCCTTGAGGTCGCTGGACAGAACCGTGTCCAAAACCGTCTTGCTATCATCAAAATCTGGATTCTGGGTCAAGTAGCCAATCTTGTAGTCATTCTTAGCTGAAAAAGGACTAACATCCCCATCAAAGCCTGAAACGCCAGAAAGGACGTCTAAAAGGGTGGTCTTACCCGTTCCATTAACACCGATCAGACCGATTCTATCCAAGTCATGGATGATAAAGGAAATATCCTTAAAAACGGTCTTGTCACCAACGGATTTACTTAGTTTTTCAACGATAAAATCACTCATTTTCTCTCCCTCAGGTAAACATGGATAGCTTGACGATCATTTTCCAACTCTCCATCGACAATGGCATACTCAATCTCTGTTAAAATTTCTCCCAAGTCTGGACCTGGCTGATAGCCATATTCTTTGATCAGAATACCACCGTTGATTTGCATCTCTTTCTTATCATGAATGGTCAAACTATGGTAAGTTTCTTTGATGGCTTGTGGGTTGACTTCTTTCCCTTGAGCCTGACGAAGGCTTTCAGCTTGTAGAAGGGAATCCAAGTCAAAGCGGTAACAATCGCGCTTGCTCAGCTCTCCTTCTTCTCGCAAAGCCAAAATGGTCAGCAAATCCTGAACCTGCTTGGTAAACTGACGTGAGGTCTTCCAATGTTTCAAAAATGGCTGTGCATCTTTAATCTCCAAAGCCCACAATAGAGCCGCCCAAGCTTGTTCGGAAGACTCAAAAGTGAAATCAGGCTCCAAATCAAACAATCTGTGGAGATTGTCTTGACTTCCTGCCATATCAGGGAGGTAGTCATAAGCTCGACTCTCAATCATGGAAGACAGACCAACTCGCCAAAAAGGTGCTAGCAAGAGTTTATCAAACTCAACGAAGGTGCGCTCCACAGAAATTTTCTCCAAGAGTGGCGTCAAAGTCTTCATCGCTTTAAATGTTTCTTGCTCAAGTTTAAAACCGAGACTGGCCTGAAAGCGGAAACCACGCATAATCCGCAGAGCATCTTCATTGAAACGCTCACTAGCAACACCCACTGCTCGCAAGACTTGGTTTTTCAAATCTTCTAAACCATGGAACAAGTCAATGATTTCGCCTGTTTCATCCAAAGCAAAGGCGTTGACTGTAAAATCACGGCGCTTGAGGTCTTCTTCTAGCGAACGCACAAAGGAAACCGCACTGGGTCTGCGATAGTCCACATAGACATCTTCGGTCCGAAAGGTCGTCACCTCATACTCCTCGTCCCCATCTAAAACTAAGACCGTTCCGTGCTCAATTCCGATATCGGCTGTTCGCGGAAAAATCTGCTTGGTCTCCTCTGGATAGGAAGAAGTCGCAATATCCACATCGTGGATGGGGCGATTGAGGAGGGCATCTCGAACAGAGCCCCCAACAAAATAAGCCTCAAAGCCTGCTTCTTTAATTTTTTCTAATACTGGTAAAGCCTTCTGAAATTCAGAAGGCATTTGCGTTAATCTCATAATAAGTGTTCTAATCCATAGACAAGCTCATGACGCTTGACAACTTCTTTGATTCCTAAATTCACCCCTGTCATGAAGGAGCTGCGATCATAGGAGTCATGACGAAGGGTCAATCCTTCTCCCTGATTGCCAAAGATGACTTCCTGATGGGCTACCAGGCCTGGTAAACGGACCGAATGGATGCGCATACCATCAAAGTCAGCACCGCGAGCACCTGCAATCAATTCTTCCTCATCAGGCGCACCTTGTTGGATAGACTCTCGCACTTCCGCCATCAACTCAGCCGTTTTAATGGCTGTTCCGCTCGGAGCATCTTTTTTCTTGTCATGATGGAGCTCGATAATCTCCACATTTGGGAAATATTTGGCAGCCTGCGCCGCAAATTGCATGAGCAAGATAGCTCCCAAGGCAAAGTTAGGAGCAATCAAGCCACCCAAATCTTGTTCACGGGAAAATGCTTTTAGCTCAGCAATTTCTTCACTAGTAAAGCCTGTTGTTCCAACTACTGGAGCAAAGCCATTTTCAAGAGCAAAGCGTGTATTTTCGTAGGCTACGGCTGGTGTGGTAAAGTCTACCCAGACATCCGCTTCAAAACCAGCCAAGTCAGCCTTATCATTGAAGACAGGAATACCCTGCCATTCTGAATCAGACTCAAAAGGATCCAAAACTGCGACCAAGTCCAAGTCGGGATCAGCCAAGACCATCTGACAAGCAGCTTGGCCCATCTTTCCCTTAAACCCGGCAATAATTACTCGAATACTCATCTCTACTCCTGTCTAAGATACAAAGCCTGTAAGAACAATCTAGACGATTGGTGTATAGCTCAAGGCGATACTACCTTCTCCAAGGTGGGTCCCAATGACACTACCAAAGCTAACAATTGGGATCTCAGAATTCACATCACTCTCAATCAAAAGTTGGCGTAAATCTGCCGCCTTTTGAGGAGCGTTCCCATGAATGACTGTAATACGGTAGTCCCCATCTTTTGTCAACTCTTTGATGATTTCTACCAAACGTTTGATTGCCTTCTTTTCTGTACGAACTTTTTCGTAAACTTCAATCACACCTTGATCATTGAAGTAAAGAATAGGCTTGATACTAAGGAGATTCCCTAAGATGGCAGCCCCATTTGACAAACGTCCTCCCTTAACCAAGTGGTCGAGGTCATCTACTATGATAAAGGCTGAATTATCAGCAATTTGAATAGCCAACTTCTCCTGAATCTGGGCAAAATCATCGCCCTGTTCTGCCCATTCAAAGGCACTCTCCACCATAAACCCTAGAGGGGAACTTGTGATATGGGTATCTGGAAAGGCAATGGTCAAGCCATCATACTCATCCAACATGTATTGGATGTTCTGATAAAAGCCTGAAATTCCTGACGAAAGGAAGAGTCCCAAGACGTGGGTGTAGCCCTCTTCTTTCAAGGAACTTAAAATCTCATCCAATTTGGCAATGCTTGGTTGACTGGTCTTAGGCAATTCTGCAGACTGAGCCATCTTTTGATAAAATTCCTCAGCAGTCAGATTCATACCTTCGACATACTCCTCCCCATCAATATTGACAGGAATATCCAAGATATATAGATTCTCTCTTTGCAGCGTCTTCTCCTCTAAATAGGCTGAAGAATCTGTAATGACAGCTAATTTCATGACTAAAACTCCAAATTGATCCCTGGAAGATCCAAGGCGATTTCTGTTACTTCATACGTCAAACGATTGAGCATGTTCAAACATGGACGTGCCAAGGTTTCGACTTCTTCTTGGTTAAATTCGCTTGGTTCGTTGACAATACGACCTTCCACATGGTTAACTTGAGAAATTGTTCCGCTGATGACGAATTTGTCAAAGACAATCATGAAACTCAAGATAACGACTAGCGAAGTCACTTGGTTTTCTTGGTCATGTTGGAGCAACTGAAAGTTCACATCTACCTTGGTTTCAGGGGCTCCATTTTCATTTTCCCATTCAAAGTTACGAGCATCAAAGTGATACTGGCTAACAAATTCTTGTTCTCGTTTAAGATTCATTTTTCTCTCCCATTGCTACAATTTACTATGCAATTGTACCACATTTTTATCATTTCATCTAGTTTTCTAGGCTTTAGTCAATTCCGATTTCATCTTTAACAACCGCAGCAATCGTATCTACGTAGTAGTTAACTTCTTCTGTTGTAGGAGCTTCCGCCATGACACGCAAGAGGGGTTCTGTTCCACTCGGACGGACAAGGATACGACCGTTCCCTGCCATCTCTTCTTCCATTTTTTCGATGATTGTTTTGATGGCTGGTACTTCCATGGCCTTTTCTTTCATGACATTTTCCACTCGGATATTGACCAGTTTTTGTGGGTAAATCGTCACTTCTGATGCTAGTTGAGACAAGCTCTTGCCTGTTTCTTTCATGATTTTAGTCAATTGAACAGCTGATAATTGACCATCACCAGTTGTATTGTAGTCCATCAAGATAACGTGGCCTGATTGTTCACCACCAAGGTTGTAGCCTGATTTTCTCATTTCTTCAACAACATAGCGATCTCCAACTGCAGTGACTGCCTTGTTAATGCCAGCACTATCCAAAGCCTTATGGAAACCAAGGTTAGACATGACGGTTGTCACGATGGTGTTTTGAGCCAACTGGCCTTTTTCAGAAAGGTATTTCCCGATGATGTACATGATCTTGTCACCATCAACGATATCGCCATTTTCATCAACAGCAATCAAACGGTCACTATCACCGTCAAAGGCCAAACCAATAGCTGACTGACTTTCTTTGACCACTTCTTGAAGAGCTTCTGGGTGTGTAGAACCCACATTCAAGTTGATATTAAGACCATCTGGTGTCTCACCGATAACAGTTAATTGAGCACCGAGATCAGCGAAAATCTGACGAGCACTTGTAGAGGCTGCACCGTTTGCTGTGTCCAAGGCCACTTTCATTCCCTCAAGAGGAGTTCCAGTCGAAACAAGATAACCTTCGTACTTACGCAAGCCTTCAGGGTAATCCACCAAGGTTCCCAAGCCTTCGGCACTTGGACGAGGAAGAGTGTCTTCAGCAGCATCCAGCAAGGCTTCGATTTCTGCTTCTTTTTCATCATCAAGTTTGAAGCCATCCCCACCAAAGAACTTAATCCCATTATCAAGGGCTGGGTTGTGACTAGCGGAAATCATGACACCTGAACTAGCTCCCTCTGTTTTTACCAAGTAAGCTACTGCTGGTGTTGCAAGAACACCGAGTTTGTAGACGTGAATCCCAACTGAAAGGAGACCTGCCACCAAGGCAGATTCTAGCATTTCTCCTGAGATACGTGTATCACGTCCTACAAAAACTTTAGGGGCTTCCGTTTCGTGTTGGCTAAGGACATAACCACCAAATCGACCCAGTTTAAAGGCCAATTCTGGTGTCAGTTCTACGTTTGCTTCTCCACGGACTCCATCGGTCCCAAAATATTTACCCATTTTATTTATCATCCTTTTCTATTATTTATTATTGTTTAGACGAATCTGATTTCGTTTCTGAACTCGTTGAAGACGAACTGCCCTCTGAGGAACTTGTTGACGAGTTACTCGAACTAGACAATGCTGGTTTGGTTGTAATTTTCATAGTTGTGTCAAACGGCATAATAACGCTTGGCAAGACATTTCCATTTTTATCAACTGCTTGTAGAGGAACAGAAGCCGAGTAGTTACCCGTTATCCGTTCACTCGTCGGTAAGATGGCAATGACACGATCTACTTTGGAGAGGGTTTCCTCATCACTAATAACCGTTACTTTTTCATCTGACACAGTGACTGTATCGATTTTCACACGAGAATCAACCTGGCTAGGGTCAATCTCCGGCACAACGATCACATTATCTCGTTTTGCTTTTTTACCGACCTTCACTGTTATCTTTTGCGGTGTCGCAACAGCGGTCAAACCACTCGGTAAATTTTCAATGGTTAGAGGAACTTCGATGGTTCCTACACTGGCATTTGTCAAGTCAGCTGTCACCTTGAATTTGCGCGTACTTTCCTGCATTTCGCTTGCCAAAGCAACTCGATTGGAACCTGTCAAGAAAACCGTTACTTCTGACGTAAAGCCACTAATAAAATACTGATCGCTGTCGTACTGAATATCGATTGGGACATTAAGAACCGTATTGGTATAGGTTTCCGTCCGCACTTGTCTAGCACTGTTGCTATTCTGGTAGTTTGTAGAAGTCGCATAGATAAAGAGGATGCAGGCGAAAAAGAAGGAAGAAATGATATAAAGACTATTTTTTCTCATGTTTCAATCCTCCTAGCAAGCGCTCTTTCAGACCATGTTTTTCCTCTGATGTTGGAAGCAGGATTCTTCTCAATTCAGCTTCAAACTCTTCCAAGGTCAAATCATGCTTAAAGACTCCATTATAGGTGATTGAGATTCCACCTGTTTCCTCAGAAACCACAAAGGTAAGTGCATCTGACACTTCCGACAAACCAATCGCCGCCCTATGACGCGTTCCAAACTCCTTGGAAATCCCGGTATCTTCAGTCAGGGGTAGATAGGCTGAAGTTACGGAAATCCGATCCTCCTTGATAATGACCGCACCATCGTGCAAGGGAGTATTGGGGATGAAAATATTGATAAGCAATTCAGCCGAAATCTTGGCATCTAGGGGAATCCCCGTCGAGATGTATTCCTGTAAAGTTCTCACTCGCTGAACAGCTACCAGAGCACCAATTTTACGCGGGCTCATGTATTCGACTGATTTCACAAAGGCACGAATCATCTGCTCTTCTGCACTAATAGGTGCATTGGAGAAGAAATCAGTAGCCCGGCCCAACCGCTCTAGACCCGTCCGAATCTCCGGTGAAAAGATGACTACTGCTGCAATGACCCCGTAGGTGATGATCTGATTGATCAACCAGGAAATGGTCGTTAAACCAATCATATTGGAAAGAATCTGGGCTAGAATAAAAACTAAGACTCCACGGACCAATATCATAATCTTGGTGCCTGCAATAGCTTTAGTAAAATGATATAAAATATAAGTCACAATCAGAATATCAATCAGATTGATGACGATACTCCAAGGACTTGAAAACAAACTCGTCCAGTACTGTAAATTGGATAATTGTTGAAAATTCATCCTTGGCCTCCTCCCTGTCAAAACACGTTCCGTCCTATTATACCATTTTCTAACAATTTTTTCCCTATCCTACTTCATTTTAATTTGATTAAAAATATGATAAAATAAACTGACTAGAAAAAACGAAGGAGAAATCATGTCTCAACTCTATGACATTACCATTGTAGGTGGCGGTCCCGTCGGCCTCTTTGCTGCCTTTTACGCCCACCTACGCCAAGCCAAAGTCCAAATCATCGACTCTCTTCCACAGCTCGGTGGTCAACCAGCCATCCTCTACCCTGAGAAGCAAATCCTTGATGTGCCAGGTTTTCCAAACTTAACTGGAGAAGAGTTGACCAATCGCTTGATTGAACAGCTAAACAGCTTTGAAACACCTGTTCACCTCAACGAAACCGTTCTTGAAATCGAGAAACAAGATCAAGGTTTTACCATCACAACCAACAAGGGAAGCCATCTGACCAAAACAGTCATCATTGCCATGGGGGGCGGTGCCTTCAAACCACGGCCACTCGAATTAGCTGGCGTCGAAAATTATGAAAATATCCACTACCACGTTTCCAACATCCAGCAATACGCTGGTAAGAAGGTGACCATCCTTGGTGGAGGGGACTCAGCAGTGGACTGGGCTCTGGCTTTTGAAAAAATTGCCCCAACTACTCTTGTTCACCGCAGAGATAACTTCCGTGCCTTGGAGCACAGTGTTCAAGCCCTGCAAGAATCATCTGTGACTATCAGGACACCATTCGTTCCTAGCCAACTCCTTGGAGATGGAAAAACACTCGATAAACTAGAAATCACAAAAGTCAAATCGGATGAAACCGAAACTATCGAAGTAGACCACCTCTTTGTCAACTATGGTTTTAAATCTTCTATCGGCAACCTTAAAAATTGGGGACTGGATCTCAACCGACATAAGATTATCATCAATAGCAAGCAAGAATCCAGCCAAGCGGGTATTTACGCTATCGGGGACTGCTGCTACTATGAAGGTAAAATTGATTTGATTGCGACAGGACTGGGTGAAGCTCCAACTGCTGTCAACAATGCTATCAACTACATCGACCCAGAACAAAAGGTACAACCAAAACACTCTACAAGTTTATAAAGAAAAGAACCACGGATTGAATAATTCGTGGTTTTATAGTTCATCTGCAATCTTGTTTATTTTTCGGAGTCTGTGGTTGACGCCACTTTTGGTCAGGGGATTGCTCAGGCTATCTGCCAACTGCTGGATAGAGTAATCTGGATGCTGAATCCGCAACTGCGCTACCTCCTGCAAATCTACGGGTAAATTTTCCAAACCCATTCTATCTTTGATTTTACTGATATTATTAATGGTCTTTATACTAGCAGAAACCGTCCGAGCGATATTGGCTGTTTCGGCGTTATTGGCTCGATTGAGATCGTTACGGGTTTCACGCAAAATCTTGACGCGCTCAAAGTTGTCACGCGCCTGCATGGCTCCAATCACGATCAAGAAATCCATGATGTCTTCTGCACGCTGGAGATAGGTAACCGCACCTTTCTTTCGCTCAATGACCTTAGCGTCCAATAAAAATTGCTGGAGGAGAGAGGCCAGTCCTTGGGCGTGGTCCAGATAAACGGAACTAATCTCCAACTGGTACTTGCCAGACTCAGGATCTCGGATGCTACCATTTGCCAGAAAGGCCCCACATAAGTAGGCACGTCCAGCCTCCTCATCTGCTAAAATATAGGGATCAATACCTGTCTCCAAACCAAAGAAGGAATCCGCAAGTCGCAAATCAGCTAAAAGCTCCTGCACTCTCTCTTCAGTATAGACCGTATAGACACGGTTCTTGCGAAGATTGCTTCTCTGATGGTGACGAATCTCTGACTTGATATCATAAAAATGGAGAAAGGACTCATATAGGTGACGAGCCAACTTGGCATTTTCGGTCACGACTGACAAGGTCAAGCCTGAAGTCGAGAGACCAATACTACCTGACATCTTGATGATGGCCGACAGTTCATAACGACTGAGATGGTGTTGACCAAGAATTTCCTCTTTTACTGCAACTGTAAAACTCATTTTCTCACCTGAATGATGCGCATCAATTCATCCACAATCAAATCCCCATCATGGAAGGCTCCTCCATTTTCCAAACGAAGGAAGTTGGATGAAATCACACGAGGGACCTGCTTGCAAAGACCAGCAAAGTCATGCTCCACCTGAACCAAATACTCATCAAAACGGTTGGTATTCATGTATTCTCTAGGAACCTTCTCGATATTGACCAAGACCGTATCAATAAAAGGCCGACCTAAGTGTCGATGGAGGACTTCCACGTGGTCACTGTCTGAAAAGTGCTCTGTTTCCCCACGCTGGGTCATGATATTGCAGACATAGGCTATCTCCGCCTTGGTCTCCAAGAGTGCCTGTCCAATCTCCTCGATGACAATATTGGGCAAAATTGATGTAAAGAGGGAACCAGGCCCTAAGACGATCATGTCACTCTCGAGAATGGTATTGACTACTCGACGGCTGGCTTGGGGTGTTTCATCATCCAGAGTATTGGTCACATAGACATGGTCGATCATGCCTGGATGATCTGCAATGTGGCTCTCACCTGCCACTTCAGAACCGTCTTTAAAGACTGCATGCAGTGTCAAAGGATGATCGCTTGAGGGGTAGATCTTTCCTGTTGTGTGAAAGAACTTACTGAGTAATTGCATAGCATTGTAGGTAGACCCTTGCATTTCAGAGAGCCCTGCTATGATGATATTCCCCAGTGGATGGCCCGCAAAAGCACCAGCCTCTTCTGAAAAGCGGTACTGAAAAACCTTCTCATAAAATTTAGGCATATCCGACATGGCCACCAAAACATTCCGAAGATCACCTGGTGGTGTCAGTTGTTGGATATTCTTTCTTAGTTCACCAGAAGATCCACCATCATCAGCTACCGTTACGATGGCCGCAATATCAACATCCTTTTCGCGTAAGCTTTTCAAAATGACGGGGATACCAGTTCCTCCACCAATCACCGTTATCTTTGGTTTTCTCATGAACGGTTTACCGTTTCCTTTCTTCTGTCTTTGTCACGATGGCTTTCATTGACAGGCCAGTTTTTGGATAAATCCTCAGCTATGCGCTTAGCAAAGGCAACACTACGGTGTTGTCCACCCGTACATCCTACTGCAATGGTCAAGACGGACTTGCCTTCTTTTTTGTAACTTGGTAAAATGGGCTCAATCAAGGCGAGTAAGTGCTGATAGAAACTTTCAGACTCTTCATGATGCATCACATAGTCATAAACTGCTTGATCCTCACCTGTCTGATTACGGAGCTCCGGAAGGTAGTATGGATTTGGCAAGAAACGGACATCAAAAACCAAGTCTGCATCAATAGGGATACCATACTTGAATCCAAAAGACATGACTTCGATACGGAAAGACTGGGCTTGCTCTTGGTCTGAAAATTGCTCTGCAATGGTTTTACGCAGTTCACGCGGAGTGAGTTCTGTCGTATCCACCACATTTTGACTCATATTTTTTAAAGGTGCCAAGAGTTCACGTTCCAGCTTGATGCCATCTAAAATTCGACCATCTGCGGCTAGAGGGTGACTTCTTCTAGTTTCCTTATAGCGTGCCACCAATTCCTTATCTGCTGCGTCTAAAAAGAGGATTTTGAAGTCCAAATCGTCTTGGTTTTCCAATTCATCCAAAACAGCCTGAATCTCTGAAAAGAAGGAACGGCTCCGCATATCGACTACCAAGGCCAGTTTGTGGTCATCATCCTTGGTCTCTACCAACTGCAAAAACTTTGGCAAGAGGGCTGGTGGCATATTGTCAATGGTGAAATATCCCAAATCTTCGAAGGACTGAATGGCTACCGTTTTCCCTGCACCACTCATCCCTGTTACAATCACCAGGTGAAGTTGTTTTTTTGTCATCTATCTCTCCTTATATCAAAAAAAGTTTGGCAGAGCCAAACTTCAACTAGCTTATCCAATCTCTGCGATCACTTCAATTTCGACTTTTACATCACGAGGAAGACGTGCAACTTCCACAGCTGAACGAGCTGGAAATTCCTCTTTAAAGGCAGTCTGGTAAACCTCGTTAAAAGGAACAAAGTCATTCATATCGCTCAAGAAGCAAGTTGTTTTGACAACATAGTCAAAGTCTGTTCCAGCTTCAGCCAAAATAGCACCGATATTTTTCAAGACTTGTTCTGTCTGTTCTTGGATCGTTTCTCCTACAATTTCTCCAGTTTCAGGAGATAGGGGAACTTGACCACTAGCAAATAAAAGATTGCCAACGATTTTTCCTTGAACATATGGTCCTATAGCTTTTGGAGCTTTGTCTGTATGAATTGTTTTTGCCATTTCTTTCCCTCATAATTTTTCTAATATTGCATCCCAAGCCTGATCCATCCCTGCCTTGCTGACAGATGAAAAGAGGATGAAGTCGTCACTTAGGTCAAAGTTTAATTTCTTTTTGATTGCGGATTCATGCTTGTTCCATTTACCACGAGGAATCTTGTCCGCCTTAGTCGCAACGATGATAACCGGAATCTCATAATATTTGAGAAATTCGTACATCTGCACATCATCTGCTGACGGGTCGTGGCGGAGATCCACCAGACTGACCACGGCACGGAGATTTTCACGAGTCGTTAAGTATTCCTCAATCATGCGCCCCCACTTTTCACGCTCCTTTTTTGAAACGCGGGCATAACCATAACCTGGTACATCCACAAAGCGCATCTTGTCATCAATGTTAAAGAAGTTGAGTAGCTGGGTTTTTCCAGGTTTCCCCGATGTACGAGCAAGATTCTTGCGGTTCAGCATGGTGTTGATAAAGCTAGACTTGCCAACATTTGAACGCCCTGCTAGGGCAATCTCTGGCAGGTCATCCTGCGGATAGTGGGACTTGTTTGCCGCACTGAGCAAGATTTCAGCATTGTGTGTATTGATTTCCATAATCACCTCTAGGCTGTTTCTAGGATTGGTTTATCCGTTCCATCGACAGCTTCTTTCGTGATGCGAACCAGTTTCACATTTTCCTGACTCGGTACTTCAAACATGACATCCAGCATGGTTTCTTCGATAATCGAGCGAAGACCACGCGCCCCTGTCTTGCGTTCGATAGCCTTATTGGCGATTTCTTGAAGAGCTTCATCGTCAAATTCCAACTCAACATCATCATAAGAAAGCAAGGTTTGGTATTGTTTGACCAAGGCATTTCTTGGCTCTTTCAAGATGCGAACCAAGTCATCGACCGTCAATTGCTCAAGAGCAGCAAAGACAGGCAAGCGTCCAATCAACTCTGGAATAATACCGAATTTTTGAATATCTTCTGCGATGATTTCTTGCATGTATGAGCTGTTTTCGTCAATCGCCTTGTTATTTTGGCCGAAACCAATAACTTTTTCACCCAAACGTTGTTTAACGATTTCTTCGATGCCATCAAAAGCACCACCCACGATAAAGAGGATATTTTTAGTATCCACCTGAATCATCTCTTGTTGCGGATGTTTGCGTCCACCTTGAGGCGGTACACTAGCTACAGTTCCCTCGATGATCTTAAGAAGGGCTTGTTGCACTCCTTCACCCGAAACATCACGTGTGATAGAAACATTTTCGCTCTTCTTGGCAATCTTGTCAATTTCATCCACGTAGATAATCCCACGCTCTGCACGTTCGATGTTAAAGTCAGCAGCCTGCAAGAGTTTGAGGAGAATATTTTCCACGTCCTCACCCACATAACCAGCCTCAGTCAGAGCTGTCGCATCTGCAATAGCAAAAGGCACGTTCAAGCTCTTAGCCAAAGTCTGGGCCAAGAAAGTTTTCCCAGAACCAGTTGGGCCAATCATCAAGATGTTTGACTTCTGCAAATCCACATCTTCTGACTCTTCACGCGTATCATGGAAATTGATACGTTTGTAGTGGTTGTAAACTGCTACTGCCAAGGCACGTTTGGCACGATCTTGACCGATCACATAATGGTTCAAGATATTGAGGAGCTCGATTGGTTTTGGTACTTCAGACAAGTCTGCCAAGACTTCCTCAGCCAACTCCTCCCGAATAATTTCCTGAGCCAACTCCACACATTCATTACAGATAAAGGCGTTGTTCCCAGCGATTATTTTCTTTACTTCTTCTTGGCTTTTGCCACAAAATGAGCAATAAACCATCATATCATTTTTCCTATTTGTAGGCATGATTTCCTTCCATTCTATCTAAAATAAGGTCATATAAAAAGCGTGAACACTATTTACCAGATTAGTAAAGGCATTCAACCAGAGTAAGGCAGATAGTCCATAGCGCTTCTTACGAAAAGCTTGTGCTCCAGTCAAAATACAGATTACACACAAAAAAGCTGTAAAAAATCCAAATATACTGCGCTCCATTAGACTTCCTTTCTTTCTCGGTATTCGATGGTAAAATCATAGTCGTTTTTCTCATCTCGGGTATAAGATTTGCTTGCGACTGTCTCAAAACGAGACAATTCAAACTCCTCAGGGAAATAGGTATCTCCCTCCACCTGAGCATGAATCTGCGTCACGATGATTTCATCTAAATAAGGCTCAAAAGCCTGAAAAATCTGTTTCCCGCCGATGATATAGAGATTTTTTTCCTGACTCTGATACCACGCTAAAACAGACTCTACATCTTGAAATACGAGCGCCCCATCTATGACTTCTTCGCTATTGCGCGTTAAAATCAGGGTTTGCCGTTTTGGAAGCAGACGACGTCCCATTCCATCAAAGGTCACTCGTCCCATCAATATAGCATGATTTAAAGTTGTTTCCTTAAAATGTTGCAACTCTGCTGGTAAATGCCATGGGAGACGATTTTCCTTTCCAATCACCCCTTTTTCATCTTGGGCCCAAATGGCTATGATTTTCTTTGTCATGCTTCCGTCCTTTTTATTGATACTACTATTTTATCAAAATTCTCCCAAAAAGACTGTTTTGAAACGCGCACAAAAGAGAGAAAAGGAGCAGACTTCATTTAGCCTGCTCCTCTCGTCCCTAGGACATATATTTTTTTGCTTCAGATTCAATTTTTTCGACCACTTCTTGGATACTTAGTCCAGTTGTGTCAAGGTAAACTGCATCCTCAGCCTGTTTGAGAGGTGAGGTTTCACGATGACTATCCTTGTAGTCACGCGCAGCAATCTCTTCTTTCAAAGTTTCCAAGTCAGTCTCAATCCCTTTGGCAATATTTTCCTTGTAGCGACGCTCTGCTCTTTCTTCAACAGAGGCTACTAGGAAGATCTTGAGTTCAGCTTGTGGTAATACAACTGTCCCGATATCACGCCCATCCATGACAATACCACCTTGCTGAGCAATCTCTTGCTGGAGCGAAACCAGTTTCTCACGCACCTCAGGAATGGCAGCAATGCTTGAAACCTTGTTGGTCACTTCATTTTCACGGATCGGATGAGTAATATCAACATCCCCTACAAAAACAAGTTGCTCACCTGTTTCTGAGCGACCAAAACTAATAGGGTGTTGGTTAATAAGCTCAAGAAGTTGGTCTACATTTCCTGCATCCAACTGGTGCTTGAGCGCTATATAAGTCGCAGCACGGTACATAGCGCCCGTATCGAGATAAGTGTAACCAAAATCCTTGGCGACAATCTTTGCAACCGTACTCTTACCACTGGAAGCAGGACCATCAATAGCAATTTGAATTGTCTTCATTTCCGACTCCTATCTAGTCTTGATGACATCACCAGGGTTGGCAAACCAAGTTCCCGATAACATATGAGAAGGATTTAGAGCTTCCAGCTGGGCAATGGAAATCCCTGCACGCTGAGCAAGAGCTGCTTCTCCTTCTCCAGGTTGCACAGTAAGCGTTCCTTCTCCATCTGTGTGTTCTTCAGAACTACTTTCTGAAGGAGTTGATTCTTTCGTTTCTTGAGTTTTACTAGTGGAGGAAGAAGACTCTTCTACTTTAGAGGTTGACGATGGAGCTGAAGAATCATAAAAATCCTTCAAGGCTGCGGTACGATTACTTCCTCCAGTAGAAAGGTAAATCAATACGACAACCATTGCTACAACGATCACAAAAAAGAGGCTAGCTAGAACCGTTAAAACACGATTGGCAACAACACCTGTCCCTTTTTGTTTACGGTGACGACGCTCTAATCTTGTTTCTTCTTCTCTGTTGTCATAAATATCTTCTTGCCACGGTTCTTTTGCCATACCTTACTCCTTGTATTTTTTTCATTTTCTTATTACAATATAAATATGAAACTCACACTTATACCTGAACGTTGCATCGCCTGCGGGCTTTGCCAAACCTATTCTGAACTCTTTGATTACCATGATAATGGTATTGTTCGCTTTTACGATGACCCAGTTGAATTGCAAAGAGAAATCGCTGAGACCAGCGATGTTCTGGAGGCCATCAAACATTGTCCTACACGTGCACTTCTCAAAGATCCATCGTAATGTACAGGGAATGAATGTTGATGATTTTTTCACCTTATTCCCACAGCTACTAGTTTAGCATATTTCAAGGGAAAATTATAGTCTTTTCCGGTTATTTTTTCCTTCAAAAACAGAAAGATCACTTTTTTCTTTGACGAGATAGAGTGGTCTTTTTTTGGTTTCCATATAGATCTTACTGATATACTTGCCTAGAATCCCAATGGTCAGGAGTTGAATCCCTCCAAGAAAGAGAATGACAGCCATCAAAGAGGTCCAACCAGATGTCGGATTTCCCAAGATAAGAGTCCGAAATACTACAAAAACAGTCATCATAAAAGAAATAAAACAAGATAGAAGTCCTGCTACAAAGGCTATACTCAAGGGAAAATCTGAAAAGTTAAGAATTCCTTCAATCGAGTAGAAAAAAAGCTGTCTAAAACTCCAACTGGTCTTGCCAGCCTTTCTTTCGACATTTGGATAGTCTAGGTAGTATGTTCGAAAACCGACCCAGGCAAAGAGTCCCTTAGAAAAACGATTGGACTCGGTCAGGGTTAAAATAGCATCTACCACAGACCTTCTCATCATGCGAAAATCACGGACACCTGATGGCAGGGCTACTGGGCTGATTTTTTGCATGAGGCGATAAAAGAGGTCAGCGCAGAAACTGCGAAAGAAAGGCTCTCCCTCCCGACTGATTCTCCGTGTCCCAACACAGTCCAAGTCTACATTCTGGTCTAGTAAGGCTTTCATCTCGAGCAACATACTAGGAGGATCCTGAAGGTCTGCATCCATCACGACCACCAAGTCTCCAGTTGCATGCTGCAAGCCTGCGTATAAGGCTGCCTCTTTCCCAAAATTTCGTGAGAAAGAAATATAATGTACCGCAGGATTTTGCTCCCGATAGGCCTTCAAAAGCTCCAAGGTTCCATCGCTTGAGCCATCATCTACAAAGACATACTCGATCTCTGCTCCTAATTCTGGAAGCAGTGCTTCCACAGACTGATAAAAAAGAGGAAGTACTTCCTCTTCGTTTAGACATGGGACAATGATTGAAATCATCATCTTAGTCTTCAAATCCATTTGGATGCTTGCTTTGCCAACGCCATGCATCTTCACACATTTGGGTGATGTCTAGTTCTGCTTCCCAGCCAAGTTCTGCTTTGGCTTTTGCTGGGTCTGAGTAGCAGGCAGCGATATCACCTGGGCGGCGTTCTACGATGCGGTAAGGAATAGGACGTCCCACCGCTTTTTCCATGTTTTGGATAATTTCAAGAACTGAGTAACCTTTACCTGTTCCAAGGTTATAAATGTTTAGACCTGAACCTTTTTGGAGTTTTTTCAGAGCTGCAACATGACCTTTGGCTAGATCTACGACATGGATATAGTCACGAACACCGGTTCCATCTTCCGTATCGTAATCATCTCCAAAAACTTGTACTTGTTCTAGTTTGCCAACTGCTACTTGTGAAACATAAGGCAAGAGATTGTTTGGAATTCCATTAGGATTTTCTCCCAAGTCACCGCTCTCATGTGCTCCGATTGGATTAAAGTAACGAAGCAAGACCACATTCCAGTCTGAGTCTGCTTTGTAGATATCCGTCAAAATTTCCTCTAACATGAGCTTAGTACGACCGTACGGATTGGTCACTGAAAGCGGGAAATCTTCTAAGATTGGAACTGTATGAGGATCTCCGTAAACTGTCGCAGAAGAACTGAAGATGATGTTCTTACAGTTATTTTCTTCCATAGCTTTCAACAGACTGACAGTTCCAGCGATATTGTTGTCATAGTAGGCAAGAGGGATACGTGTTGATTCACCGACAGCCTTCAAGCCAGCAAAGTGAATCACACCAGTCGGCTCTTCCTGCTTGAAAACATCTCTGAGAGTATCTGTATCACGGATATCCGCTTCATAAAACGGAATTTCAACTCCTGTGATTCTTTCAACAACTTCTATACTTTTTCGGTTGCTGTTGACAAGATTATCCACCACAACAACCTGATGACCTGCTTGGATCAACTCAATAACAGTGTGGGTTCCAATAAAACCGGCACCACCAGTTACCAAAATCTTTTCTTGCATCTTTTTTCCTCGATTCTCGGATTATTTTTTCTTATTTTACCATTTTTGATAGGGAATGTCATTTGCCATCCTAAACTACCTGCTAAATTTTCAGTAAAATCTTATTCGCTTTTTACTCGTTTGACATAGTTTGCAATTGGATAGTTTACTGGATCCAAGGTCAACTCCTTGTCTTGGACCAGCTGGGCTAGATGGTAACCAATGATAGGACCCGTTGTGAGGCCCGATGAACCTAGTCCACTAGCCGCATAGACACCTGCTAAACCAGGTACCTGTCCAAAGAAAGGTGAGAAATCACGAGTATAGGCGCGGATTCCCACACGTTCAGCTCTTGAAGTCGCTTTAGCTAAGGCTGGATAGTGAGGCAAGGCTGCTTCCTCCATTTGTTGGAGTAAGGCTTCATCTACCGTCAAATCAAATCCCATGTCATTTTCATGGGTAGCGCCCAAGGACAGTTTCCCACTTGCAAAAGGTATCAAATCCCACTCCCCTTCTGGCATTACAACAGGGTAAGCTTCCATATCTTGGGTAAGTTGATAATCTCGGAGTTGCCCCTTTTGGGGACGAACATCTACCTCATATCCTAAAGGTTCCAAAATGTCCCCCAACCAAGCTCCCGTTGCCAAAATAACCTGATCAAACACCTCTTGGCCAATCTGATAGCCGGATTCTAAAGGTGTCAGACTCACTTTTTCTTTGACCAGCTTGACTTGACTGGCTTCTAACAGACGAGTCACCAAGAGTTGACCATCTACTCTCGCTCCACCAGAAGCATAGAGCAGATGGTCAAATCCCTGCAAGCTAGGGAATAATTCATTTGCAGACGCTTGAGATAGAATGGCTAACTGGCCTATTAAAGGAGATTCTTCCCTGCGTTTCAAAGCTAGTTCATAGAGTTCTTCCAACTTGGATTCATCCTTTTTCAAGAGAACAACTCCCGAACGCTGGTAAAAGTCGATTTCCTGACCAGACTTTTCTAAATCAGCCAACAAATCCACATAAAAGCCAGCTCCCAAGCGCGCCATCTTATACCAGGCTTTATTGCGGCGTTTTGAAAACCAAGGACTGATAATTCCCGCTGCTGCCTTGGTTGCCTGACCTTGACCATGGTCAAAAACAGTTATCTCTAGGTCGCTTTCTTTCGCGAGGTAGTAGGCAGCTGTTGCCCCCACAATCCCTGCTCCGATAATGGCAACTTTTTTCATTGTCTTCACCTTCTAACTAGATATGGTGGAAGGGATTAGTTGATGCCTGACTAGGCACAATATCAATGCCCCAGCCTTTCTCTTCCTTCCATTGAGTAAGGAGTGATGCGATTTTTTCCACAAAAAGCACTTCGATATAATGTCCAGGATCCAGTGCCAGCAAGCCATCCGACAGCATATCCTGAGCAGTGTGGTAGTAAATATCCCCAGTGATATAGACATCTGCCCCTTTTGCCAAAGCATCAGAGTAGAAAGACTGCCCACTGCCACCACAGATGGCCACTCTTGAAATAGGCTTCTGCAAATCACTCTCTTGATAATGCACCATTCGAAGGCTATCTAGACCAAAGACTTGCTTGACATGCTGGGCCAATTCCCCAAAGGTCTGAGTCGGAATATTCCCAATACGACCAATCCCACGTTCTGGACCTGTTTCCTGCAGATAAGTCGTTTCCTCAATGCCTAGCATCTGGCAGAACCAATCATTTAGCCCGTTCTCAACAATATCAATATTGGTATGACTGACATAAACTGCGATATCATGCTTAATCAAATCAATGTAAATCTGATTTTGAGGACGACTAGCTACCAAATCCTTGATAGGACGAAAAATCGGCGCGTGCTTGACGATAATCAAATCCACCCCCTTTTCAATGGCCTCTACCACCGTCTCTTCACGAATATCGAGGGCAACCATGACTCTTTGAATATCCTTGTCCAAAGTACCGATTTGCAGGCCACGACTGTCTCCCTCCATAGAAAATTCCTGAGGGCAAAAGGCTTCATATACGCTAATCACTTCACTTGCTAGCATGGAGCACCTCCTTGATGGCTTGAATTTTATCTACTAGAACTTGACGTTCCCCCAGATTTTTTTCTGGAATTTGGTTAAGGGCAAATTCTAACTTAGCAGCTTCTTTTTGCCATTTTTGGACAAATACTGGACTGACTTCTTTGGACAAGATAGGTCCAAAGCGGACATCACTGGCTGATAGCTTCATTTGTCCTGCTTCCACCACCAAAATCTCGTAAAACTTTCCAGCTTCTTCTAGGATGCTTTCTGCTACGATCTGAAAACCGTGGTCTTGCAACCAGATACGCAAGTCGTCTTCACGATTATTGGGTTGGAGGATTAATCGTTGGACACTAGCCAACTTGTCCAAACCTTCTTCTAATATGGTAGCAATCAAACGGCCTCCCATACCAGCAATGGTGATAACCGATACTTGGTCAGCCTCTTCAAAGGCTGCTAGGCCATTGGCTAAACGAACTTGGATTTTCTCCTTTAGACCGTGAGCCTCAACATTTTTAACCGCAGACTGGTAAGGACCTTCCACCACTTCCCCTGCAATAGCGCTTTTGATTTGGCCTCTCTCAACTAACTCGATGGGCAGATAAGCATGATCACTCCCCACATCTAGTAAAATGGCCCCCTGTGGCACAAAGGAAGCAACCAATTCTAATCTCTTTGAAATCATCTTCTCTCACTTTCCAAAACTCTATTGCCTCTTATTATACCACATTTCAGCTAGCAATCTTGCACCTAAAAAGACCGCAATCCACAGATTGCAGTCTTTCTTTATTTTTTCGCTTGGTAACGACTGGTCAAAATGAAAATCACTGTAAAAATCAGCATCATTGTCCCATAAACAGGCAGCGTTTGTCCAGTTAAGGTTGATATTTCAAGTAGTTTTTGAATCCTTGGGAAGAGAGCTGTGGCTAGGAAGCCTCCCACTGACCAGACAATCAAAAGGACTCGCCAGAGGGTGAATGGCATGCAAGCTCTAAATACGGATAAGAAACCGATAGACCCAAGGAGATAATAGAGGAGAGTTGACATTTCTAACTCAGACCAACCTTGACTTGTCCCAAATATTTTCACAAAAAGGACACTAAATACGACCATGAGAGCGCTTGGTAGGGCACGAAGCATGGATCTTCTGAGGAAGTATGGTTCAACAGGTTTGATATTTCGCTCAAAAGTCAGAACGAATGGTGGGAACCCTTCCACAAACTGGTCGATCATGGTAATCTGAATCGGAATGAAAGGGAAAATCAAGATCCACTCAGACCGCCCTAGTAAAACACTAGCAATACAAATCACCGCAAGCAAAAAGGAATAAATGGTCTTAATCAAGAAAATCGGTGCGATATGGGCGATGTTATTGACTACGCGACGACCTTCAAAGAGAATCTCAGGAACATCATTAAAGTCTGAGTTCAAGAGAACCAAATTGGCAATCTGACGAGTCGCAGGATCTCCCTCAGCCATCACGATAGAACAATCCGCCTCACGAAGGGCCAGGATATCATTGACTCCGTCCCCTGTCATAGCCGTTGTATGACCCGCTTTTTTCAGCGTTTGGATGATGAGTTTCTTTTGATGAGGGGAAACACGTCCGAAAATAGCTGTTTCTTCAGCCATGGCAATCAATTCCTCATCCGTGATTTTTGAACAGTCTACATAGCTTTGATAGTCTGCAAAGCCAGCCTTCTGGGCAATGCTGGATACAGTGACTGGATTGTCGCCAGAGATAATCTTGAGGCCCACTTCCTGAGAACGGAGATAGTCTAGTGTCTCAGCTGCTCCTTCTCGAATGGGGTCCAAAATCTCCAGCAAGGCCAGAGCCTGAATATCAGATGGTTTCTGTGGTTTGTGATGGTCTAGTTTTTCCTGACTAAGGGCTAAGACCAAGACACGTGACCCTCTCTCCAAGGCCTCTCTGGCTTCTGGGACTTCAGAGTCCAACAACATTTCAGGCGCTCCTAAGAAAACCGTCCCCAGACCTTCTAACTCCATAGCTCCCCACTTACGGTCGCTTGAGAAAGGAAGATTCGAAAGCATAGGATAGGAAACCTGACCTTGGAAACGCTGTCGAATGGCTTGGGCTGTTGGATTTTTATCCTCACTATGAGCTATGTAGCTGGTCAGAATGTTAGTAATAGCCTCATCACCATACGTTTCCGTCAGAGGAAGAACCGCCTCCACCTGCATCTTTCCTTGGGTGATGGTGCCCGTTTTGTCCAGACAGAGCATATCCACGCGAGCCAAGGTCTCGACAGAGTACATCTCCTGCACCAAGACTTTTTTCAAGCCCAGCTTGATCACCGCAGTCAAGAGCGAAGTAATAGTCAAAAGGGCGATTCCCTTGGGCAACATTCCCAAAAGGGCTGTCGATGAATTTACAACGGATGACTTGAGGGGCAAACCTTTTAACATCAAGGCTTCTAACAAGAGAGCTAAACCAAAGGGAATGATAATCTTCCCAGTAAAACCAGCTAGTTTGTCCAGCGATTTCATGATACGGGAGTTGATGGGTTTCACTGTCTTAGCTTCCAGCATGAGTTTGGAAGCATAGTTGTCTGCTCCGACATGGTGGACTTGAGCCAAAACTGCGCCACTGGCTAGGAAACTCCCTGACAAGAGCAAGGCATCCACTTCCTTTTGCACCAAATCACTCTCCCCCGTTAACATGGCTTCATTGACTTCTGCGAAGCCTTCCAGAACCAGAGCATCACTAGGAATCTGCTCCCCAGCAGACAAACGAATGACGTCTCCTAGCACCAATTCTTCAGGATTCAGAGCCACTTCTTGGCCATCACGAATAGTTTTGACCTTTTCCTTAGTCATGAGATTGAGCTTGTCCACCATGTGTTTTGCTCGCAGCTCAGTCACAATCCCAGAAAAAGCGTTAAAGCAGATAACAGCAAAGAAGACCAGATTGCTCCAAGCCTGCACGAAGGCAAGGGCCAAAGCAATGGCAAAGTTCAAAGCATTAAAAAGGGTAAAGACATTTCGTTTGATGATTTGCCAAGTACTGGTACTGGCCGAAGCGGTAAAGTCATTGACCAAACCTTGAGCCTGTCTTTCCTTGACTTCTCTTTGGGTTAATCCCATAATCTTATTTTTATCCATGAATTCTATCATATCATTTTTTCTAGAAGAATTCTAATCTCATCCAAAAACTGTTGGTTGATAACTGAAAAAGTTTGCCAGTAGTCTTTTGATAAGGTATAATAATAAAAGCAACACAATCGAAGGAGTTCTCATGTTCTATACTTATTTGCGTGGACTAGTCATGCTGATCTTGTGGTCCATCAATGGCAATGCCCACTACCACAATACTGATAAAATCCCTAGTAAAGATGAAAACTATATCCTAGTAGCACCTCATCGGACTTGGTGGGATCCAGTTTACATGGCTTTTGCGACCAAACCAAAACAATTCATCTTTATGGCCAAAAAAGAGCTATTTAACAACCGTATCTTTGGCTGGTGGATCCGTATGTGTGGCGCCTTTCCTATAGACCGGGAAAAACCTAGTGCCTCTGCCATCAAATACCCTATCAATGTCCTCAAAAAAAGCGACCGCTCTCTCATCATGTTTCCAAGTGGGAGCCGTCACTCAAACGATGTCAAGGGTGGAGTTGCCTTGATTGCTAAAATGGCTAAGGTCCGTATCATGCCTGTTACCTACACCGGTCCCATGACCTTGAAAGGCTTGATAAGCCGTGAACGTGTGGATATGAACTTTGGAAACCCTATCGATATCTCAGACATCAAGAAAATGAATGATGAAGGGATTGAAATGGTTGCAGACCGTATCCAAGCAGAATTCCAACGTTTGGACGAGGAAACCAAGCAATGGCACAATGATAAAAAACCAAACCCACTCTGGTGGTTTGTCCGCATCCCTGCCCTCATTCTTGCTGTGATTGTTGGTATCCTAACGATTATCTTTACTTTCGTCGCAAGCTTTATCTGGAATCCAGATAAGAAGAGAGAAGCTCTTGGTTAAAAAATACAATTATCCCTTGGCTTTTGCCAAGGGATATTTCTTTTATTCAATTTTCCATTTCTTTGCCAACCAGTTGGAAAAGGCTAGAAATCGCTCAGCCACTTGCTCATGATGCCCATAAGGATCAAAGACAAACTGACCAGTCGGATAGCGCTTCTGAAGACTGGTATGGATCTGCTCAGCATAGGCTGGTGCTTGAGCCAAGAGATTGGTATGATGTGCTCCTTCTGTTTGACCATTCTGTAAATACAGCAAACAGTCCAAATTTTTCACCTTTTTATCCCTGCAATAAGTCGTAAAATCAGGATACCAAAAGGAACCGCAGATAGAGAAGATACAGGAGAGCTTGTCAAAATGGAAAAGACTGTATACTGCTGTCAAACCACCTAGTGAGTACCCTCCATAGGCAAGGCGATTTTTGTCCAGACGATAAAGCGACTGCAACTTATCTAAAAGACCTCCAAATAAATGACCATGATAGGCATTTGCCTGACCGCCAAAATCTTGAGCTCCATCTCTCAGAGCAGATGCCTTCCATGGAGTGTAGTCGTCTAGGCGATTTTTAGAGGTCAAGCCCACTAAAATCACAGATTCTGAAAGGGAAGATAGAAAATCCAAGTTTCCATCATTCAAGAGAATAGCCGGATAGGTTTGATTAGAGTCATAGGTCGAAGGAAGACTGACCCTAACTTGGATTCCCTCCCAACCAAACTCATTATTTATTGATAAAGTCATTGATTTTCTCAAGGGAATCAATCACTGCTGGACCATAGTCCATCAACTCATCGTAAGAAATGGTCATGATTTTTTGATTCTTAATTGCAGGAACATTTTCTAAAACTTCATTTGCCTTCATCAACTCTACTGCGTTGGCATCCAATTTTTTATTGCGGTCGCTGGTTACATAGATAATCAACTCAGGATCCATTGACACGAGATTTTCCAAGGTCAAGCCTGATGTTCCCGTTGCAACATTTGTATAACCAAGTTGATTCAACAAGCTTTCTTGCAAAGCAGACTTGTAAGCACCAAAGGTTTCGTCATTATAAGCAACCATAATCAAAGCCTTTTTCTTTTCACCTTGACTTGCTGGATTTGCTTTCTTAACAGCGTCAATTTTAGCTTGTAATTGGGCTGCGTATTCATTGGCCTTATCCTGAACATTGAAAATCATTCCAAGATTTTTGACATCTTCTACGATATTTCCCAAATCTTGCTGAATCGTTGAGAGAGAAGCTTTTTGCGTATAGACTGGGATTTTGTTTTCATTCCAAGCGCTAACTGTTCCCAAGGATTTTTCAGAAAACATCATGTTTCGACCCATCACAGCATCTGGTTCATAAGAAAGGACTGTCTCTTGAGAGACTGTTTTTTTATCCCCAATTTGAGGAATGGTCGCGATCGCATCCTTGTATTTGTCTGTTACAGCATTGTCAGGGTTGAGCATGCCAGCAATTTTATCCTTCAAGCCTAACTCCAATAAGATTTCAGTTGTTGAAAGATTGTTGGCGATAACTTTTTCAGGTGTCTTGTCAAAGACTTGTTCGACTTCATTTCCCTTAACATCATAGGTTTTAACCGTTAACGGATAAGTCGTCTCTGTGCTGGCCTTTTGACTTGTTTCTGTGCTAGACTGCGTGGTAGCTTTTTCTGTAGTAGTGTTGCCACAAGCTGCCATGGTTAAGGTAGCTACTGTTACGAGTAAAATGCTTAGTGTTTTTTTCATCTTGTTTTCCTTTTCATTCTTATAAATAGTGAATCATGGCTTGCTGATCCTCGGTCCAAGTCACCTGACTTTGAACTCCGTATACAGTTTGCAATGACTCAGGGGTGATGGTCTCCTTTGGAGTCCCTTGGTAAAGGATTTCCCCCTCTTTCATCAGATAGAGATAATCCGAATAGCGACAAGCAAGTTGAATATCATGTAGGACAGCTAAAACATTGACCTTGAGATTCTTCACAATGGCCAACAAGTCTAACTGGTACTTGATATCCAGGTGATTGGTTGGTTCGTCTAGGAGCAAGAGAGACGGTTCTTGCGCCAAGGCGCGTGCCAACAAGACTCGCTGTTTTTCCCCACCTGACAGGGACGAATAGAGACGAGTTTTCTTCTCAAGCATATCCACCTTGACGAGAGCATCTTGAACGAGGGCATAATCCCTTTCCTTTTCCTTCTGTAAAAAAGAGAGGTGTGGAGTTCTTCCCAGCAAGACGATTTCCTCAACTGTACAATCAAACTGCAATTGATTAAACTGGGTGACAACTGCCATTTGCTTGGCTGTTTCTTTGAGTGACCAATGCTCCAGTGGCTTTCCATCTAAGCTTATCAAGCCTTTGTCCGCCTTTTCCTGACGATAGAGGAGTTTAAGCAGACTGGTTTTCCCACTTCCATTTGGCCCTAGTATCGTGTGAAATTGATGCCCCTCAACCTTAAGAGAAACTCCTTTTAAGATTTTTTTCTCTCCTAGTCCAAAGTGGACATCCTGACAAATCAAGTCCATATCAGACCCTCACCTCCCTTCGCCTACCTCCAACAATGTAGATAAAGAAGGGAGCACCTACCAAGGCTGTGAAAATACCAATAGGCATCTCAGCATTTGGAATGATGACACGAGAAAGTACATCTGCCCAGACAACAAAGAGGGCCCCCAGTAAGGTCGCAATAGGAAAAAGCCTCCTGTAATTCGTTCCTACTAAGCCTCGAGCTAAGTGAGGAGTAATGAGACCAACAAATCCAATAATCCCACAGGTTGCCACTAAGACTGCTGTCAGCACAGCCACCATGGTCACATAAAGATACCAATAGAAGCTTAAGGGAATCCCCAACGTTAAAGCAGCCTCATCTCCCATCATCATTGCATTGAAAACACGATACTGAGTAGAGAAAAATAGAAAGGCCATTCCTACTACTATAGTTGGCAGGACTAAGTCAGACCAGGTAGTCCCGGCAAGCGAGCCCATGGTCCAAAACTTAATGGTCATCACACTGTCCGCATTAGCGCCGACTGAGATAATAAAGTTGGAAAATGCCAGAAAGAGAGCATTGACCACCGTTCCTGATAAGATCAGACTAGAAGTCGTCATCCTTCCCTGCATAGAGGCAATGATGAGGACAGCGATTGTTGCCAAAATAGCTCCAAGGAAAGCTCCAAGGCTAATCACCAATTTTAAACCAAGAATGATGCTCAAAGTTGCCCCTAGAGTTGCACCCGCAGAGATGCCTAAGACATAGGGCTCAGCGATAGGGTTGTTTACCGTGGACTGCATCACGCTACCACACATGGAAAGACCAGCCCCTACTATCAGGCCTAACAATACTCGGGGGAACCTCATATTCCATACAATGGCAAGAGTTGACTTAGAAACCTCTCCTATCTCAAGAGGAAATCCCAATCTGCTCAAAATGATCCGATAGGTATCTCCTAGATCAATCGCAACAGACCCCATAGAAACAGCTAGAAAGAGCGAAATCCCTAAAACAGCTAACAAAACACCTAAAAGTAACACAAATTGCAGGTCCCGTCGGCTTCCAGAAAATTTGGAAAGCATGCAAACCTCCTTTGATAGAATCTTAAAAATTTAGAAAATTCTCATAAAAAGTATACCATATTTCTATTAGATGAACAAGGACAGAAACATATATAGAAAAAGCCCTCTGAAGTCAGAGAGCCACCTGTTTATATAATCAGCGAGAATCTTTATATCACCAATTCTCCCACTGGGTTTCAACCTTGACATCGCCATAGTTGCTTGGTGAATACTTGCTGTCATAAATCGAACACCAGTCTTTCAAGACTTTCTGGTTGACGATTTCGTCGTAATGTTTGTCTAAATCTTCTTTGGATATGTTATATCTTTTTAAATATTCTCTTACTTTTTCTTCATCTTTAAGATACTCTCCAGCCTTTCTTGGCTCCTCTAAAATTGCAAGTTCTTTCTCTAGAGTCTTACTCTTAATATTGTAAAAACTTAAATACCACAAAGAAAACTTTGAATTTACTTTCCATTCAAACCAAATAAACATTCCTTTATTTATACTATCGAAATTAAACTCTATTTCAGTCTCGGAATAATTAGCAGGAAGATAATTATCAATGTAAATTACCTTGGGAGTATACTTTCCTGTTCCCTGCATATCTTTATCATATATTTCATACTTATGTACTTCAACATCTTTCAACTGGTTAAAAATATTATTTCCAAGATATGTTTTCTCTGTCTCCTGGTAGACTTCATCAAAAATGTTTTTAGGTTGACGCACAAAAAAGTAAAAACAGGATGATATAATTATCACGAATAAGGCTACTAGGCCTAGGATTTTCTTCATGTTGTCACCAATTCTCCCACTGGGTTTCAATCTTGACATCGCCATAGTTGCTTGGCGAGTACTTGCTGTCATAAATTGAGCACCAGTCTTTCAAGACTTTCTGGTTGACGATTTCGTCGTAGTCCTTCTCTAAATCTTCTTTGGAAATATTATTTTTTCTTAAATATTCTCTTACTTTTTCTTCATCATCAATAAATTGACCTGGTTTCCTTGGCTCTTCAATGATGGCAAGTTTCTTTTTGAGTACTTTCTTTTGCGTATTATAGTGTGCCGAATACCATAGGGTAATATTCGAATTAGTCTTCCTTTCAAAACGAATCGACACCCCCTTTATACCTTTTCCAAAATTAAGGTCAATGGTTATATCACTATAGCCTTTGGGTAGAGTTTTATACTTTCCAAAAGGAGTATAGGATATATTTGGGTCATCACTTGGCCAACCGGCCCTGATTTTAAACCCATCTATGTTTCTTAAAATATTATTTGTACGATAGGTTTTCTCTGTCTCCTGGTAGATCTCATCAAAAATGTTTTTAGGTTGTTTAGGAAAAAAATAAAAACAGATGAATATGATTAACGACATTAACGCTATTATACCAAGTAGTTTCTTCATAACTTTCCTCCTAGTCCGCCACAGCCTCTAAACGATTTAAAAATGTAGATACATCTGGATATTTTTTCTCAATATATTCTTTAATAGATGCCTCACCCTTTCTCAGTATATCCGCAGGCGCTACCCCTGCGTAGATTGTACCTTTGACCTGTTTCCAATCTTTATTTTTCAAGAATTCTCTTTCTCTCAGAGAAGAATCCTTTTGAAGGTCAGCATAGTAAGATGATATAGCTTGGTCATAGGATTGCCCCTTTTGCATGCGACCAATAAGATTGACTGAGTCTAGGTCTGCCTTGTAGTCATCTTCACCAATACTTGGCTTCATATCGTTTGCATTAAAGGTCGTGTCTCCCTCCCAGCCTGATAAGTCCTTAACATGCTCTCTACCGAAATAGAGATCGGCTAACTGAACTTGATTAGGATTAAGATGAGTGGCCATAGTGATGGACTGGTGGGTAAAGTCTGCGTGGCCTATCACCAATTCTCCCACTGGGTTTCAACCTTCACCTCACCATAGTTGCTTGGCGAGTACTTACTGTCATAAATGGTACACCAATCTTTTAAAACTTTTTGATTGACGATTTCGTCGTAGTCCTTCTCTAATTCTTCTTTGGTTATGTTATATTTTTTTAAATAGTTTCTTACTTTTTCTTCATCATTAAGATATTGACCTGGTTGCCTTGGCTCTTCAAAAATCGCAAGCCCTTTTTTGAGCACTTTCTTTTGCATATTATAGTGTGCTGAATACCATAGGGTAATATCCGAATTAATCCTTTTTTCAAAACGTATCGTCATCCCTTTAATACCTTCTCCAAAATTAAAGCTAATACTTATGTCTTTATAACCTTCAGGATAAGTTTGATACTTCCCTGAAGGGGTGTATGCAAAATATTCTCCATCGTTAGGCCAATCGGGTCTGATTTTAAACCCATCTATGTTTCTTAAAATATTATTTGACCGATAGGTTTTCTCCGTTTCTTGGTAAATTTCATCAAAAATATTTTTAGGTTGTTTAGGAAAAAAGTAAAAACAAACTGATACAAGTAATACAATTATTGTTAAAACACCTAGTATTTTCTTCATAGACTTCCTCCTAGTCCGCCACGGCTTCCAAGCGGTTTAAAAACTTGAACACTCCTGGATATTTTCTTTCAATATACGCTTTAAGAGCATCCTCCCCATCTAGCTTAATATCCGTTGGTCGCAAACTATCATAAATAGTATCTCTGACTGTATCCCAATCCTTATTTTTTAGGAATTCTCTTTCTCTCTGAGAGGAGTCTTTTTGAAGATCAGCATAGTAAGAAGATATAGCTTGGTCATAGGATTGCCCCTTCTGCATCCGACCGATAAGGTTGACCGAGTCTAGGTCTGCCTTGTAGTCATCTTCGCCGATGCTTGGCTTCATATCATTCGCGTTAAAGGTCGTGTCTCCCTCCCATCCCGAAAGATCCTTGACACGCTCTCTACCACCATAGATATCGGCTAACTGAGCTTGGTTAGGATTAAGATGAGTCGCCATAGTAATGGACTGGTGGGTAAAGTCTGCATGGCCCGCTCCATTGTTAGAGTATGACTTTAGTTTGCTGTCCCAAAATTGGTCAAAGTTACCCTTATCACCATAAATCCCTTCATAAGTACTTTTATAGGAATCATAATGGTTAGTTCCATTTTTTTGATCATCATCCTTAATTTTTTCTATGTTATCAGATTCCCCACCCGCCATCTCGTGTTGCAGTCTAAGATTATAATACAGTTCTTTGGCCTTTTCTTCTTTCAACCCCAGTTCTTGAAAGATTTCAAGAACTGGTTTCAAAGTTCTCAATTTTTGGCCTGTATTCGGATCACTCACAAATTCGTAATAAAAATATTGCCACAATCCACCTGCCGTTTCGTTCCACTTAAAGTCATCATAGTTGGCCGCACCGACGACTCGCAAAAAGATATAATCACGGAACTCTTGACTAGAGTTCGGGAACTTCTTGTCTATCCCTTGCTTGATGGTCAAGAGTTGTTGGGCTGTCTCGGCATCAAAGCCGTATTCTGCCATCATGGTCTGAACAAAGGCCTTCTCTTGACGGCTGAGTTTCATATCCGTTGTATCAGAATAGGCAGACAGGTAGTTGGCCCAAGTCAGGTCAGATGGGACTTTAAAGACCCCTGTCTTTGCATCCCAACTCGTTTCGATCTGAGCCAGTCCGCGACTCAGTTGCACATCGATATTGTCAAGTTCATCAAAAAGTCCACCTGAGTAGCTATCATAGGCGCGCAGGTCTCTCAAAATCGTTTCATAGACGCGTTTATTGGCATGGTGTCCTCGCATGAGTTCAGCATTACTGCGTCTCAATCTCCCCTTTTCTTCACTATCCATGGTCAAGCTAGAAAGGGATTGGTTGACTTCATCTAGATAGGCAATCATTTGCTCTTCCTGGCGGATCTTATCAAGCAGATCATCCTCGCGCCAACTCTTGCTGTCGACCATCGTTTGGTAGTCTTCTGGTAATTTCTTGATAGCCTGAGAGAAGGTTTCTGCATAGAGTTGTCCCCCTTTACTCAAGGGCAATAAGACACTTGCAAAAAAACTTCTAGCCGAATCATAAGCATTACCCTTTAGACTCTCCGTATCCCCTGAAAATTTTTGAATGGCTGATTGCAAGTCCTGATAAGCCTCCACCTGAGATTGGCACATGGTCGCTACACTCGAACTTTGTAGTTGTGATTGTTCCAAGTACATATCAATGCCCATGTCGTTTCTCCTCCTCTCTTTCTAGTTCCTTGCGTCTTTCATAGTAGACCTCATCCAAGTCTCCCTCTAACCGGAACTTTTCTTTTTTCAAATCATCCATGTGGTAGCTGAGGCCCTCAAGGATTTGGTTTTTAAGTTGGTTTCTTTGCAGGAGCGTTTCTTCCAACTGTCCTGCATATTGGCTCTGATAGGTCGCCTCCCACAAATCATTTTGATAACGGTGACTAGCTCTATCATAGCCTTCAAAGATTTCTATCAGTTCTTTGGTGCGATACTTCTCTTTTCCATTGTCTTCTAGCTGGTACAAGAGTTCTCGCTCTCTTTTCTTCAACTCATCCAACTTGTTCATACATTACTCCTAAAACTATTGGCACCCGCTTCATCTAGGGCCTCAAAATCACTTGCTACAGAGTGCAGTCGTTCTGAAGTCAGGGTAACAGCAGCCGAAACCTGACTAGCTAGATTTTGAGACTTTGTCAGACATTGATGGGCCTTGTTATTCCCTCGAAGGGTTGTGAGGTCATCTTGACTAGCCACAGCGATAGCTGTTAAAGATTGACAAGCATTTTTCAGCTGACTCGCATACATTTGAGCAATATTTAGATCACTTTTTACTGTTGACATGACTGTTTTATCCTTTTTCTAAATCCCTAGTGATAGGTTTACTTCATTTAGCTATATAGACCTATTATACCATGTTTTGAATACAAGCCCTAATTTATACTATATTTAGATAATAGAATAATCTCATAGCGAAAAAGCTACCAAATGGAGTAGCTTCATTATCAAGATATGCTTAATTGAACACGGCCTAACACTTGGCAAAAAAGATAAAATCTCCCCGAAGGGAGAAAATCTGGTTTATTATACCTTACAGTGCTGGGAACCATAACTGAAGATCATACTTGAGTATATTGAGATAAGACGACAATATAAAAAGCCCTCTGAAGTCAGAGAGCTGATTTGAGCTCGGGCTAAAATCCTAGTGAAAAAGATGAAACTCCTTGTATTCATCGAACACTGTGTCCTTTCCCTATTTTCATACGGATTTTTGGCGCCCTTAGCATCATGATTAACGACGAAGTCCTAGAGAGTTGATCAACTCACGGTAACGGTTAACGTCGTTTTTACGCAAGTATGCAAGCAAGTTACGACGGCGACCGATTTTCTTCATCAATCCACGGTAAGTAGCGTGGTCTTTTTTGTGTTGTTTGATGTGTTCGTTAAGGTGGTTGATTTCCCAAGTAAGGACAGCAACTTGAACCTCTACTGAACCTGTATCACCTTCGTGACGTGCATATTGTGCGATGATTTCATTTTTTTTCTCTTTTGAGATTGCCATGATGTTTCTCCTTTTTATTTGGCTTCATCCGAGTGACAGGTTGGCATGCCTGCAACCAAGAAGAAGTTATTTGTCTTTACGACATTTCCTATTCTACCAAGAAGCAGAGACTTTGTCAACTGATTTACTGTTTAAAACCTTGAATTACTCCACTGATTTCAGGGCTTCGAGCATATCCACTTTTCTCAAGTGGTGATTGACAAAGAGGCCCAGTAAGGCTAAGATTAGAGTCACCGCGACGATTGGAAGAGCATAGACTTCCCAGCTGACTCGTGGATAAAAAAGTATGGTGGCAGGTGAAATCATTTGAATCAAAAATTGATGTAAATAGTAGCCAGCTACCAAACCAAGAGCAATCCCCACAAGGGACAGCACCATGGTCTCACGGTAGATATAGAGGGTTACTTCTTTATTATGGAAACCGAGAACCTTGATAGTCGAAAGTTCACGGATACGCTCCGCGACATTGATATTAGTGAGATTGTAGAGAATGACAATGGCTAGCAAGACGGAAACAAGGACAAGGATTGCCATGGTTTTATTGAGAGAATTGGCCACGGATTCAAAGAGATGGATGGCGGTTGCATTTTGAACCACCCCAGAAACAGCTGCTTTTTCCATAAAGATAGCTGCTTCTTTCTCCGTATTGGAGGGTGTTGGCTCTTTTAATTTTACTAGGTAGGTATTGTCTTTTGGACTGATGCCGTAGACTTGTTCATAAGTCGCTCGGTTGAGATAAACAAAGTGTCCAACATAGTTTTCAGAAATAGCCACGACCTTGATTTCCTTCCCATCAAGCTCCAGCTCATCCCCAACCGTAACACCTGCTAGTTGGGCTAATTTTTGACTCACGACTGCTCCATCAGTGACCTGCACCTCTTGCCCATTTTCCTCTAATGCGATAAAGGGTTTGAAGTCTTCTCTGTTTGTGACCATCATGGTGATGGTTTGAAGTCCTGCTTTTCCTTTGAAATCTTTTTCAATGGATTTTGAGTAAATCTTTTGATAAGTGTGGATCGATTCAGCTTGCAAGGCACTTTCTAGATCTGCTTTTTCTTGCTCACTCGCACTGCTCTTTTCTGCTACAATCATCTGATATTGCTGGATTTGTTCAAATTGGCGTTCGGAAACTCCTCCCACAGATGACTGAATACCAAGACCAGCAAATAAGAGAGCAACTGAACCTGCAACTCCAAAAATGGTCATCAACATCCGTTGCTTATAACGAAAGATATTTCGCGCAGTAACCTTATGAGTAAAGCTCATACGACTCCAAATAAAGCTCAGGCGTTCCAGCAAAATCTTTGATCCCTTAACGGGAGGTTTGGGCAGCAAAAGTTGGGCTGCTTCATCGTGCAATTCACTCCGCGCCACCAGATAAGCCGGCAAGACACTGGATACCCAACTCAAGGCCAGGGCAAGAAGACTATAAGACCAGTAAAAATACTCCTGGCTTTTCCCAACAACCATTCCAGCTGTTATAACATCCGAAATCACGCCTGCAAGGAGATAATGTCCAAGAAGCGTTCCTATAACGGTTCCCACAGTTCCTGCAAGAAAACCATAAAGGACAAACTTGGCAACAATATCTTGATTCCGGTAACCTAGAGCCTTGAAAATACCAGCATTGGTACGTTCTTCATCTACAAAGCGAGTCATAGTAGTAAAGGTCACCATTGCAGCAACCATATAAAGTACCACGGGGAAGATATTCCCGACAGAACGAATACTTGCTGAAGCGTTACTGTACATGAGATAGCCTTGACCACCTGGCATGGTTTGGCGGTTGTATACATGGTAAGTCGGCTCTACCAGTTCATCAAGCTCTTTCTGACGTTGTTCAAGCTTCTCTTTTTCCTTAGTTAGAGCACTCTCTGTCTGAGCCAGTTTTTCTTTTTTAGTCGCCAATTCTTCCTTAGCTTTTGTCAATTGCTCCTTGGCTTGACTCTTTTGAGGCTCAGGTAAAGCGGTCACTTGTTCTTCTTGAGTTTTCAATCGACTTTCAGCCTGCTCTAACTGACTCTTGCCTTTTTGAAGGTTACTTTCAGCTGTTTGGAGCTGTTCTTTTCCATCTTCTAGGCTCTTTTGACCATTTTCCTTGATACTTGCCAATCTTTTTTGACCATTATCAGCCAGTAAGTCTTGCAAGCCTTCCTGATGTTGGGCTCGTTTGGTCTTATAGTCTGATGAAAAAGCATCCAGATTTTTTAAATCATCATAGCGCACACGCGCAATACTATAAACATCTGAGTCAAACTGACTGGGTAAAATTACTCCATAGCCAGCCAGGTTGCCATTTCCACTGCTAGCACTCCCTAAGTCTTTTTGAGAAAGCATCTCACCCGACTGAACAAATCCAGTAATTGTGAAAGTTTGGGATTTTATGGCGGACTTACCTTCTTCTTTCTTGCTAAAGGTGATAGTCTGCCCAATCTGATAGCGGTCTTTCCAGAAATCAGCCAAGGCAATTTCCTCATCAGCTTCTGGCAGTCGACCTTCCGTCACTTGGAAGGTTGAAATGCTCTCTGGCTTGGAATAAAGTCGAATTGCTTCTTCACTATGTTCAACTGTTAGGTCTGCCATATAGCCAAACTCAACACTTGCTCCTTGAAGGGTCTTTAGTTCTTCCTGGTCTTCTTTGTCCAAGCCATAATCAGCTATCACTGCCAGATCTAGGGTATTGGCTTTACGGAGATAATCCCCTGCCGTACGTTCCATATTTGGACTGGCCACTTTGAGACCAACAAGGGCTAAAGAACCCAGCATCATCAAGGTCAGGATAGAAACAAAGCGTCCCTTTGAAGCCGTCACTGACTGAAATAGGTCTTTCCGATACGTTTTTTTCATGCTAATACTCCAATGTATCGATATCCTGCGGATGCTCATTGACCGTCATGCTCTTAACCGTGGCATCACGCATATGAATCACGCGATCTGCAATAGGGGCTAGCGCGCCATTGTGGGTCACGATAATCACCGTTGCTCCTTTTTGACGAGACATATCTTGGAGAATCTTCAAGACTTGCTTCCCCGTCTGGTAATCCAAGGCACCTGTCGGTTCATCACAAAGGAGGATTTTAGGATTTTTGGCTACAGCGCGTGCAATGGAGACTCGCTGTTGCTCCCCTCCAGAAAGCTGGGCTGGAAAGTTATTGAGGCGATGAGCCAGACCTACGTCTGTCAAGACCTGCTCAGGATCCAAGGCATCTGTCACAATTTCTGAGGCCAATTCCACATTTTCCTTGGCTGTCAGATTGGAGACCAGATTGTAAAACTGAAAAACAAAGCCTACATCTTCACGACGATAGTTTGTTCGTTGGTGCGAACTATAGTCGGCGATATTGGCTCCATCAATCCAAATCTCTCCCTCATCATTGGTATCCATACCTCCTAAAAGATTGAGAACTGTTGATTTTCCAGCACCTGAAGCACCTAGAATGATAACCAGCTCCCCCTTTTCAATTTCAAAATTCACATCACGATTAGCCACAATCTCCGTGTCACCGACCTGATAGCGCTTATAGCTATGTTTCATTTCAATGTAAGCCATCATCTTTCCCTCTTTCTTACAATCAAATCACTCTTTACTATCATTATATCGCTTTTTCAACTGGTTGGAAACTAGAAGCAAATACAAAAAAACCTAGGAATCCTAGGCTTTCTGTTTATAAATTATTTTCCAAGGTAGTATTCAGAAACGACGTTCAATTTTTCGTCAAATTCGAATACCAATGGTGGGAAGTTTGGAATTTCCACATCCATGATTTCATCGTCAGAAAGTCGTTTGATGTGTTTCACAAGGGCACGGATTGAGTTACCGTGAGCTCCTACGAATACGTTTTTACCATCTTTAAGTGCTGGAGCGATTTTGTCTTCCCAGAATGGAAGGGCACGTTCCAAAGTCACTTTCAAGTTTTCAGCATCTGGAATGACTGAGTCGTCAAGTGAAGCGTAACGACGGTCAGTGTGAGCTGAGTGCTCATCGTCACGGTCCATGTTTGGAGGCAATACATCATATGAACGACGCCAGATGTGAACTTGCTCATCACCAAATTGTTCAGCAGCTTCAGCCTTGTTTTTACCAGTCAAACCACCGTAGTGACGTTCGTTCAAGCGCCATGATTTTTCAACTGGAACCCACAATTGGTCAGCAGCTTCAAGAGCCAAGTTTGTTGTTTTGATCGCACGTTTCAATACTGAAGTGTATGCTTGGTCAAATTCGATACCAGCTTCTTTGATCAATTTACCAGCGTCAATCGCTTGTTGTGTTCCTTTTTCAGACAAATCAACATCAGCCCAACCAGTGAAAAGGTTAGCTTTGTTCCATTCAGACTCACCGTGGCGAGCAAAAACCAATTTTACCATTAGATGGATTCTCCTTTTATTTTTCGAGGTTGCCCTCGTTTATCTATTCCATTTTACACAATTTTTCACAAAAAAGCTAGTGAAAATCAACGAAAAAGAGAAGAGCTTATCAGTCTTCTCTTTATCACACTATCATAATTGTTCTCGATAGAGGATGAAATAGTCCCCAAAAAATAATTGGAAAACTACTACTCTTCAATTACAAATTTTTTCAATGTTCCAAAGTAAAGTGAACCACCAATAATGGTTAGAATTCCACCTACCCATCCTAAAAATGGAATCAAGCCGACCGCACCACCTACAATGAGCAAGACAGAAGGTGCATTCGTAACACGTTCATCATCTTTATAATACACAATGGCCACAATTCCCAATACTAAAACAGCAATTTTAACCAATGACAAAATAATTGAGAGCCCTGTCAATGTCCCAACTGTTACATCTGCGTCTTCAGTTGCTGCAGCAGCTCCAATAGCCATGATAAACATGATGACTGGAGCTAAAAGCAATACAATTCCTGAAATAAGACCAAAAATAGCGTTAACACGAGCAAGTGTATTTGTTTTCATAATAATCTCCTTAAAATTTTTATAGGTATTATTCAATCATAATTTATCTAAAAATTAAACAGTCTTATAAAATTTTATAATAAATATTGATTTTCAAAAAATAATTTTAAGTTCGATAGTCTCTTTATAATTAGTGGAAATATAAAATTATGAGAAAACTGAATAGTTGATTATGTTAATTATCTACACAGACAGGCCAGGAAGAACTTCATTTGAGGAAATGGACTAGTAAATTTTCCCATGATAAAACGCATAATATCAAAGCACTTGAACTCTTGATATTACGCGTTTTTATGATTTTAGCGACCTTTCTCAGTCTATTCTGATTATTTCGCTTCAAATCCTTCTGCGACTGCATCCGCAAAGTTTTCTTCTACGATGCTTGCACAGTGGTCACAGATAACTGCATGGTAACTGCGTTCAGCAGTAGTTGGATCGATACGACGGCAACGGTCACAAACTTCACCTGCAGCGCGTTCAACTGTGAAGGCAACATCCTCAAAGCTAACTGCGCCTTCTGGAGCTGGTCCTTCAGCGATGGTCAATTCTGACACGATCAAGAGTTGAGCTACATTGCTATCCACCGCTCCAAGAAGAGTTTTCACCACTTCATTTGGATAAACTGCCAAGTGTGCTTCAAGTGATTTACCGATAACTTTGGCATTACGAGCTTCTTCCAAGGCTTTTTGAGCCTGTCCGCGGAAGTCCATGAAGGCTGCCCAGGTATCCAAGATCTCTTCTTGGTTGGCAAAAGTTTGAGCTTCTGGTAGTTCTGACAATTGCACGAAGTCTTCTGCTTCAAACTCAAGATATGACCAGATTTCTTCCGCAGTGTGAGGAAGGATTGGTGTCAAGAGTTTGGTGATTTTGACAAGAATGTCATAGAAGACTGTTTGCATTTGACAGCGTTCGAGTGATTTTGCACCTTCGATATAGACAACGTCTTTAGCAAAATCAAGGTAGAAGGCTGACAAGTCAACATTGATAAAGTTTACCAAGGCCTTGTAGATGGTCAAGAATTCAAAGTCAGCATAAGCATCACGAATAGTCTTAACAAGTTGGTTAAAGCGGATAGTCATGTACTTATCAACAGAACGAAGTTCTGGGTACGCTACAGTATCCTCAACTGGGTTAAAGTCAGATGTATTGGCAATCAAGAAACGAAGGGTGTTACGGATCTTACGGTAGGTTTCAGAGACTTGGCTCAAGATATCCATAGAAATACGCACGTCGTTGCTTGAGTCAACACTTGTTACCCAGAGGCGCAAGATTTCCGCACCAAATTGTTTTTCAACATCGCTTGGAGCAATGGTATTCCCAAGAGATTTAGACATCTTTTCACCTTTACCATCAAGGGCAAAACCTTGTGACAAGATTTGTTTGTATGGCGCTACGCCATGGTTGGCAACAGATGTGATGAGTGATGAGTTGAACCAACCACGGTATTGGTCAGAACCTTCCAGGTAAAGATCTGCTGGGTATTTGAGTTCTGGACGGTTGACCACCACTCCATTCCATGATGAACCTGAGTCAAACCAAACGTCCATGATGTCTGTTTCTTTTTTGAACTCGCCATTTGGTGAACCTGGATGGCTAAATCCTTCTGGTAAGAGGTCTTTGGCATCACGTTCCCACCAGATGATAGAACCGTGTTCCTCAAAGAGTTGAGCCACGTGCTCGATCGTTTCAGCTGTCATGATTGGTGTACCGTCTTCTGCATAGAAGATAGGAAGTGGAACTCCCCAAGCACGTTGACGAGAGATGACCCAGTCCCCACGATCACGGATCATGTTGTAAAGGCGCACTTTACCCCATTCTGAATGGAATTTCACTTTTTCAATTTCGTCCAAGATTTCTTGGCGGAATTTTGATACAGAGGCAAACCATTGTGGTACTGCACGCCAGATGATTGGTTTTTTCGTACGCCAGTCAAATGGGTATGAGTGTGAAATTTCTTCTTGAGCAAGGAGCAAATCGCCCAGTTTTTCGATAACAGTTGGTACAACCTTGTCATAGAATTGACCTTCAAAGTCAGAGCCAGCATTGGCCATCATAATACCGCGTTCGTTAACTGTTACAGCAACTTCAAGGCCGTTAGCAACACCGACATTGTAGTCATCCTCACCAAAACCAGGGGCTGTATGGACGATACCTGTACCAGAGTCAGTCGTAACGTGGTCACCAAGAATCACCAACTCATCTACAGCTGTATCCCATGGGTGAACTGTCACAATGTGGTTCAATTCTTGACCACGGTAGGTCGCCAAAACTTGAACATCAGCCCAGCCAAATTTCTCAGAAAGGCTGATCAACAATTCTGAAGCAACCACAAACTTACGAGCTTCACCAGCTGGTTGTACCAATACATAATCAATATCTGCTCCAACTGTCAAACCACGAGAAGCTGTGATGGTAAATGGAGTTGTTGTCCAAACAACGATATACGTATCTGTATCTAGAACACCTTTACCATCTTTTACCTTGTTGGCATAGTAAAGGGAAGTTGAAAGCAAGTCATGATATTCAATTTCCGCTTCAGCAAGGGCTGATTCAGATGACCATGACCAATAAACTGGCTTGGCACCACGGTAGATATAACCTTTGTTTGCCATTTCACCAAAGACACGGATTTGAGCCGCTTCATAGTCTGGAGTCAAAGTCACATAAGGATTTTCCCAGTCACCAGAAACCCCCAAACGCTTAAAGTCTTCTCGTTGTTTATCAACTTGAGAAAGAGCATACTCGCGGCAAAGTTTCAAGTACTCAACCAAATCCATTTCTTTACGTTTAACACCTTGTTTTGCCAAAACTTGCTCGATTGGTAGACCATGTGTATCCCAACCTGGAATATAAGGCGCATAAAAACCTGACATTGATTTTGAACGAACAATAATATCTTTAGAAATCTTGTTCATGGCGTGCCCAACGTGGATATTTCCGTTGGCATAGGGAGGTCCATCATGCAAGGTGAAATGCGGTTTTCCTTGATTCAATTCTTGACGACGTTGGTAAAGTTTCGCTTCGTCCCACTCTTTTTGCCATAGTGGTTCTTTAGTAGGAAGTCCAGCACGCATTGGAAATTCAGTTTTTCCAAGATTTAGGGTATCTTTGAGTTTCATTATATCTCCTTTATTATATAGACAAATTAAAAACCACGAATCGCTAAAAAGGACGAAAATCGTGGTACCACCTTTGTTCGGAAAAAGACTTTGTCTTTTCCCCTCTTGTCCCGTAACGTGGGAAACGTCCAGCCTTACTAATTTCAGACTGGATTGCTTGAGAGGATAATCTCACCACTAGGGATTGCAGGACTCACACCGTCTCCTACTCGCTGGAAATATAGTTGGTTAGATCTTGTTCTCACATTTATTTCTTATAATATTGTAACGGATTCTTGTTGTGCTCCATGGCTAGTAGTTGAAGAAGCAGTTCCAGTTGCTGATGGCGATACTGAGAAATACTCTGTCACGATTTCTGAATCCTCATGTTGTGGCTCAACTGAATGAGACTGTATCTCTTCTACAAGCGTATTGATGTCTAACACATGACTTTCCGCTTGACTGTTAGCCTGCTGAGCTTCAAACTCAGCTAATTCTTTGTTACCTGCTTCAATGCGGGCTTGTAACTCTGCCATTTCTTCAGGTGAAAATTGGCGAGTCACATCAATCGGCTCTTCTTCTGGTTGCGAAGGAACAGCTTCTCCCAAGACCTCTCCTACAACTTCTTTAAAGGCTTCATCACTTGTTTGGAGATAAGTCGCAGTCGGACGAAGAATGTCTTCCCAATCTGAAGATTCGACAATTGCCAACTGGCTCTCAATCGTAGATTTGAGACGTTGATGAAATACACGGCTTTTGTTTTTCAATTCCTCTGTCTCAACAGCTACTTTCTTAGCATTATCTGTTGCCTGACGTAGGATTTCATTAGCCTTGTATTTTGCCTCTTCAAGGAGGCGCTGGGCATCTTGCTCAGCCTGTTGAATAATATTGTTTGAGCGCTCTTGAGCAGCTTGCTTTACACGTTCAGCCGTATCTTGAGCAATCAAAACAGACTGGCTCAAAGAATCTTTCATCTCATCAAAATAAGATAAGCGCTCTTCTAAACTTCTAATGTGTCTTTCCATTTCGTGATTATTGCGAACTAAGTCCTCGTAATCACGAACAACAATATCAAGAAATTCATCTACTTCTTCTGGATCAAACCCTCTGAATTTCGTAGAAAAGGTTTTATCTTTAATTTCTAATGATGTAATTGGCATACTTTTCCTCACTTACTTAATAATAATTGGATAGTCAGTTTTATCTTATCCCTTTTAGTTTGCCCATTTTCTTTGACAATCTTCAGACGACCAAACTTTCTCACACTAATCAAATCCCCTACAGCTACTAGATAATCTAATTTTTCAATGGGGTGGTAGTTTACCTGAACAGATTTTTTCTCTATGAGTTGACTAGCCTGCTTTCTGGATAATTTCAAGGCACTTGATAAGAGGGCATCCAAACGAAAACTGGAAATCAAAATCTCTTGTTCTTGATAATTGATCTCAGATATGATTTTATCGGTGAAAGGACATTCCTCCAGCGACACAGGTAGTCTGGCAATCTTTTGTATCCCGTCCTGAAACAGAGGGATAAAATCACGATTGACAAAAATCTGTGCTCTCTTTTCATCTACCAAGATATCACCAAAGAGCTTACGATCAATTCCTAGCTGATTGATGATTGTCCCCAAAATCTTTGCATGTGTTAGCTGTTCAAATCTACTTGGATAACGGATCTCTAGCAATGCCATTTCAAAATCTGACAGTGTCGGACTGAAATAGTCCGGATACAGAAGGACACGGACAAATTCCGTATGGATATATTCTCCGCTACTCACACAGCCCAGTCCATAGGTCCCAGCCAAAACCCTCAATATATGTTCCTGATGCGGGTTGACAAAAGCAGTGAGGACAGGAGTATAAGTATCTTCCACCCGCTTGATCCACTCTAATCCCTTATCAATAAAGGGAGCATCAGCAAGGGAAAAGTGCTGGTAAATCGCTCTATTTGTCATCATAGTATCAACAAGAAACGAATCAAGCTGTCACCCAAAAAACGGACGATTAAGATTGCCAGCCAAATGGATAAATCCAAACCTCCAAATTGTAAAGGTAAACGGCGAAGTGGATCAACAATCGGTCTAATCAGTTTTTCCAGTAAACGTTCTAGTGAACTACCGTAAGAATTTGGAAACCAAGAGAGGAGTGCATAGATTAACAAAAGCAGGGAATAGATATTCACTGCATTTTGGATCAGACGAATTAGAAAAATCATTATTTCGCTCTACTTCGTTTAATATCAAAACCAAATTCTGCACTTTGAGAATCATCAGGCAACTTGATATCTTCAATATTCACAACCACATTGACTGGTGTCAACAAATACATTGTACTCGCAACTTTTTTCAGATTACCTGCCAAAACATGACGGGCACCGTCCAGATAGTCTAGACAACGACGAGCCTGAACCTCTGTCATGTACTGGAAGTCAATCAAGATACTTTCATTTCCAGCCAATAAATCCACAATCTCTGTTGCATCCTCATATTTTCTAGGATAACGAACATCAATCGTTACTTTTTCATCTGTACGATGACTTTGCATAGCCAATTCTTGTTGACGAGCATGTAAGCGAGTGATGTTGGCATCTTTTGAAGTGGTTGATTGAAACTGCGCTGGCAGTTCTTTAGAAGCTGAGCTCGATGAAGCAATCATCTGCTCATCCTGAGGTTGATAAGTCGCAGTTGTTTCTTCCCCATCTTCTGTAAAATAATCTATAAATTTATCAAATCTATCTTTTAAAGACATAGATCTCTCCTATTTAAAAAATGCTGTGCCAATTCGAACAAAGGTCGAACCAAATTGAATCGCTTCCTTATAGTCACGACTCATGCCCATGCTCAACTCTGTCATCGGCATATTAGGAATTTGTTTTTCCCTAATTTCCGCTTGCAGTTCCTGAGTTTTCTTGAAAATTTGTTTCAATTCATCAGAATCTGCCTCAAAAGGAGCCATGGTCATCAAACCAACATACTCAATCTGATCTAGCTGAGCCAAGTCCGGCAAAAGTTCTAGTAATTCTTCTTTTGAAAAACCGTGCTTGCTTTCTTCTCCTGAAATATTGACCTGTAGGAAACACTTGATAACATGATCTGTCCTCTTTTGAATCTCCTGTGCCAATTTAAGGGAATCTAAAGCATGAAAGTAATCCACAAAAGGGATTACTTCTTTAACCTTCCGTCTTTGTAGCGTTCCAATCAAATGCCAAGTGACAGGGAATTCTTTTAACGTCTGATATTTTTCTAAAAATTTATCAACACGATTTTCACCAATATGATGAACACCCAGGGGAAGCAAGGCTTCCGCTGTTTTTACGTCCACATATTTCGTCACTGCAATAATTGAAACAGAAGCTGGATCACGATTGGCTTCTCGGCTAGCTTCAGCGACCTGCTGAAAAACGAACTCCGTATTTTTTTTCAAATCCATTGATTAACGATTCTTGAAGAATGGAGGTGTGTCCAACTCATCTTCGTCCTGATAAGTCGGTGCTTCGAAACGTTCTACAGGTGATACGACTGAATCAGTTTGACGAACGATTGATTCACGACGCAAGTCCCAATCACCAAAAGCAGAAGATTGACTTGTTTCAAAACGTCGTTGGCTTTGTTTTGGTAATTCCGCTGTATCTTCTAGGTCAAAATGACGATCAAAATTTTGAGGGTGCGGTTGTCTTGAGGCTTCACGACGAGCCGCTTGTTTTACTGGAGAACCAACAACTTTTTCTACACGTTCTTGACGAACACCAGTCGCTACAACTGTTACACGGATTTCATCTTTCATGCTTTCGTCGATTGATGTTCCAAGCCAGATATTCACTCCTTGACCAGCTGCTTGGTTGACGATTTCTGAAGCTTCTTCCGCTTCAATCAAGGTCAAATCAAGACCACCAGTAACGTTGACAATGACATCTTCAGCACCGTCAATGGTTGTTTCAAGAAGTGGTGAGTAAATCGCTTTACGAGCCGCTTCAACGACACGCTCTTCTCCACTGCCAATACCGATACCCATGAGGGCATTCCCTTTGTTTGCCATGACAGTTTTCACATCGGCAAAGTCAAGGTTGATCAAACCTGGGTTGGTAATCAAGTCTGTAATCCCTTGAACACCTTGGCGAAGGACGTTATCTGCCTCGCTAAGAGCTTCAAGAAGTGGTGTTTTCTTGTCAACAATCTCTAGCAAGTTGTTGTTTGAGATAATCAATAGAGTATCAACATGCTCGCGAAGTTCGTTGATTCCTTCTACAGCGTACTGACCACGTTTGCTTCCTTCAAATCCGAAAGGTCGTGTCACAACACCAACTGTAAGAGCTCCAAGATCTTTTGCAATGCGGGCAATAACTGGGGCAGCACCTGTTCCAGATCCTCCACCCATACCAGCAGTGATGAAAACCATGTCTGCTCCGCTAATTGCTGCTGTCAATGCTTCTTCGCTTTCTTCAGCAGCTTTACGTCCAACTTCTGGACGACCACCAGCACCCAAACCACGAGTCAACTTTGGTCCGAGTTGGATAACTGTTTCAGCTTTTGTACTGCTTAAGGCTTGTACGTCTGTGTTCGCTGCAATGAATTCTACGCCTGAAACACCTTCGTCGATCATGCGGTTAATAGCATTACCACCGCCTCCACCGACACCAATTACTTTAATAACTGCACCTTGAGCAGCTGCTGTATCAAATGAAAATGTCATAATTTCTTTTCCTCTTTTATTCATCAAACATGCTTCCGATCAAGCTACGGAAACGGTCTGTTAATTTCGGTTTATCTTGAGAACTTGCTTGGAATTCGTCTCTTGGAGCAAGGCCACTGTCAGATGTGATTTCAGTTGCTGCAGTAGCTGGTTGCACTGGAGTTGTTTGTATAATCGGTGTCACACTTTGATTTGAAACACCAAAATTAATTGGTTTCTGGCGAAGGAATTCATCTCCTCTGACTGCCTTTTGAGCCAGGAGATTCACTTCTGTCAATTTACCAGCAAACTCAGACAAGCTGATTACATGTGCAAAAGCAGGGTTGCGAATTCCCACTTGATTTGGCACATAGAGTTTCACTCGAACACCGAACACTTCTTGCGCCAATTCGACAACTCCTGGTAAAATCGCATTTCCGCCGATCAGAACGATACCACCTGGTAGATCCAACAAGTGTCTTCTGTCTAACTCCTGTTTAATTTGATCAAAAATATGTTTGATACGTGCTGAAATAATTTCTGCCAAGTAGCTTTCTGTCACTTCAACAGGCTCTACTTCACCAATGACTTCTACTTGGAAAGTCTCGTTACTTGCTAGTGGAACATAAGCTTCACCATAGTTTAGTTTCAAACTTTCTGCGATTTTTTGGGAAGTTTTTAAGACTTTGGAAATGTCTTTAGTGACATATTCTCCACCTTCTTGGTAGATATTTGTAAATTGCAATTCTTGATTGCGAATAGTTGCAACTGTAGTCTGCCCACCACCCATATCAATCACTGTCGCGCCAAACTCACGTTCTCCCTCGTTGAGAACTGAATTTACAATCGCTAATGGTGAGATGATGACGTTGTCAACATGGATTCCCACACGCTCCACGGTTTTACGAAGGTTATGAAGAATGGTACGAGGTCCTGTGTAAAGTAAGCCACGCATTTCCAAACGCACTCCCATCATGCCACGAGGGTCACGAATACCTTGGAAACCATCCACGATAAACTCTTCAGGAATGAACGTAATCACTTCACGGTCAGGAGTCATGCTCTTTGTCAAAGCTGATTTGACAACATTTTCAACATCCTGATCTGTAATTTCTTTTGTATCTGATGTTACAGGAATCATTCCTTGAGTTGGTTCAACCTGCAAGAGGTTTGCTGGTAAACCAACATTGACAGACTTGATTGAAATTCCTGCCTTCTCTTCTGCTTGGGAAATTGCGGATTTAATTGCTGAAGCAGCAGCCTCAATATCAACGATAATCCCGTCTTTGACACCTTTACTCTTGGCATTGCTAACGCCAATTACATTTACTTCACCATCTCTATGTTCGGCAACCAGCACTTTGATGGAGCTAGTTCCGATATCTAAGCCTGTAAAAAAACCATCTCTAGTCATTACATTGCATCCTCTCTGTCTTCCAAGTTTCTCACTTCTATTTTCAATAACTGTGACGAGACACAGCTATTCACAAAATATTATAACACAAAAAATCCAATCGTGCTTAGTTTTTCATAAATTTCCTCTAGGTTTTTTGTAAAAGTCTTTTAAATAATTTTCTCAGGAGCAATCATTATTTTTATATCCTTACAGCTATATTTTGCATATTTAATCAAAAAAAGAGAAGGCCTTCTTAGGCTTTCTCTTGAATCATTTTTTCTGCTCTTTGTTGCAAAAAGACCTCTACTACTTTTGCAGTCAAGCTGATAGCTGCTACCAACACACTGGACACGATGAGGTAGTTCGCCAATAGTCCGTGATTTCCCACTAGTGGTGGTTTATTTAAAAATCCATAATCTCCACCTACAACCAAGTTGACAACTCCTATCAAGGCATTTAGAGAAAATGTAATCACTGTCACATTTTTCAAATTGAGCAGGGAAGCTTCATAATTCTTAAACAAGTATAGGAGCGCATTCCCCAAAAGTGCCACGTGCCCGATGATAAAGGACAGGATGGTCACGTGCGGAAACGGATAAGGGTCAAAGAGAGGGTAAGCCAGAGCTGCAGTTGCTCCAAAGGTTCCTAGAAGGGCAAAGTATTGCTTGTACTTTGAAGTCCCTGGAATCAAGAGCATAACAAACATGGCGATCCGGCAATGATAGAAGGGCAAACTTTCTGATAAGGGCATTTGATTCCCCCAATACCAGCTATACAGAACAATCAATTGAAGAGACTGAAGGATCTGAATAAAGCGCTGGTAAGCCACCTTGTCGCGAAAGCGATAAGAAGCATAGAAAGTAAGAGCCAATAAACATAACAAACCAATATACCAGTGGAGTTCAAACTGGGGCGGTTCTGATATCTGTGTGGTAAATAATTGTTCCCACAAATTCATATTCTATTCCTCGTTCATCTAGCCGGAGCAGTAGAAAGTTCACTGCCCTAGTTTTTATTTTTTGAAAAAACTTGATTCTATGACATGCATAGAACACTTGCGTCTTAAATTCGCAACCTATTATATCATTTGTATCGCAGAAATGCATCTTACAAACACCCTTTTTTGATTTGCAGATTTCTCTAGCATAACCTAATCAATATATTGGTCTCTTTGTCCTTTATAAACCTGCCAAAGAATCTCCATTTGTTCCTTGGTGATGCGTTTTTCAGATAAGGCTGGCAATTGGTTAATGGCAAAAAATTGAAGCTCAGCAATTTCTTGATTCTCTTGAAATCGTCCCTCAATGAGTTGGCATTCAAAGACAAACTTTGCATATTGTTTGCTCTGTAGTTGGAAACGATTGGTGTCAAAAACTGCAAGTAACCTTTCAGCTTTTGCTGTAAAACCGGTTTCTTCTTCAATTTCCTTAAGAATATTTTCGGTTGGAGAATAGCCGACCTCACCAAAGCCACCTGGCAAAGACCAGCTATCCTCTCCTTGTCCCCTAACCAGACAAATCTTTTCATCCTCAACAATCCAAGCACGGACGTCCATCAGAGGAGTTGCATAAGCACCAGTTGGTCTCAGGAGCTCTGTTACTTCCTCTTGCTTTAGTTCTGTAGTTTCTCTCAAAATATCAGATAAGATCGCACGTAAGTCCTCGTATCGCTCACAGTCAAAAGGATCTTTTGTGAAGGTTAATCCAGTATCCGTAATGGCTAGCATTCTTTGCAGATACTTGGTAAAATCACTTGCATTCATTTTCTAAACTTTCTACCAACTTAGCTAGATTCATGGAGTTAGAGCCTTTGAGCAGAATTTGGTCGTTCGTACCAAGGCTTGCCTTAACCTGCTTGACAAGACCTTCAAATTGGTCCTCGTCGGCTGTTTTTTTGAAGTAATAAACGTGGCCGATTGGGAACATTTGACTGGCCAGTTGGGCCAATTCAGCAATGTCTTCCCCGTAGAAAATAACCGTATCAAGCACATCGGGCGAGAGGCTCAAAATCATCTGGTTATGGAGTTGGACAGACTGGTCTCCAAGTTCTTTCATATCTGCCAAAACCGCAATTTTCTTACCACCTTCATTAGCTGGAATGGCAGAGAAAGTCTCTAAAATTAGCTTCATAGCAGTTGGATTGGCATTGTAAACATCTGACAGGATATCTGCTCCATTGGCTGCTTTCTTCCACTCAGTACGGTTACGCGTCAATTCAAGATCTTGGAAAGCCTGACGAATCTGCTCCTCTGACACTCCTTCTTGAAGAGCTACATAAGCAGCAATCATGGCATTGGTGGCATTGTACTTACCAGTCACTGGCAAATCAAGGGCTTGTTCCAAGAAATTAGCCTTAAAGGTCAGACTATCCTTGCGCTCAACCAAGTCTGTAATTTCCAGCTCTGCTCCTTGCCCAAAACGGACTACCTTTTTATCAGTAGGCAAGTAGTCCTCTACAATAGGATCAGCTGGTGCCAAGAGCAAGGAACCAGGTGCCATCCCGTCTGCAATTTGCATTTTTCCTTTAGCAATTTCTGAGCGGTCTTTGAAAAAGGCCAAATGGGCTTCTCCAACCAAGGTCACGATGGCTGTCTTTGGATGAGCCAATTCAGACAAGAGATGAATATCTCCCAAGTGATCCTGTCCCATCTCCAAGACCAACTTTTCTGTTCCTTCAGGCATGTGAAGAACCGTGTAAGGAAGACCAATTTCGTTATTGTAGTTTCCTTGTGTTTTGTAGGTTTTGTATCTTGTTGACAGTAAATGCGCCAGCATATCCTTAGTCGTTGTCTTACCATTTGAACCTGTAACAGCAAAGACATCAACAGCCGTTTTCTCAAGATAGTAGGCTGCTAGCCTTTGAAAAGCAGTCAACACATCATCTACTAGAATGTAGGGATGATTTGCAATCTCTTTCTCAGAGAGGGTTACTACTGCACCATTTTCAAACGCTGTTTCAATAAAATCATGGCCATCACGCGCTCCCTTGAGTGGCACAAACAAATCTCCCGTCCCAATCAGACGACTGTCAAACTCAGCCTTTTCCAACTGGGTATCCGCAAAAAGACTAACATCATTTTTAGCTCCAACAGCTTGTGCAACTTCGTGGATTGTTAATTTCATTTCTACTCCTTTAAAAAGGGTTGAAGCCCGAGAACTCTACTCACCTTGCAGTGATGGTTCTGACTCCTACCCTCTCTTTCGTTTTTATAGCAAATGCGCTTCGCGCTTGTCAAAGCTTTCCTTGGCAAGGTCAACCAAACGCTCAATTAGATCTGGGTAGCTGATTCCCATATTGTCCCATAGCAGTGGATACATAGACCACTGGGTGAAACCTGGCATAGTATTGAGCTCGTTTAGGAAAATCTCGCCCTTATCTGTATAGAAGAAATCACAACGAGACAGACCGAGACCACCAATCGCACGGAAGGCAGTTTCTGCATTTCGACGCATGACAGCTACCACATCATCACTAATCTTGGCTGGGATGTCCATGGTAATCTTGTTATCGATATACTTGGCATCATAGTCGTAGAAAGCAACATCCTTGACCACTTCACCTGGCAACGTGCTTTTGACATCGTAGTTACCCAAGAGTCCAACCTCGATTTCACGAGCATTCACCCCTTGCTCTATCAAGACACGACTGTCATATTGGAAGGCAAGCTCCAAAGCTTTGCGGAGTTCCTCATGGTTTTCAGACTTAGAAATACCAACACTTGAACCCATATTTGACGGTTTCGTGAAGACTGGATAGCTTAATCTTGCTTCTACTTCCGCAACCTTAGCCACCAAGTCATCTCCCTCAACAATGGCCACATAAGGAACTTGAGCAATCCCAGCAGACTCCAAGACACGTTTGGTCGTGATTTTATCCATGGCAAGGCTAGATGACAAGATATTGCAGCCAACATAAGGCATTTTCAAGACTTCCAAGAATCCTTGAACTGAACCATCTTCTCCCATTGGACCATGAAGAACTGGAAAGACCACTGCACCTTCTTCGTAGATGGCACTTGGCGCTATTTTTTTGTCCCAGTCAATAGTCGCATTGGTCATGAGACGATCCTCTTGACCTGGAGTCTGGCTAAATTCTTGCGTCTTGATAAAGTCACCTGACTGGTTGATAAAGAAAGTCTTGACTGTGAAACGGTCGTAATTGACCGCACGCATGACACTCTCAGCTGATAGTACAGATACTTCACGTTCCGCACTACGTCCACCGTATAAAAGAATAATTGTTTGTTTCATATTACTGTCCTATTTTCTAATAGAATACTCGCACCTTAGTATATCATATTTGCTTCTTTTTTGAAACTTGAACATGGTACTGGTAGTAAAGAAATATAAAAAGAGACCGTTAACATCAAATTCGGTCTCCTTGGTTTTTAACTATACGAATTGAAGTTCGTAAATTTGTCTACTCTTACAACTCTGTTCGATTTTCAATAGCTCGTAAGAGTGTGACTTCGTCCGCATACTCAATATCCGCTCCCACGGCTAGACCTCGTGCCAGACGGGTAACCTTGATACCCGCTGGTTTGAGCAGGCGAGATAGGTACATAGATGTCGCTTCCCCGTCAGCCGTCGCATTGGTTGCCACGATCACCTCTGAAACCTCACTATCCATGAGACGGGTCATGAGACTCTTGAGGTTGATATCGTCTGGGCTGATGCCATTCATAGGAGAAATGAGCCCGTGCAAGACATGATAGAGTCCGTGGTATTCTTGGATATTTTCCATAGCAGCCACATCGCGACTATCCTCTAACACCAAGATGGTTGTCTGGTCTCGAGTCGGGTCCGTACAGATCGAGCAAGGATCATCATCCGTTAAACGGCCACAGATGGAACAATAGGTCAATTCCCGCTTAGCAGACAGGAGATTTTTGGCAAATTCATTGACATCGTCATCAGACATTCCAATGGTATAGAAGGCTAGGCGGGTAGCCGTTTTGATCCCGATACCTGGTAACTTTGAATAGCTATCAATCAGCTTGGCAATAGGTGTTGGATACAGCATAAGTTCCTTTCTAATTCATTGGATGGTGTTGGTTATAGAGATTGATAATGTCGCGTGCAATCGAAGGTCCAACACCATTTGTAAGATTAGTGTTATGAGGAAAGACGACTGCAACAGCGATTTGGGGATTATCGGTTGGTGCATAAGCGACTGCATTTGTATTGTTGGCTTTTTGACCGCCATTAACATAACTTTCGGCAGTACCTGTCTTTCCACTGATGGAAACGGCTGCACCATTTGAGAAGGCACGACCAGTTGTCAGAGCGCTCGTTCCATGAGAAACTTGATAGAAACCTTGCTGCAAGATAGCCATATCTGCTTCTGAAATATTAACCTTGTTCATTTCCTTGGTGGCTGTTTCTTGAACCAGACTTCCCAACCCACCTTGGTCATTGTTTCCATAAACGCCTTCAACGATGTGAGGAGCTAAACGCACACCGTTGTTTGCAATGGTTGCGACATACTGGGCTAACTGCATAGGTGTGTAGTTATCAAACTGACCAAAAGCATTATTTAGATAGTTGGCCAAATCAAATTCTTTTGGTATAAATCCTGTTGATTCATCTGGAAGATCAATCCCCGTTGAAGCTCCGAGTCCATATTCCCCAAAGGTTGACCGCAATTTGCCCATAGCTGTATCTAATTGACTCGTTGCTACCATCATATTGGGTTTATAGGTCTGTCCCATAATTCCCAAAGCTGTTTGCACCATGTAGGTATTAGAGGAATATTCCAAAGCTTCAACCGCTGTGATAGGGAAAGAACCGTATGACAAGGTGTACCATGAATTGATAGGAGCTGAACCTTGGAAAACAATCGGCTGGTCTGTCAAGGTTTGATTGCCTGACAAAACTCCATTTTCCCAACCAGAACTAATGGTCGCTGCCTTGACGACAGATCCTGGCACAAAGACGTTGGTAACTGTCCCTAGGGAGTCTGAGCTCAATTTCCCTGATTCAACATCATGCTTGACACCTGACATCGCCAGAACTGCACCAGTTTTGGGATTGAGGGCCACAGCGTAGACCCCTTCAGAATATTTAGCGCCACCATTACTCAACTCCGAGTTAAAGTAGCTCTTAAGCAGGTCATCCACTCCATTTTGGAAAGCTAAGTCAATCGTTAGTTTGATATTGTTTCCTTTGCTTCCTTCCTCGACATTTTCCACACTTTCCATGTTTCCATGTTTGTCGAGATGGATTTCCTTGACGGAGCGTTTGCCTTGGAGGACATCTTCATATTGCTTTTCAAGATAGGAAGTCCCAACTCGGTCATTGAGTGAGTAGCCTTTCTTGAGATAAGCGTCAACTTCCTCAGCTGGAAGTCCTGACTTTTCATTTGAAACGCTACCGACGATAGACGATAGAGAAGTGTCCAGTACTTTTCGGTCCCATGAGGTTGAAATACTAATGCCCGGTAATTCCTTGGATGCAGAAGCCACAAGAGCAACCTGAGTATCATCTAAAGCATCTGTTGAAATGGTGCCCGTTGCAAAATTTTCAACAGCATTGAGCTGACTAAAGAGATAGATTTCCTTTTTCTGGTCATCTGTATAATTAAGTTGACTCACGTCTATGCTTTCAACCGCATTATTGTAAAGTGTCGCTTCTGATAAGCGGTTCCCATCTGAATCTAGGCGTTTATCGCTTGGTAAGGATTCGACTGTTTTTTTATAAACGTCCTGATCCGCCAAGTAGTAGTCTGCAATCTGACGGTCTGTCAAATTAGGGGAGGTTACATTCACATATGTGAGAAGTTTCTTGGCTGTCTCCTTTAATTCAGCTGCAGTCATTTTGTTGTTTCGGGTGAAAGAAACAACCTGCTTAACAGTGTTTTCTACCAAGGGCTTCCCTGTTGCATCATAGATCTGTCCACGAGCTGAACTGGTTGTCACCCTGGTCTGGCTGGCTGAAGCCAATTTTGTTTCATAGAAATCTTTATTCAGCACCTGCATGTATAACAATCGACCGATAATGGTCATAAACAGCAGGATAACTATCGCAAACAGTAAATTAAGCCGAATCGGAATCGAATGGCTATTGAATTTTCTCATACAACTAAGACTCTTTTCTAGAAAAATTTCCGATTTTCACCTTCATTTTCAGCTAAAATAATAGAGCAAACGGGTGAAGCTCGGTACTTTTCATTGTACCATATTTTACGGAGAAACTCTTGGAAAAGTCGAAGCATTTTTTGACTTTTAATCAAAAATGCCTTTTTATTTGGTTATCCTAACTTCTATGATATAATGATGTTAATAAGCTGGCAATCGTCAACTTTTAAGAGTTTGACTCATGAAAAGGAGCTCCATGAAAAAGCAGGATATCGCAACTATTATTGATCTTCATTTTGAAGAATTAACAGAGTTAGAACAGGAAATCGCTCGTTATTTCTTGCAGGTAGATACGATTGTGGATGATCTATCATCGCAACAGGTTACTCAAAAACTGCATGTTTCCCAAGCTGCTCTTACCCGTTTTGCAAAAAAATGTGGCTTTACTGGCTATCGAGAATTTGTCTTTCAATACCAACACCAGGCCAATAAACAGGACACCCACTCTCACCAACACAGTCCTTTGACCAAACGTGTTTTACGAAGCTACAGCAACCTACGGGAACAAACACAGGATTTAATTGACGAAGAACAACTGGAACGAGTTGCCCAGCTAATCGATGACGCTGAACGAGTTTACTTTTTTGGAACGGGAAGTTCTGGTCTGATTGCCCGTGAGATGAAACTGCGTTTTATGCGACTAGGTGTTGTCTGTGAAGCTTTGACCGATCAGGATGGCTTTGCATGGACGACCAGTATCATGGATGAAAACTGTTTGGTACTTGGCTTTTCCCTGTCTGGCACCACCCAATCCGTCCTAGATAGTTTGTTGGATGCCAAGGAAATGGGGGCTAAGACCATTCTCTTTACCAGCGCTCCAAACAAAAATAGTCAGGCTTATACCGAAACAGTCCTTGTCGCAAATCATAGCCAATCTTCTTACATCCAGCGTATTTCCGCTCAGCTCCCTATGCTCATTTTAATAGATTTGATTTATGCCTACTTTTTGGAAATCAATCGAGATAGCAAGGAAAAAATCTTTAACAGCTATTGGGAAAATAAAAAACTCAACGGCTATCGTAGACAAAAACGCGTTAGAAAATCCTAGTTTGGCTCAACCAAACTAGGATTGTTTTGTTTTGAAATGATAATAGGCTCCATAGGTGGTCTTTCCAATTTTTCTCTTTGTGCTAATACTTTTTTATCTGAACTTTTCAATTCTTCCATAAATTTTCCTTTGATTTTTTGAATTTTTGACGACAAAAAGGAAGTATCTGCTATTTGCTTTTACTTCCTCTCTTTAATTTTATTTAATTGTTTTGCTTCGACAAACTGAGATTTAGATTTTAACCCTTATAGAAAATAAAACGGGCTATTCTCCTGAAATGTGTTCTATAAGATTATAGTTTAATGCAAAGTGTAGCTATATAATCATTTCCATAACGTGATAATCGATGTCTTTTGTCACACGATTCATAAAAATCGATCATAGCGAGACCATTTTTTAGTTGTCCTCTAATCTGAGTTTCTAAGGTATGGCTAAATTCATATCCATATTCTGGATTGATGGTGATTTCGCCTTCCTCTTCAAGCTCTCTTGAATTAAAAGGTAGTGAAAACTTTAAAAGTAATTCCTCATCGGGTTTGTCCCATACAATGTCAGCATCATACATGTATATCCAAGGATTCATAAATCCGACCATTAAGAGTCCGCCCCTTTTCAATACTCGAGCAGCTTCTTTATACATGTTTTCTAAATCCTCTATATATACATTTGAAACTGGATTAAAAATAATATCAAAGGTTTCATCTTCAAATGGAAATGGTTTTGTCATATTGCCTTGAACGGTAGTGATTTTTAATCCTTCTCTTTTAGCAACCAACTCATCTCTTTCTAATTGTGATTTAGAAAAATCCATGATGGTGACATCATAACCTTTTAGAGCAAAAACTGGACCCTGCTGTCCACCACCACAAGCTAACCCTAATATCTTTTTCCCCCTGGTTTTTTCAAACCATTCTTTCGGAACTTTGTTCCCAACAGTTAAGGCAACAGCAATTGGATGTTTTCTAACTTCTTCTAATTCTTCATGTGTCAATGGCTCAGTATAGGCATTTTTGACATTATTCCACCTATCTTGATTACATTTTATATAATCGTTCATCTGATAATCTCCTCGTAATTTGATACTATTTCGATTTAAGCTGGATGTGCTACCATTACATTTTTCTCACCTCTACAAATTCTAATTTGTCAATTCTCATCCATCTCATTATATCACTTTTTCTTCTTGGCTTAGTTTAGTTTTTAGAAACAAAGTAAAGAGCTTGCGCCGTCTTCTAAGATTATCTTAAAGGATATCTCCTCTCATATATTCTTCTACGGTAGGAACTCTGCTCCTATCGTTCATTTTTTATAATTCCTCTTTGTCTTTCTCATACCCATGAAGCAAGGTCGCATAATGGTCTTGATAGGTCTTTCAGCTACTTTTCATATACCTTGACAGTTTTTCCATCATCAAAAAAAGAATTAAGCAAAACAGTTTTCACTCAAGTAGTGATTAAGTGTTTTTCTTAATTCTATAATTCCAAACTAGGATTCTTTTGTTTTGAAATGATAATAGGCACCCAACATCCCTGCTGTGTTTTGGTGATGGGCAAATTCTAATCGTGTTTTTTCAGCTAGACTTGGTACCAAGGCCGCCTTCAAGGCTGTGCGGATTTTCGGTTTGAGGATAGCCTCTTGTCCCATGATGCCGCCACCGAGAATAACCACTTCTGGATTGGCAACGTAGCAAATATTTGCCAGACCTTTCCCAAGGTAATCTACCATGCGGTCGATACCAGCCATACAGATCTTGTTTCCTTCGGTAGCTTCCTTGAAAATGCGTCGGCCATTCCACTGGTCAACTGGATCTCCGTGAGCTTCTGCTACATATTCTACCAAGGCTGTCGTAGAAGCGAGATCTTGGAAAGCTCCATCCTGCATATGCATATAACCGACTTCGCAAGCTGAGTTGCTAAATCCATGGAAGACCTTCCCATCCATAATCAAGCAACCACCGATACCTGTTCCAATGGTCAAGCAAAGAGTCACACTCGCTCCCTTTCCTGAACCAGATACTGCCTCAGCCAGACCTGCACAGTTGACATCATTTTCAATTTCACAAGGAATCGCAAAGCTCGTCTCAATTTCCTTCTTGAACTGGGTTCCTGCATAGTTAGGGATTTGAGGTCCGGCATAGAAAATCTCGCCTTTGTCGGGATCGACCATTCCCGCTGAAGAAATGGCAACACCTGCTACTGGGCCTTTTTCTAAATAGCTGGCTACGATATCTTTTGTCTTTTGTAAGATATGGGGTCCACCTTTATGCGCCTCAGTTGGCATTTCATGCGATTCAACAAGTTGGCCTTCTTGGTCAATCAAACCATATTTGATGTTGGTTCCACCAATATCAATTGCAACGTAATGTATCATAAATACCTCCTTATGGATTAGAGGAAGCGCTCCTTGGTTTCACGAATCAAGGCTGCAGCTGCTTCTACAACTGGGCGATCTTCTTCAGTCACTGGTGTCAATGGCGAACGAACTGATCCAATATTCAAGCCTTCATTGATCTTCAAGACTTCTTTGATGACACCGTACATATTTCCATGAGCAACAGTCAATTTACCAATAATTGCGTTGATAGCGTATTGCAATTCACGCGCTGTTTCCAAATCTTTCTCAGCAATCAACTGATTGAGTTTCAAGAAGAGTTCTGGCATCGCACCATAAGTACCACCGATACCAGCTTTGGCACCCATGAGTCGTCCACCTAGGAACTGTTCATCTGGACCATTGAATACGATGTGGTCTTCTCCACCAAGGCTGACAAAGGTTTGGATATCTTGAACTGGCATAGAAGAATTCTTAACACCGATAACACGAGGATTCTTCAACATTTCAGTATAGAGACTTGGAGTCAAAGCAACACCTGCCAATTGAGGAATGTTATAAATCACGTAGTCTGTGTTTGGTGCTGCGGCACTAATGTCATTCCAGTATTTGGCAACTGAATACTCAGGCAAGCGGAAGTAAATCGGTGGAATTGTTGCAATGGCATCTACACCCAAGCTTTCCGCGTGGCGAGCAAGTTCCATACTATCCTTTGTATTGTTGCAAGCTACGTGAGCGATAATGGTCAATTTTCCTTTGGCAACTGCCATGACTTCTTCCAAAATCAATTTGCGGTCTGCCACACTTTGGTAGATACATTCACCAGAAGAACCATTTACATAGAGACCTTGAACACCTTTATCAATGAAGTATTGAACCAAGGCGCGCGTACGCTCTGGACTGACTTCTCCTTGATCATCATAACATGCGTAGAAGGCTGGAATGACACCTTCGTATTTTTTCAAATCTGACATAGATTTTCTCCTAAGATTTCTTTTTTTCTGCTGAGAGCAGTTCTATTTTTTACAAGTTTAGTATACACCTTGTGAAAATCGCTTTCAATATCTTGTATACACTTAGATTTTAGTTTCTACTTGTATTTTAGAAACTGTAACGATTGAAAGTAGTTTCAGGGACGAGCCATCCTACTGGTATTTGGCGAAGATTTTCTCCATCAAACCTGCTTGGAGAAAGACTAGCAAACCAAAACCAAAGAGGATAAAGGCCGATCCACCCAAAAGGAGAGTGAAGGCGGATAGATAAAGAATCATCACTATGAGAAAGAGAATGGCTAACATGAGGAAGAACCAAGGAAAGTTAAAACTTGCCAAGATAAGCCCCTTTTGCAATACTTCTTTCCAAGACAAATCATAGCGCGCAGCGATGGGATAACTAGCCAACATCACCAGAGTGAGGAAGATGAGAATCCCCAAACAAATAGCTTTCACAATCTGGAAAGGCAAAGCTGCCTGGCCCCAGAAGAGATAAAGGTCTAAAAGACTCAGCAGAACAATGCCTAACTCCAGCAAACCTAACTGAAGCCCCAGTTTCAGATTTTGCTTGAAGGCTCTCAGATAGGTTCTAAAGACTGGTACCCGTCTGCTTCTCTTAATCTCAAACATGGTCTCATAGAGGCTGATTTTCGCCACTCCAATCGTCACAATGGGCAAACAAGAGACGACAAAAAGAAGATTGACTGTCACGATATCCAAGACCTTCTCACTGAAACGCATGAGAAAATTATCTGTATCAAATGCTGCCTTGATAAGGCTTACTCCTTTTTGTGCCATGTTTACTCCTCCTGATTCTTTTAATCAATCAAAATTTTAAAGAGATACTTGCGAACTTTTTCTTCCATCCCTGCGTAGCCATTTGGCTGGTGAGGTTCTCCTGGGAAGAAAATCGCAAAATTGTGATAACCCAACAAGAGTGGGTAGCCTTCATGACAATGGACAAAACCAATGTCACTCGCTTCATCGAATGCTACCGCCTCGTCTTTGATACGTGAACCGTAGCTCGAATATTCATGTCCTTCTACCAGCAAATGCAAATCTGCATAATTCTTATGGTGCTCAAATTGATCATTTTCAGCTTGATTGAGGACATTTTCTTGAACAACTAGAAAGACCTTGTCCCCATCAATCTCATACTTACCTAGTTCGAAAGAATCCTTACGGTGCTGATAGAGATAGTCGATAGCCTTATCTAAATTGGGATGAATCCCTTTGTAAAAGGTGATGTTTTTCAAATCGTCAAAAATCATACTGTTTCCTTCGTTTCTGATAGTTAACTAAAATCATAGATTAAGTTTATAAGTGTCTGACAAAACTTCACGAAGTAACTGCATACTCTCCATTTTGTAGACACTTATAACTCTGTATTCTCTTATACTCAATGAAAATCGAAGAACAAACTAGGAAGCTAACCGCTGGCAAAACTTAAGTATGGCAAGGTAACGCTGACGTAGTTTAAATTCGATTTTCGCAGAATATTAACCTTTGACCGCTCCCATAGTGATACCTTGAGTGAAGGATTTTTGGAAGACAAGGAAGACGGTTACGATTGGCACTGCTGCGAGAGCTGCACCCGCCATGATCAAACCGTAGTTGGTTGCCATTTCGGCCTGCATGGTCGCAACCCCGAGTGAGATAGTCAAGTTTTGACGTGAAGTCAACATAACCAACTGCATAAAGTAGTCGTTCCAAGTATTGATGAAGGTAAAGATCGCAAGAGCTGCAAATCCTGGTTTTACAATTGGGAAGGCTACGCTCCAGAAGGTACGAATCTCACCACATCCGTCGATTTTAGCTGATTCAAGCAATTCTGTCGGGATATTTTCGCTGAATTGTTTCATAAGGAAGACCCCAAATGGCCATCCGATCAAAGGCAAGATAACTGCCCAGAGAGTATCGTGAATTCCCATGAAGTTGACGATACGTACCAATGGTACAAGAACAACTTGTTTTGGAAGTGCCATGGCAGCGATAAAGACTGCAAAGAGGAGGCGTTGACCATAGAAACGTTTTTTAGCCAAGACATAACCTGCTAGAGAAGAGGTTGCACAGACTAAGAACATGGTTACCAGTGAGATGAATACAGAGTTCCACATCCACTGCATAGCAGGGTTTTGCACCATAAGTTGTTGGAAATTCTCCATGGTTGGCATTTTAGGGAACCACTGTGGCGGAATCATAATGGTATCAGGCTGTGATTTGAAGGCCCCTGTCAAGATCCAGTAGAATGGAAAGATGAACAGTACGGTCAACAAGAGCAAGATAATCGTTGAGATAACAGTGAAAGCTGTTAAAGGTTTCTTTTGTGTAGGTTGCATAACTGTCTCCTTTCTTTAGTATTCTACGTCGTTTCCGAGGATCTTGAATTGAGCAAAGCTGACAATGGCAATCATCACTGCCAAGAAGACACCGATGGTATTTGCATAGCCGTATTCTGTCAATTGGAAGGCTTTTTCGTAAAGGTAGTACATCAGTGTACTTGTTGAATAGTTTGGACCACCAGAAGTCAACAACTGAATCAAGGCGAAACATTGGAAAGAGTTGATAGTCGTAATGATTGCGATGTAAAGAGTTGTTGGAAGAAGGCTAGGCCATTTGATCTTCCAGAAGACTTGAAATTCAGTCGCACCGTCAACACGTGCTGCTTCAACTAGTGAGTTATCAATATTCCCCATGGCAGCGATATAAAGGATAATCGGTTGACCAACAGATGTTGTCAAAAGGATGATCATAATCGCTAGCAAAGCCCAGTTTTTATCACCCAGCCAAGAAATGTTTTGGCTGATGATATGGCTTGACTTAAGGACAAAGTTTAGAATCCCTGATAGGGGGTCATAGATCCATTTCCATACAACCGTTACGGCAACACTACCTGTAACTACAGGAAGGAAGAAGACGAAACGATAAAAAGAACGGGCAATGGCATTTTGATGATAGGTTTGAGATGCTACAAAGAGCGAGAAGAGAACCACAATCGGAACAGATCCAATAACCAGGATAACGGTATTGATCAAAGACTTCACAAAGACAGGGTCTTTAAACATGCGAATGTAGTTGTCCAAGCCCACAAACTCAAATTTAGTCATGGAGTAGTTAAAGAAACTTGTAATGAATCCCATAATCATAGGAGCCAAGACAAAGATGACAAAGAAGAATAACACTGGTGCTAGGAAAGCGTAGGAAATCACTGTTTCCCGCATACGAATTTTATTGACTTTCACAGTCGGCACCTCTCTTTCAAATAGAATAGTTTTTGATTTTCTTGAACTGTTTTAAAACCAAAATGAAATTTTTTAAGATTCGCTTATGTAAGAACTTCATTTTAATTTCGTGACAGTTCCTACCATTTCAAACAAAAGTCCCCCTTTTCTTACACCATAGTGCACAGGGAAAAGGGGGGAATCAATCTGACTTAGTGCTTATTGTTTTGTAGCTTTTTTGATTGTTTCGTTAGCTTTTTCAGTGAAGGCTTTCAAAGCATCCGCTGGTTTTTCGTCACCATTTGATACAGATTGCAACATTGGGAACCAAAGTGTTCTCATTTCAGCAAATCCATCGATAGTGTTGTAGTATGGTGAGTAGTATTTAGTCCAGCCACTGATTGTTTCCATACGTTTGTCTTCATAAAGTTTGCCAAATGAAGTACGAACTGGGAAGGCACCTGTACGAACCACGTCTTTAGGACCCCATTCTTTGTCATCTGCGATGAATTGAACGAATTTCTTAGCAGCTGCGATTTTCTTATCGTCTTTGTTGTTAAATACTGCAAATCCGTTTACAAGGTATTCAAGAGATGGTTTACCAGAATCTGATGGGAATGGTACTTCTACCACTTCAACCTTACTTGCTTCCAAAAGTTTAGCTTGGATGCCGTTTTGAGCTGGAGCCCAAAGGATTGTGTATGAAGTTTGACCGTTAGCAAAGTTTTGGATGTCTGCTCCACCGTCAAATTGTGAACCATTGTTCAACAAACCGTCTTTGATCCAGCTAGCCGCTTTTTCAAGACCTTTGACGAATTTAGGATCGTCAGTTGTATATTTAGTTACATCTTTATCTGTTACAGAACCGCCGTAAAGGTTTGCAATGAAGGCACGTGTTCCTTGGTCTCCCCCTTGACCAGAACTGAACAATGAACCTGGAGTGTAGCCTTTATCTTTAAGCGCTTTCAAAACTTTTTCAAAGTCATCAGTTGTCCACCCTTCTTTAACAAGGTTTAGAACACCAGCCTCTTCCAACATTTTCTTGTTCATTGCCATATAGAATGGTGCTGAACTGATTGGATACATGTAAGCTTTGTCTCCAGCCTTACTTGCTTGTACGATGTTTTCGTTGTTAACATCTTTGACGAATTCGTCTGTGAAGAGGTCGTTCAACTCAGCCAATTTACCATTTTTACCGTATTGGATGATACGTCCTGGTGCGTCAAAAAGTACGTCTGGCGCTGTTCCTGCTTCGATAGCTGTAGTGATCTTTTCTGGACCTGACTTGAAGTCGATGGTTTCCAATTTCACTTTTACATCTGGATTTGCTTTTTCAAAAGCTTCGATGATTGATTTTTCATAAGTTCCAACACCGTCACCAGTTTTTTCTTGTGTGAAGACTGGGAATGCCCACCAAGTGATTTCTGTTTTTCCGCTATCGCTTCCTGATTTTCCAGCATCTTTACTTCCACCAGAGTTACCACAAGCAGCAAGGCCAAGAATCGCAGCACCCGCAAGTACTGTACAAGCTAGTTTTCTAAATTTCATTTGTATTCTCCTAATTGTTAAGCGTGTCCATATTGGATAGTGAGTAAACTTCTGTTTGTATACGTTTTCATTTCATCCGACGCATCGACCACTCTCCTCTATTTTGAGATTGTGTTATTTAAGACCGGCAACAAAGCGCTCCGTAATCTCTTTTGGTCTAGTAATCGCTCCACCAACAACAATGCCTCGCACCCCATATTCAAGGATTTGTTTGGCTTGTTCTGGTGTATGAATTTTCCCTTCAGCGATGACATCCACTCCTGCTTCACAAAGTTTTTTGATCAGTTCAAAGTCTGGACCATCTACTTTTGGACTATAAGAAGTGTAACCTGATAGGGTTGTTCCAACAAAATCAACCCCTGCTTCGACTGCTGCTATTCCTTCTTCAAAAGTGCTAGTATCAGCCATTAAGAGTTGATGTGGATACTTTTCTTTGACTTGTCGGATAAAGTCCTGAATTTCCAAGCCGTCGTAACGTTCACGTTTGGTACAATCCAGAGCAATGACCTCAATGTCTAGTTCAGCCAATTCATCAACTTCTTTCATAGTAGCTGTAATGAATGGCTCCTGTGGCGGATAGTCACGTTTGATGATCCCGATAATCGGGAGTTTCGTAACCTCCTTGATCTCCTTGATATCACGAACACTGTTTGCTCGGATACCGACTGCTCCACCTTGCTCAGCCGCTTTGACTAGCAAGGGGATAACCCCTCCCGCTTCTGTATAAAGCGGTTCGTGAGGAAGTGCCTGGCAAGAGACAATGATTCCATCTTTGATCTGTTCAATCAAGGCTTCTTTGCTGATCTGTGGCATCCTCTTTCCTCCCTTTCTTTGTTCTTATGGACTTATTATATATCATTTGTTAAGCGCTTTCAATAGGTTGCAGTAGAATAGATTTCAGTTTCAAAACTATTTTATAGAACAGACTATCCTGAAAGTAGTTTCAGAAATCTTAGAATTTTTTATTAGCACACCTTGAGACGAAAGAAAAAGATAACAGGCTGAAAAACCTGCTATCTCCTTCTATTTTTACAAAGTAAAATGATTAGAATTATTCTCTTACTTTTCTCTCTTTTTCCCCATTGCAAACAAGCCAAGGAAGAAAGCTGTTAGTCCTAGTGAAGCTAGGAAGCCACTCTCCTTGTTCCCTGTATCAGGAAGTGTCTGCTGAGCAAGAGGAGCTTTGTAAGTATAATCTTCTTTTTTAGTAAGAGTTACAAGTGAATCAATTTCCTTGTATTCTGCGATTTCATGCACAGCTGCCTCAGCGCCATTCACACCACCTTTGTACTCTGGTACTTCATGGACTGCGGCCTCAACAGCATTAACTCCGCCCGTAAATTCTGGTTTTTCAACTGTTGGTGCTGGTTCCTCACCCGCTGTCCCTAGTGGGCCTGTGTACTCTGGTACTTCATGAACTGCGGCCTCAACAGCATTAACTCCGCCTGTAAATTCTGGTTTTTCAACTGTTGGTGCTGGTTCCTCACCCGCTGTGCCTAATGGACCTGTGTACTCTGGTACTTCATGAACTGCGGCCTCTTCACCATTCACACCACCTGTAAATTCAGGTTTTTCAACTGTTGGTGCTGGTTCCTCACCCGCTGTCCCTAGTGGCCCTGTATATTCTGGCTTCTCGACTGTCGGAGCTGCCTCTTCACCCGCTGTGCCTAATGGACCTGTATATTCTGGCACTTCATGAACTGCGGCCTCTTCACCATTCACACCGCCTGTAAATTCTGGTTTTTCAACTGTTGGTGCTGGTTCCTCACCCGCTGTCCCTAGTGGCCCTGTATATTCTGGCACTTCATGAACAGCAGCTTCACTTCCGTTCATTCCATTCGAAAGCTTAGTGCCCGCTACAGAGACTGGTAAATTATGCATACTTTCAATAGCGCCTTCTGCCAGACCTGTAACTTTTTGACCCATATCCTCTGAATCCACCGTAAATAGGAGGGTTTTTGTGTCATACTGGGTCATGAAGCGTGCTGTTTTACCATTTGCCAATTGAAGGGTTGGTGCCTTGTTGACCAATACTTCCGAATCAAACTCCATAGCAAGAATGCCTGGCCATTTTTCAATCGCATATTTCACTTTTGCTTCTTTAGGAGAAATCCAATCCTTGGTCAAGAAATCCCAGTTGAATTTTTTATAGGATAAAGTATAATCGTTTTGATTGCCATCCGCATGCTCATAAAGCAAACCATATTCGCCATTTCCGAGTTCTTGGAGTGAGTTGTAAGCAAACTTACCACTTTGTATAGGATTGTGTTTCAGCCATGTCAACTCACCATTCTCCTCAACACGAGCCAGGTGAACCAAACCATTGTTGCGTCCAGGACCACCAGCATTGCTGAGTAGAATGTATTCCTTTCCTTCATGCATGGTGTGAATAGCGGACATTTGAACATAAACGTCTTTTACTTGAGGATAACGTTTGATTTCCTTATCCCACGTTGCTCCCCCATCATGACTGGTCGCAACCTGAAGATCGCCAGTCAACCCACGCATAAAGAGCTTGAGATCCCCATTATTCAACTGAACAACAGTTGACTCCGTATTTTGGGCACCTGGATTATTCATGGTTGAAGAGTGAATGGTTTGGTTGCCTACTGGACGGTTATCATTAACTGCTTCACCTGCTTGCCATGTTTCACCATGATCATCTGAATAAATTACACGAGATGATTGAGAACCACTTAGGTAGGAAACGTTGTTTGTTGTATAAACTGGAATCACCAGTCTTCCCTTATGAGGTCCTGTACGCAAGGCAATTCCCGTACCAGGTCCAGTTCCTAGGAAGTGCATCCAATCTTTCCGAATCCCATGTGTAATATCTTTTGGTGCAGACCAAGTCTTCCCATCGTCATCACTGTAGGACATCCATAGGTAGTTGGTATTGGAAACTCTAAAAATATTCTTCTCGCTATACTCAAAATAAATATTTCCGATTAGCTCATTCCCTTTATACAAATCCCCCTTATCGCTGTAGGCTGGTTTTTTAGGGTCAACGACAACACGATAATCTGTCTTTCTGTTTTGAGGGTCGAAAACCTCTCCGTTTTCTCGAATCGTATAGCGACCTGATTCTCCTTGCTTATATAAAACTTGATAAACTTTATCTCCCACTTGTTCATAAGCTTTCGGAGCTTGCCCTGGTAATGAAAATACTGCCTTACTCTCAAGGAACATGTCATAAATTGCAAAAATTCTCTTTGTTTCAGGGTCTTGTACCAAGGCCATATCAATATTGACTGGAGATGGCCAATCTGCATGTTTAGCGTGCTCATTGTCACGAGGATTTGAGATTACGATTCGGTCTCCCCATGTTTTTCCATTATCTGAGCTACGACGAACAACCATCCCAATATCTCCCCAGTCAGAATGGTGCAAACGTCTTTCATCCGTTCCAGCAATCAGCGTTCCTTTATCAGTCTTGAGAAGAGCTGGGATACGATAACTCTTGATACCATCTTTATTTGGTTGATTGTTCCTACCACCTTCAAAGACGTCTTCTTTCTCAGTAACTTTTGCTCCCTCAGGAAGTTTCTGTTCCAATTCACCTCTTTCAAATAATTGACTCCGTGTTTGAACTTCATCTGGGCTTAAAGCACGATCGTAAACGGTTAGGTTCCGAACTTGTAGGTTTGATGCCCAAACTGTTTTATTGCCCCGTTTGGTTGCTCCAAGTTGAGCTTGATTAACATCTGGCATATCTTTAATGAAGTTACCAGATTTGAGACTTGTACGGGATAAGACACCGTTCACATAGAGACGAACTCGACCATGAGGTAACTCCGTTGTCGGTTGTTCAACAGTAAAGGTCACGGAATTCCATTGTCCAGGGCGAACTTTCAAAGGAGCATCTGTATACTTATCATAGAACTGCTCCCCGTTAGCGCCACGCCCTTCAATAAGAGCTGTATTATCAAGGACCGACATAGTAAAGTACTCATTTTCCTTGGTGTCACTGGATACAGAGAAGAGATTGTAAAAGCGTGGAGCTGACGCATCTGGTTTGAACTCCATGTGAACTGTAGCATTTTTTAGTTGCTTTAGTTTATCTAGTTCATTTGATAAATCAACTCTCTGACCATTTGCTGCATTGGTTTCAACATCTTCTTTTTCAAGGACAGGATTAGCATTTTTTAAATCTCTTGAGTAATAGTCACGAGGAATAGCCCCCTGATCCTCTGATTCCTCTTCCTTATTTGCTTCTTCTGCAGGGGTCTCCGTAGAGGATGGAGTTTCTGATTCTGCACTCTCATTTTTTTTCAAATGATCTTGGTCCACTACAACGCCGTTGTCTTGTGCTGCTGCCAATTTACCAGCCAAATCCTTATCCAAATGAGCAAGATCTCCCGAGGACGCTTCTTTTGGCAATTCTGATAAACCTTGACCAGGTTCGACAGTTTCTGTATTGGCCCCTGCTGCATTGGCTTGCTCTTGAGCTAAGACTGGATTTGCTCCAAATACCACTGTACCAATCACTACAGATGCCGCCCCAACTGCAAATTTTCGAATTCCGTATCGCTGTTTCCGATGTGAAGATTTATAATTCATGTTTGTCCTTTCATTTTTCATAAAAATAAAGCGCTTTCTTTTTTTCTTAAAATTTTTAGTTCCTCCAACTAAACAAGTAAAAAGAAAGTAACCGACTGAATGAGACCTCCCATTCTTCAAACGTCCACTGCTCTTACTCTCTGACCAAACAGCGGAAAGTTCCCTCCTTTCGCATAATGTCTTTCCCTTATTATACAATAAACTCTGAACTTTATAGCTAAATGATATAGAATAGATTCTACTTTTAAAACTATTTTAATATTCCAAATTTCCTGAAAGTACTTTTCGATTTTGGAAAACAAAAAGGGAGCTCAAGGCTCTCTTAAACTTATTTTTTTACATAGGAAAAAGGAATCTCACTGCCACAGAGCCAGTTGTAGACTTGGTCATTGACAAAAACATTCATGGCTTCGTGAGCATACTCAGGCATGATACGATAGGCCTTATCACAGGTCAGACGATTGTAAATCGCAAACTGGGTAATAGGATAGCACACATCGTCATCCAAGCCCGTAATCATCTTGACCTCACCTTTAATACGATGGGCAAGATTTTTCACATCGATATAGGCAAGGGTCGCCATGATTTCTTCCTCTGTTTCATGGAAGGGATCGTGGAACTTGAAATAACGGAAGAGTTCATCATAGGCTTCACTGGTATTGCCAATCTCAAGCACCCGTCTAAAGTCTGACAAAAAGGGATAGATGGCAACTGTTCGCTGAATCCGAGGATTGAGCGCTGCTGCAACCAAAGCTAAGGCCCCTCCTTGTGAGGCGCCATAGCTAGAAAGTTTTTTCTCATCTACCTGAGGCAGACTGGCAATAATTTCAACCAACTGGTAAATATCCAGATAGACATCTTTATAAAAGAGGTTGTCCCGACCTTCAACAGCACCACGGATGATATGTCCCTTCACCGTATTTCCTAGTGGAGAGCGCAAACCATCTTGTGAATAGCCCGACTGGCCTCGAACGTCCATAGAAACAACACCGTAACCAGCCACAGTATAGGCCAGCATATCAGCCCAGTCCCATCCACGTCCCATATAGCCATGGAAGTGGAAGATTAGCGGAACTTTCTCCTCACTCTTTGGAAGGACGACGCGTGCATAGACCTTACCTTCATTAGTTCCCTCAAATGTTAGCTCATAGCACTTGACTTGAGGAATATGGAAATTTCTTTCCTCCAACTGGTAGGCTGGAAGAGATGAAACTTTTTTGACCTCTTCATCCCAGAAAGCATCAAAATCTTCTGGAACCTCATCCCTTCCTTTATAAGTCTTAATTTCTTCTAGCAAAGCTGGATTTTTCATAGCATGCTCCTTTAGTTTTGTAATCGCTATCACAACTGTAGCATATCTAGGAAAGCAATGCAAGAAAGAACGGTAAATAGAAAGTGATTTTAGATTCTCTTTCCTCAAACCTATCGCCTGAAAGTAGTTTTAAAAATAAAAAGAGCGTTTCCGCTCTTTGTGTATCAATAAGTGCTAGCTCCTTTCTCTTGTTTGACAGTTTGGAATTTCTTTTGGTAGGTTACTTTAATGGTCATGTGAGAGTCCTCATTTCTTTTTGATGACTCTAGTATAAGACCCAAACCTAAAAGCTAGCTTATAGATTTCTTAGAAAAGGCTTAATCCAGATGTTCTCTCTTTTCTAGATGAAGAGCAATCATGCGCCATTCTGGATCCTCTCGCCAACCTTCTATCGAACTAATGTAGCTGGCAACTTTTCTGGCTTCTTCTAAAATCGGAAAATCTTCGATGATATCAGCCACTTGGAACTCTGGGAGGCCTGACTGTCTAGTTCCAAAAATCTCACCGGAACCGCGCATTTTCAAATCTTCCTCCGCAAGGACAAAACCATTGGTGGTTTCTGTCATGATGCGCATGCGATCTTTCCCAGAATCCGTCTTGGGATTAGCCACAAGAACAGCATAGGACTGCTTGTCCCCCCGACCAACACGACCTCTGAGCTGGTGAAGCTGGCTAAGACCGAAGCGATCAGCATCCATGATAATCATGACGGTCGCATTGGGGACATTAACCCCAACCTCGATAACAGTTGTAGATACTAGAATATCTGTTTTTCTCTCTTTGAAATCCTGCATGATCTGGTCTTTTTCATCACTCTTCATCTTACCGTGTAGGAGGGCTACTTCTACCTTGCCAGCAAAATGAGCTGTCAACTCCTCAGATAAGGCAATGGCATTTTTCAGATCCAGTGCTTCTGATTCTTCAATCAAGGGAGAGATGACGTAGGCTTGAGAACCTTTTTGAATTTCTCCCTCTAACCAAGTCAGCACCTGAGGTAGTTGTTCATGCTTGATCCAACGTGTCACAATGGGTTTCCGACCTGCGGGCATCTGGTCAATAATAGAAACATCCATATCCCCAAAGGCTGTGATAGCCAGCGTCCGAGGAATGGGCGTAGCCGTCATCATGAGAACGTCAGGATTGTCCCCTTTTTCCCGTAAAATACGCCTTTGCCCCACACCAAAACGGTGCTGCTCATCGATGATAATCAAACCAAGGCGAGCATAATCCACCCCATCTTGAATCAGAGCATGGGTTCCGATAATCAAATCAGCCTCACCCTTGGCAATGGTCTCCAAGACTTCTCTTTTTTCTGCAGCTTTTAAGGAACCTGTCAAGAGAGCGAGTTTCAAGTCTGGAAAAAGGTTCTGTAAACTCTCAAAGTGTTGCTCTGCTAGGATTTCTGTTGGCACCATGAGAGCTGCCTGATAGCCAGCCGTCACCGCCGCAAACATGGCCAGGCCAGCAACCACCGTCTTTCCGCTCCCTACATCTCCTTGCAGGAGACGATTCATGTGATGGTCCGACTTCATGTCGGTCAAAATTTCTTGCAAACTCTTTTCCTGAGCTTGGGTTAGGGCGAAAGGCAGACTTTCTTTAACGGCTATCACTTTTTCCTGAGACCAATTCAGAACCAGACCACTTCCCTGAACTCTATTTTCAGACTTGAGCGCCTGCAACTGCATTTGGAAGTAAAAGAGTTCCTCAAACTTGATGCGACGAAGGGCCTGCTTGTATTCTGCCAAATCCTTAGGAAAATGCATGGCGCGGACTGCCTGACAACGAGACATGAGTTTGTATTTGTCCAGCAAAGACTGGGGAAGATTTTCCTCTATCAAGAGGTCCAGCCCCTGATCAAAGGCCGTCTTGATGACCTTGACCAGACTGGCCTGACTGATTCCTTGAGCTAGACGATAGACAGGCTGGAGGTCATCTTCCACCTGAGCCAGGACCTTCATCCCAGTCAGACTGGCCTTGGCACGGTCCCATTTCCCAAAAACGGCAAGAGTTGCACCCAACTCTATCTTATCAGCTAGATAGGGTTGGTTAAAGAAATTCACCGCAAAAACGACTTCTCCCTGTTTGAGGCTAAAACGCAGGCGATTGCGCTTGAAACCATAATACTGGACACTGGCAGGAGTCACAACTTGACCAGACAGGACCGCCTTTTCACCGTCTTCCAGCTCCAGTACCTGTTTGCTCTTGAAATCTTCGTAACGGAAAGGAAAGTAGAGCAAGAGGTCTTGCAAGTTTTCAATTCCTAGTTTGGCGTATTTTTCTGCTGACTTTGGTCCCACACCAGGCAAGACATGCAAGGGTTGATGTAGATTCATGCTCCACTCCTTTCTTTAGTTTAATGATATTCTCTCGGAATGCGGTCGCTGAGGAGACAAACCACCTCATAGTTAATGGTTCCACGGTAGGTTGCTACCTGAGTAGCTGTGATTTCCTTGTCACCGTTGGAGCCAATCAAGGTTACCTTTGTTCCTAGCGGATAAATCTTAGGCAAACGAATGGTGATTTGGTCCATCGAAACCCGTCCGACGATTGGGCAAGCTTCTCCATCTACCAAGACAGAGAATTTCTGCATATCACGTGTCCAACCATCCGCATAACCGATTGGCACGGTCGCGATGATTTGCTCGCTACCTGCCTGATAGGTGGCTCCATAGCCCATGCAAGCTCCAGCTGGAACTGTCTTGACATGAACCAGAGCAGACTCCAAAGTCAAGGCTGGTGTCAAATCATAGGGAAGCTCCAAGACCTCCCCGCTAGGATTGAGACCATACATGGCATCTCCCATACGGACTGCATTGAAAATAGTCTCTGCATGCCAGAGGGTCGTTGCCGAGTTGCTGGCATGAACTAGCTCTGGGACTTCCTTCATACTTGCCAAAATAGCTTTAAATCGTTCTAACTGGGTATTAAAATAGGCATCTGATTCTTCATCTGCAGTCGCAAAGTGGGTAAAAATCCCCTCAACGCGAGCACCGTGTTGTTGAAGCAAGGCTTGAGCCTGCTCAGCTTCACTGGCCTCTCTAAAACCAATCCGTCCCATTCCTGAATCAATCTTGAGGTGAACCGATAAGCCTGCTAGGCCTGTCTCCCTAGCTAAGAGTGCTTGAATCCACTCCAATCCAGCCACAGTCAAGGTGATGTCGTATTCTTTAGCAAGAGAAACAGCTTCTAGCTCAGAAACTCCTAAAATGAGGATTTTCTTACTAAGTCCAGCCTGACGAAGTTCGATGGCTTCATCAATATTGGAAACGCAAAATCCATCAACATCATCCTGAATAGCCTTGGAAACGGCAACAGCCCCATGACCATAGGCATTGGCCTTGACCACTGCCCACTTGAGCGTTCCTTGTGGGATATGAGCCCCCATTTGCTGAATATTTTGTCGAATAGCTCCCAGATGAATCAGAGCCTTGGTTGGTCTATGTGGACTAGCTTTCATGATTTTCCTCCAAAATGACACTGGCTGTCACAAACTGATCTGTATGGCTGATCGACAGCCAAATCTTTCCTAAAAATGGTGACTGACTAAAATAGGGAGCCCCTCTTTCATTGTTCAAAACTTCCAAATCCTGAAAGGTCAGTTTGCCAATTCCTGTCCCCATAGCCTTGGAAAAAGCCTCCTTAGCCGACCAGCGGCCTGCCAAGTATTCAATCTGTCTGCGCCCTTTGAGACTTGTAAAACGCTCCATTTCTTTAGGGGTCAGCACGCGCTTAGCAAAGCCCTCACGTCGTGTAACTGCGTTTTCTATCGAAGCCAATTCTTCGATGTCAATTCCGTGTCCAACTATCATACTCATAAAAGGAGCTGAGATTCCCCCAACTCTATCCTTTTCACTTATTTTGTTAAGGTAGTATAAATTTCTTCTACCAAGGCTACTGTATTTTCCCAACCTAGACAAGGGTCAGTTATAGAGCAGCCAAAGACCTCTGGTTGATTTTGGCGGCCATCTGCTAGGTATGATTCGATCATAAAGCCTCGAATCGTCTTTTTAATCTTTTCATTCCAGTCACGATTCAGCAGGGCTTGACGAATAATGCGAATTTGTTCCATATACTGCTTGCCCGAATTGTCATGGTTGGTATCGATGATAATGAAGGGATTTTCAAGTCCCATAGTCTCATAGCGATTGATGGCATTTAAGAGTGTTTCATAGTAGAAATTGGGTTCATTTTTACCATATTCGTTCATGGCACCACGAAGGATAACGTGGGCCAAAGGATTTCCTGAAGTTTCCACTTCTTGCCCATGGTAAAGGAAGGTTTGCTTGTTTTGAGCCGCATAGATGGCATTAAACATGACCCCGAGATTTCCAGATGTTGGATTTTTCATCCCAACTGGAGCATCAATCCCAGACGCTACAAAGCGGTGTTCCTGGTCTTCCACCGAACGAGCCCCAACAGCATGGTAGCTGACCAGGTCATCAACCAAAACGAGATTTGACGGATAAAGCATCTCATCAGCTGTTGTCAATCCAGTTTCGGTAATCACACGGTAGTGCAGCTGACGAACAGCCTGCAAGCCGTTAATCAGGCTTGGAGCTTTTGAAGTATCCGGCTGATGAACCAAACCCTTATAGCCATCTCCATTGGTACGAGGTTTAGCCGTATAGACACGCATCACGATAAAGATTTTATCCGCAACTTTTTTCTGCAAGTCTGCTAAGCGACGAGCATATTCGAGCACAGCTTCTTCATTGTCCGAAGAGCAAGGCCCAATCACCAAAAGGATTCGGTCGTCCTCACCTGAGATGATAGCTGCCAACTCTCTATCACGGGCTTCTTTTTTTCGCAATGCTTCAGCTGACAACTGGGTCGCAGCCTTGATTGCTTCAATATCAATTTCTTGACCTTTTTCGATAAATGCCATCTTACTCTCCTAGCGTTTGGTAAATTTCGCGAACAAGTGCTTCTGTGTTGTCCCATCCGAGACACGGATCTGTAATGGACTTACCAAAAACTTCGGGTTCATTTTGACGTCCATCTTCTAGATAGGACTCAATCATAAAACCACGAACGTATTTCTTGATTTTCTCATTCCAGTCACGGTTAATCAAGGTCTGACGAACGATACGGATTTGCTCCATATACTGCTTGCCTGAATTGTCATGATTGGTATCGATGATGATAAAGGGATTTTCCAAGCCCATCTTTTCATACTGGGCAATGGTATCCATCAAATTGTCATAGTAGTAGTTGGGAATATTTTTCCCATATTCATTCAAGGCACCGCGAAGAATGGCGTGGGACAAGGGATTCCCTGTTGTTTCCACCTCTTTACCGAGGAAAAGGAAACTCTGTTTATTTTGCGCTGCGTAAATCCCATTAAACATGACATTGAGATTTCCAGATGTGGGATTTTTAAATCCTGTTGAAAAGTCTGCTCCACTCGCTACAAAACGGTGCTGTTGATCCTCTACAGAACGAGCTCCAACAGCCATATAAGAAATCAAATCATCCACCAGCGGAAGATTTTCAGGATAAAGCATCTCATCAGCTGTTGTCATTCCCGTCTCGGTAATCACACGGTAGTGCAGTTGGCGAACAGCCTTGATCCCATTGATCAAGCTAGGAGCTTCTGTCGCATTTGGTTGATGAATCAAGCCCTTATAGCCATCTCCATTGGTACGAGGTTTAGCTGTATAGACACGCATGACCATAAAAATACGGTCTTTGACCTCTTCTTGCAAAGCAGATAGACGCTTGGCATACTCGAGAACTGCCTCTTCGTTATCAGATGAACATGGTCCAATCACCAAGAGAATACGTTGGTCTTCCCCACGGATGATGGCTTCCAATTCCTGATCACGTCGGTTTTTTCTCGCAAGAGCCACTCCTTCTAATTTAGACAAGGCGCGAACTTCTTCAATGTTAATTTTAGGACTTTTAGCTGTAAATACCATGATTCATCTCCTTATAAAGCAAACGGACACCAAGTAAAAATGTATTTTCACCAGGTATCCGCCTGTATCTTATCTCATATTATTGTCTCTTACCATGACAGTTCTTGAATTTCTTACCAGATCCACATGGGCATTGGTCATTTCGTCCGATTTGGCTCAAGTCCACATCTTTTGGAAGCTGAGTCTGCTGCGCCGCGATATTACGAGTCGCAGTTGTACTGATATTGTGTTCAGCTTGAGGACGTTCTTGTTCGTGGATTTGTGCTTTCATCATCAAGCGGGTCACATCGAACTCAATCGATCCGATCATGTCGTTAAACATGCGGAAACCTTCTGCTTGATATTCTACAACAGGGTTGTTTTGGGCATATCCACGAAGACCAACAGCATTTCGCAACTGGTCAAGGGCATCAATATGATCAGTCCACTTGTTATCTACAACACGTAGAATCAGAACCTTTTGGAATTCTTTCACTGCATCTTCATCACGAAGTTTAGCAACTTGGCTATCATAAACCTTCAATGCACGTTGATACAGCTCATCTTTGATGGCTTGGTCTGACAAACCTGCAAGATCTGAACGGCTGATTGAATCTTCTGGAAGTAAGTTGTACTTAGCAAAGTTCAAGATTGCTTCTAGTTTTTCATCTTCCTTAGAACGTGCATGTGTATCCACGATACGTCCAATGGTACGACGAATCATAGCATGGATCTCAGGTGCCAAGTCACGGTCGGCAGTAATGACATCATAACGTTGTGCATAGATGATTTCACGTTGTTCTCGCATGACATCATCGTATTGAAGGACCTGTTTACGTGTATCGTAGTTATTCCCCTCAACACGTTTCTGAGCCGCTTCCACTTGACGCGTTAACATACGGGATTCAATGGCTTCGTCAGACATGTTGAGCCGTTCAAAGATACCTTTCAAACGCTCTGAACCGAAACGTTTCATCAAATCATCTTCAAGAGACAAGTAGAACTGCGACTCACCTGGATCTCCTTGGCGTCCTGAACGTCCACGAAGCTGATTATCGATCCGGCGACTTTCGTGGCGTTCTGTACCAATGACGCAAAGTCCACCAAGCTCACGAACGCCTTCACCAAGCTTAATGTCGGTACCACGACCGGCCATATTGGTTGCGATGGTAACCGCACCACGCTGACCAGCATTCATGATGATTTGAGCTTCTCTGTAGTGGTTTTTCGCATTCAAGACTTCGTGAGGAACACCTGCTTCGACCAATTTCTTAGAAAGGAAATCACTCGTTTCAACGGCAACAGTACCTACCAAGACTGGCTGACCCTTTTGATAACGTGCCTTCACATCTTCAACCACGGCCTTGAATTTTGCATCAAGGCTAGCATAGAGAAGGTCTGAGTGGTCGATACGTTGGATTGGACGGTTGGTTGGGATTGGGATGACACGAATGTTATAGATTTCACGGAATTCTTCTTCTTCTGTTTTACCAGTACCTGTCATACCTGCCAATTTCTTATACATACGGAAGAGGTTTTGGTAGGTAATAGAAGCTGAAGTCTTAGTTTCGTCTTGGATTGGCACACCTTCCTTGGCTTCAATCGCCTGGTGCAAGCCATCAGAGTAACGGCGACCTTCCATGGTACGACCTGTAAATTGATCAACAATCAAGATTTCCTGCTCTTCGCTGACCACATAGTCAATATCAAGAATCATGATATAGTTGGCACGGAGGGCATTGTCGATAAAGTGAGTAAGAGCCACATTTTCAATATCGTAGAGATTTTCCAGTTTGAAGTAGCTTTCAGCCTTATCAATCCCTGAATCAGACAAACCAATGGTCTTAGACTGAATGTCGATGATATAGTCATCTTTGTCCAAAGATTTGACAAAGTGATCCGCCATATGATACAGCTGACTAGTCTCCACAGCATTGGCTCCTGAAACGATCAAAGGAGTACGAGCTTCATCAATCAAGATCGAGTCAACCTCATCGACCAAAGCATAGTTGAGCGGACGCTGTACCATGTTTTCTGCCCGAACAACCATGTTGTCACGAAGGTAGTCGAAACCAATCTCTGAGTTGGTTGAGTAGGTGATATCGCAAAGATAAGCTTCTTTCTTCTCCATTGGTGACTTAGCAGCCAAGTTAATCCCTACTGACAAACCAAGCCATGAGTACAATTCACCCATCTCAGTCGCATCACGTTCCGTTAGATACTCGTTGACCGTTACTACGTGAACCCCTTCACCTGCAAGGGCATTGAGGTATACAGGCATCGTCGCTGTCAAGGTCTTCCCTTCACCAGTACGCATCTCTGGAACGTCACCATGGTGAAGAACAATCCCACCCATGACCTGAACCTTATAAGGGAAAAGTCCAAGGACACGTTTTGCAGCTTCACGAACTACCGCAAAAGCCTCATAGAGCAATGAATCCAGCGATTCACCCTTATTGTAACGTTCCTTAAATTCATCTGTTTTTGCTTTTAGCTGGTCATCCGTCAAGGCTGCCATCTGATCTTCATATTTGAGAACCTTGTCTGCCATCTTTTCCAGACGACGAAGTTCTCCTTTATCATTTTCGATAATCGTTTTTAAAATATTAGCCATTATTTTCCTTACTTTAGATTCTGAATATTTTAGAATGTTCTTTTAATTCTAGCACATTTGCTCTTAATTTTCAAGAAAGAATCCGCGTTTCAAAAGGGAAAAGAGGCTGACTTCTAGGTCAGCCTCTTAGCTTTTTATGGACTACACTTCACACAAAAATTTAATTGCCAAGCAGAGCTGGCAAAATTCCAAAAATCAGGAAAAGATTGATCCAGAAGGCCATGCAAAATAGCACTCCAAAGAGGAAGAGACTCATCTTTTTAGTCAGTACTGAGAAAAAGATTGCCAATACACCAAAGACGACAAAGAGTTTTTTCATGATGAAGAAATAAACCGAAACTCCTCCTATTTGCAAATCCCATGGAAGACAAAAGACCAGCAGCCATAACAAGCAAATCGTAAGAATGTAGGTTTTGTAGTATTGATGAATGAACTGCTTTATTTTGAACATCAGAACCTCCTCTAAACTTTAGCTGTTGATGGATGTCCTCGTTTTGTTCTCTTGTTTCAGCTTGAACATTCTCTTTAAACAGGCATATATTTTCCAGTCATTCACAAGAGACAAAAAAACTAAAAGGAACCATATCCCCCAAATTGTTAAATCAGCAGGATTTTTCAAGACAATATTGAAAATTAAAAATGAAAAAACGGTAAAAGCGATACTGAACAAAGCCCACAGAGGAAGATAAATCCAGTAAAAGTAATAGAAAAACGCGAAATATTTCCTATTTTTGTCCGCCTTCTCAATCCAATGGAAAAAGTAAAAGTAGGGTGATAAAAGCAATAATATAAAAAATTTCTCCATCACACACCTCTTTTTAATAACGTTTTCTTTGATTTCATTCTATCAAAAAGATCTGGAAATGTCTTCCCAAATCTTGCTTGTTTATTCGGCTCTATAATTTCTGTAGTGGGTAAATCCACCGCAGGGATTATGGAGCCTATTTTGTTATAGAAAAAAAGTCCCATAAGATTTATAATGAAAAGCGACCAAACCATCATTAGAAAGAATCATATGGAACCATTACATTTTATCACAAAACTACTAGATATTAAAGACCCTAATATCCAGATTCTAGATATCATCAATATGGATACACACAAGGAAATCATCGCTAAACTGGATTACGAGGCCCCATCTTGCACCGATTGCGGATATCAAATGAAGAAATATGACTTCCAGAAACCGTCTAAGATTCCTTACCTTGAAACGACTGGTATGCCTACCAGAATTCTTCTGAAAAAAGCGTCGTTTCAAGTGCTATCATTGTTCGAAAATGGCGGTGGCTGAGACTTCTCTCGTCAAGAAAAATCACTAAATTCCTCGTATTATCAATCAAAAGATTGCTCAAAAGTTGATTGAAAAGACTTCTATGACCGATATTGCCCATCAGCTTTCCATTTCAACTTCAACTGTTCTCCGAAAGTTCAATGACTTCCGTTTTAAACATGATTTTTCTCGTCTTCCAGAGATTATGTCTTGGGATGTTGAAACAGTCAGGGGAGTGACTGTTTCAATCGGGAGATGAAGATGAGCTTTATTGCTCAGGACTTTGAAAAACTCAATATCATCGCTGTCCTTGAGGGAAGAACACAAGCTGTCATCCGAAATCACTTTCTTCGATACGATAGAGCTATTCGCTGTCAGGTAAAAATTATTACTATGGATATGTTTAGTCCTTACTATGACTTGGCTAAACGACTTCGCTTTCGAATTTCTAGGCTCAGGCTGAAACAGTCTACCAGACTGTTTCACTCCCAAATGCAAAAATTGTACTAGATCGCTTTCACATCGTTCAACATCTAAGCCGTGCCATGAGTCGTGTGCGTATCCAAATCATGAATCAATTTGAACGAAAATCCCATGAATACAAGGCTATCAAACGTTACGAGAAGCTCATTCAACAGGATAAAAGAGATTCTAGATAAGCTTTTTAGCTATTCAGAAGACCTGAAACACCACTATAATCTTTATCAACTCTTGCTTTTTCACTTTCAGAATAAGGAAGCTGAAAAATTCTTCGGACTCATTGAGGACAATCTAAAGCAGGTCCATCCTCTTTTTCAGACTGTCTTTAAAACCTTCCTCAAGGATAAAGAAAAGATCGTCAACACTCTCCAATTACCCTATTCCAACGCCAAATTGGAAGCAACGAATAATCTTATTAAACTCATTAAACGAAATGCCTTTGGTTTTCGGAATTTTGAAAACTTCAATAAAAGAATTTTCATCGCTCTCAACATCAAAAAAGAAAGGACGAAATTCGTCCTTTCTCGATCTTAGCTGACTTCAACCCACTACAGTTGACAAAGAGCAAGAAAACTTCTCTTTTAAAACTGTATTATTTCTGATTTGGTCTGCAAGTTGCATTTATATCCAACTAGATCTTCAAGAATCGACGCATTGAAATGCCTGATCCAATTGCCCCAATGAAAATACCAATCACAAACAATAGGACTGTCATCACAGGGATAAACACATCTGGTGTAATCATTGACAAGTTTTGACCTACCAAGGATTTATTGACAGATTGGTAAACCATATTGTAGACAAAAAATACAAGGACTGAAGGAATCGCTGCACCAAATAAACCGATAAAGGCACCTTCAAGTAAGAATGGTCCTCTAATGTAGCCATTTTTAGCCCCTACTAGACGCATGATTTGAATTTCACGGCTACGCGAAATAATGGTGATACGGATAGTATTGGAAATGAGGAAGACTGCAATAAAAATCAAGAGTCCTGCAATAACCAATCCCCAAACACGGATAAAGGAAGCTAGTTCGAAAAGTCGTTGAGTGTTGGCTCCACCATCTTGAACCTCTGATACTCCCTCTATTTTCTTAGCTTCTTCAGCTACCGTTTTAACATCACTCGGAGAATTTGTATCAACGATGTAAGCATCATAGAGCGGGTTTGCATCCCCTTCAAAGACCTTCCAGTCATCCCCCATCGTTTCAGTCAATTTTTGGTATTGTTCTTCTTTACTTGAGAAGGTGACACTTTTTACAGCTGGCATAGCTTTTAAAGCATCATAGACCTTGTGATAGTCATTGTTGGTAACTGTCTGACCTTCTTTTTCAATCGTTTCACTATTATCTGCTACATCCTTACGAATGTAAACCATGACACGAACGTTGTTTTCAATATCGGTAGCCAGCTTGGCTGTATTAAAAATTACGGATGCAAACAGGGCAACTAGAGTCAAAGTAATCATAACCGAACTCACTGCTGCTACTGTCATCCAGCCATTTCGTTTTAAACTTTTTAATGATTCAAATAAATGGCGAAAAAATCTACTAATCATCGTATCCATATTCTCCTTTAGCTTCGTCACGAACGACACGGCCATTTTCAATGGCAATGACACGGTGGCGCAAGGTATTTACAATCTGGCTATTGTGGGTCGCCATCAAGACAGTAGTACCTTGGAGATTGATGCGTTCCAACAGATTCATAATTTCCCATGAGTTATCAGGGTCCAAGTTTCCTGTCGGCTCATCGGCAATCAATACCTTCGGATTATTAACAATCGCACGAGCAATCGCAATCCGTTGCTGCTCTCCACCTGAGAGTTCATTAGGGAAAGAGCGAACCTTGTGTTTCAAACCGACCAAGTCCAAGACTTCCATAACCCGTTTCTTAATATTGCGACGGTTCTCACCGATTACTTCCATTGCGTAAGCAATATTTTCATAAACAGTTTTCTTTGGCAAGAGTTTGTAATCTTGGAAGACTACCCCAACACTGCGACGGAGTAGAGGGATATCTTTCTTCTTGATTTTAACCAGATTAAAGCCTGCCACTTTTAAACTACCTTTTTCGACTTTTACTTCACGATATAAAGCTCGAATAAAGGTTGACTTCCCTGCCCCAGAAGGACCTACGATGTAGGCAAATTCTCCTGGTTCAATACTAAGAGAGACCCCACGGAGGGCAGTCGTTCCATTATCGTATTTTTTGACAACATCTCGCATTTCAATGATTGACATGTGAGTTCCTTTCTATTCTTAGCTGATTCGCCACTTGAGATAGGCGTCGATGAAACCATCAAGATCTCCATCCATGACCTTATCTACCTGAGCGACTTCAAAGCTCGTACGGTGATCTTTTACCATGGTATAAGGTGTGAAGACATAAGAACGAATCTGACTTCCCCAAGTGATTTCTTTTTTCTCACCTTTGAGGGAATCGACTTCCGCAGCTTTCTTTTCTTGCTCCATTTGATAGAGCTTGGCCTGCAACATCTTCATGGCACGATCTCTATTTCCATACTGGGTACGATCGACCGTTGATTGGACGACAGTTCCCGTAGGAATGTGTGTCAAACGCACACCTGTTGAAACCTTATTGACGTTTTGTCCACCAGCACCACCTGAACGGAAGGTATCCATCTTAATATCATCCTCACGGATTTCCACTTCGATGGTATCATCCAACTCAGGCATAACCTCTACGGAGGTAAATGAGGTATGGCGGCGTTTGGCAGAGTCAAATGGAGAAATACGTACCAGACGGTGAACACCCATTTCTGACTTGAGAAGACCATAAGCATTTGGGCCTTCAAAAGACAAGGTCACAGACTTGATGCCCGCTTCATCACCAGCTTGATAATCCAAGACTTCAACTTTAAAGCCTTTTGCATTTCCATAACGAGTGTACATACGGAGCAACATATCACCCCAGTCCTGAGCCTCTGTACCTCCAGAACCTGGATGGATTTCCAAAATAGCATTATTGTGGTCATAAGGTTCTGACAAGAGAAGCGTCATCTCGTAGCTGGTCATCATCTTATCGAGTTCTGATAACTGTTCAACCAGTTCATCATGGACTGACTCGTCTTCTGCTAAAAAGTCCAATAAAATTTCAACTTCATCCTGCAACTCCTCCATCTTGCGGAAGGTGTTGTAGGTATTTTTTAATTCATTTAATTCTTGCGACGTTTTTTGGGCCGCGATATTATCGTTCCAAAAATCAGGTTCTGTCATCTTGTTTTCCAAGATGGCAATCTCTTCCTCTAGTCCTTCGAGGTCAAAGAGACCCCCTGAAAGAAGCTAATTTTTCACGATTTGCGTCAATTTTTTGACGAATTTCTGAAATGTCCATAAATACTCCTTTATTCACATCGTTTCATTATACCACATTCTCTCATTTCTTTCCATATTTTGCTTGTTATTTCAAATTGTATACAAAAAAGAGGGCTTTCACCCCCTATATTTATAACTTTTTAGCAGAGGTTCGAGCAATCTCCTCTACTTGGATACCTTGCGCTTCAAATTTCTCCTTCAGGAAGGTTAAATCAATCGTCCCATCAATTTGAACTTCAATCACGACCTTACCATCCTTGCGAGGAATATTGACTGTGTGTGAAATATTCAGATTTTCTTCTACAATCAAGGTCACAATCTTGCCCAAAACCCCGACTTCATTTTCCGTAATAAACCGAACACGAATTCCTTCCTCGCCGTAGCCAGCGATTTCTAGAAAGGCTTGAAAAACATCACGATCTGTAATCACACCATAAACCTGTTGATTGTCCACAACTGGAAGAATACCTATCTTATTCTTCAACATGAGATAGGTCGCATCTTCTAGACTAGCATAACCTGACACAGTGATGACATCCCGAATCATAACATCTTTAACTTTAGTCTTATTGAGAAGATAATTCATCTCATAGATAGAGAGGCTGGTTGCTTTAGATGGGCTGGCTTCCGCTATAGTTCCTTCTGTTACCAGACCAACTAATTGGTCATTTTCGATAACAGGTAAACGGTGCAAGCCTTGCTCGCGCATCAAATCTGCTGCATGTGCTACAGTCGTATCTGGACTAATATAAACTACCTTGCGGGTCATAAAATCTTTAACTGCCATGAGACTTCTCCTTCTTTATTGCTACTATAATTATACACTTTCTTACAAAAACTATCAAACGCTTTCATCTCTTTTTCAAGATTTTGTAACATTCAATCACAAAAAAAGAGAGAACCAAAGTTCCCTCTATCCTTAAATAGTAACTGAATCTCTATCCTTAATCATATAGCGTTTTAAAGGAGTTAAGCTAGCTAGCCAGTACAATAGACCACCAAAGATCGCAGTAAAGCCACTACCAGTTGTGAGCAGGAACATAGGACTCTGGATATGCTTTGTTATAGGGTTGTAAACAAATAGTACTGCAACTAACAAGGAAATGATTACACAAGATAATCCTACCAGATTAAATCCTTTGGTAAACTCATAGGCGTCATGTCCTTCAAGGAAATAGGCTGAACGCAAATCGAGTTTTCGTTTTCTTAAGATAAAATAGTCAACAACGATCATTCCAATAATGGGTCCTTGAATATAGGCCGCCAGCGAGATGAAGGAACCGAAGTATTCATCCACTCCTCCCCAAATCGTAAGTAGGCTCACATAAACCATGGCAATCCAAACCATTAGTTTATAACTTACTTTGGGCATCCCGCTTTTTACAATCATACAGTTCACATACGATCCTGTACCCTGAGTTCCAATATTGGCAAAGGCTACTAATAGTAAACTTAAAAGCGCAAAGGCTGGTGTGCTTAGGGTTGAAAGCATGGTTGTTGGGTCACTTTCATAGACACCTGTTTTGACAAACATAGCCAAAGCCATGACTCCACCTGTCGCAGCAAAGAATGGCGCAACACCCCCGTATGACAAGGCTGTAGCCCAATAGCCACTGCGTTCTGATTTTGCCAAACGTGGTAAGACAAATGCTTGTGTAGACCAAGAAAAGGCTACGGCCACATTTCCTTCCCCTGACATCATAAAACGTTCAATCGGTGTCAAATTTTCTTGGATGGCAGGTTGGACATTCATAATATCCCTAATCGGAACCGCAACAAAACAGATTCCAACGATGATTAGCCCAACAAATAACAAGGCAACCACCAGGAAGCGATTAGTGCCTTTAATCACCTCTGGGCCCCCAAGTGCAATCAGCGTTCCAAGGAGAACACAGAGGGTACCTAGAATCGGTGCCCATACTCCCTTGTCTAAACCAAGTCCAAAATTATTTGCCAAATGAATCATGGAGCTGGCAAAAAGATTGGCGGTAACAGCATACCAACCAAAATTTGCCAGACTAATCACTGTTGATAGAACGGCCACCCCTTTTCTACCTAGAACAGCTCTCAACCAGATCCACAAATCAATTCCATATTTAACGGCAAACAAAATAGGGAGACATTCAATAAAGACCCAGATAATGTTAAAGCTAAAAATATTTATCAACATTTGATTAAAAGTCAAATATTGAGCCACATAGGCTCCTTGGGTATAACACCAAGTTGCGATGGCAAAACCACTTGTTGATAGGAAAAGATCCCAGAAAGAATACTGACGATCCTTGTTGATCATAGGAACGATTCCCGTTATCGTCTCCTGTTGAATAAAGTCATTCATCTTGGACATTTTATTGAATATCTCCTGTCATGGCTAAAATAATCAGAACATGATTGACTAGAATCATACCAATTACTAATGTAAAATTAACTTTCAAAAAAGAGGAAGCAAATAGATATAGATGAAGGTTTTCATTTATCCCTAAATCGTAACAGAGTCCCGATCCTTGATCATATAGCGTTTTAACGGAGTTAAGCTAGCTAACCAGTACAATAAACCTCCAAAAATCGCAGTAAAGCCACTACCCGTTGTGATTAAAAAGATTGGGCTTTGAATCTGTGCTGTTACAGGGTTATAAACAAATAGTACTGCAACCAACAAGGAGATAAAGACGCAAGACAAGCCAACCAAGTTAAATCCTTTAGTAAACTCATAAGCTTTATGTCCCTCAAGGAAATAGGCTGAACGCAAATCAAGTTTTCGTTTTCTTAAGATAAAGTAATCAACAACAATCATACCAATAATTGGTCCCTGAATATAAGCGGCTAGTGAGATGAAGGAACCGAAGTACTCTTCTACCCCTCCCCAGATGGTGAGTAGGCTCACATAAACCATGGCAATCCAAACCATTAGTTTATAACTTACTTTTGGCATCCCGCTTTTAACAATCATACAGTTCACGTACGATCCTGTCCCCTGAGTTCCAATATTGGCAAAGGCTACTAGTAGTAGACTTAAGAGGGCAAAGGCTGGGGTGCTTAGAGTTGACAGCATGGTTGTTGGATCACTTTCATAAACACCTGTTTTGACAAACATGGCTAGAGCCATGACTCCACCTGTCGCAACGAAGAATGGAGCCACAACTCCGTATGATAAGGCTGTAGCCCAATAACCACTGCGTTCTGATTTTGCTAAACGTGGTAAAACCAATGCCTGTGTAGACCAAGAGAAGGCAAAGGCTACATTTCCTTCTCCAGAAAGCATGAAGCGTTCTAATGGAGTTAAATCTCCTTGGGTAGCCGGTTGAATGTTCATAATGTCAGTGATAGGCACGGCTACAAAGCAGATTCCAACGATAATGAGACCGACAATCAACAAGGCAATTACCAAGAAGCGATTGGTCCATTTGATCACCTCTGGACCTCCAAGCGCAATCAGCGTTCCAAGGAGAACACAGAGTGTACCAAGAATAGGTGCCCATACTCCCTTGTCCAAACCAAGACCAAAATTATTTGCTAAATGAATCATGGAGCTGGCAAAAAGATTGGCCGCAACGGCATACCAGCCAAAGTTAGCCAAACTAATAATGGTTGATAACAGGGCTACTCCTTTTTTTCCGAGGACAGCTCTCAACCAAATCCACAAATCAATCCCATATTTAACCGCAAACAGAATTGGGAGACACTCAATAAAGACCCAAATAATATTAAAACTAAAAATATTTATCAACATTTGATTAAAGGTCAAATATTGAGCCACATAGGCTCCTTGGGTATAACACCAAGTTGCAATGGCAAAACCACTTGTCGACAGGAAGAGATCCCAGAAAGAATACTGACGATCCTTGTTGGTCATGGGAACAATACCCGTTATCGTCTCCTGTTGAATAAAGTCATTCATCTTAGACATTTTATTGAATACCTCCTGTCATGGCTAGAATAATCAGGATAAAATTAATTAGAACTAAGCTGATGACTATAATAAAATCACTTTTTAGAAATGGCTGAGCAAACACATAGTTTGGTGATTCCATTTCTTCTAGCCTTCTTTTCGTTTCATTTGCTATTAATTCTTCAATTTCTGATGTCGGTTTCATCTCAATTCTCCTCTAAGTATAAATCTAATGCAAGTTTTCCATACTGCTTGGTATAACGATACCAGATATAAAGAAATTCACCTACTGGTTTTCCAACGCTTTCTTGGAACAGGGCCCACAAAAACCAATAATACGAAGTCACTGATACATAGGCAAAATAGTGACGTTTGGTTTTCTTGTCCGGAACTTCTTGTAGATAGATTTCAAGTACCTTTTCAGCTTCTTCTACTGTATAATTTGAACACCCGATAAAGGTTCCTAAATCTCCTGCTGGATCTCCCATACCAGAATATTCCCAATCAATCAAGCTCATTTCGCCAGCTTCATTCAACAAGAAATTCGGGCTATAAGAATCTCCGTGGCAGAGAACCTTTTTCGTATGCTCTTCTTGTAGAAACTTTTCAAGAACTGAGACATTCTTATCCAACTCTTCAAGTCCATCAAACTCAAAACGATTGCTGGCTTTTAATTTTTGTCTAAAATCATCAATTCCCTCAAATTGGTTAAAGAAATGATTTGTTTTTTCTCCAGATTGGTGCAAACGTCTCAAGAGCTCCATTGCTTTTGATACATCATCCCAATTATCATAATCCAGTTGCTTGGCATTAGGGATAAATTCTGAAATTTTCCAGCCCTCATCCTTGTTCATGGCGACAAAAGTACGGTCAATCTTTAATTTTGCAGCAATTTCCATGGAAGCCGCTTCACTAGCACGATCGATATAATTCTCCGTTCCTCTACCCGGATGACGGTAAACATATTTCTTCCCTAGGCAGTCAAATGAAAACGAAGTGTTTGTTAAACCGTCTTTTAGAGGTTTGATATTGACAATATCTGAAGCCACACATCCTAATGTCTTACAGATATTATCAATGATTTCCGAATTAGTATTCACCAAATAGTGTTCATCAAACTGACGCAACTCATCTAGTGAATCAAACTCCTTAACAATGTCTGCTGAATAATGCCGAGCTTCCAAAGGAAGTTCCTTGACGTGACGACTATAATAATCTTCCCAGAGCTGTTCGCGATATGGTTCGTGCTTAAATTCAGTTTCTAAAATATCTACGAACTTTTCACTAAATGCACGATCAAAATAAACGTGCCCCACCATAGCCCAAGTATTCGTCCCACCGATTTGAACATCAATAATCGTGTGATTGGAGTCTTCCTTAGAGCAGTATTCGTCTGTGTCCCCTTCTGCAAATATTGTAGAATAGTAACCCCTGTAAATGTATCGCTCAAACGGATTTTCTACAAAATAATTATCCGAAGAGCAGATATAAGTGTTAGAAAGTTGATCTCTGACTAGCATGAGAGAAGAACAGTTGTTGTACTTGTAGTAATCATTATTCACAACGATTTTAACACCAAATTTTTCTGCTAGATAGAACATTTTTTCCTGCAGATAGCCTACAATAACTGTAATATCCTCTATCCCAGCTTCTTGCAACTGCTTGATTTCTCTCTCAATCAAACGCTCACCTTTAACTTGAAGCAATCCTTTAGGTAGCTCATAAGACAAAGGAGCAAAGCGGCTACTCATACCTGCAGCCATGATAATGGCATTCTTTACCTGATACGGAGCTAAAGCCCCCTCACCTAAGTCAGTTAAATGATTTTCCTCACTGATCCACTTCTCTTCTTTACATTCCTTGAGAAGATTATTTACTGTCCCCAAAGAGATGTCTAACCGTTCAGCCAATTGTCTCTGCGTAAAGTTTTCGTCTTTGTGAGTCAACAAAAAACGTAAAAGTCTAAATTGTTTTTCTGATAGCATATCTTCAGCCTCTTTTGTTCAATATTTTTATTTATTCTATTATATAATGAACGCACACTTTTGTCAAGTTAGATTCTATATTAAGAAAATGGGTGCTCAAATCAGGTCCATCAAAATAGTAAGCAAACGAAGAAAGAGCCCCAAATTGGAGCTCTTCAAACTTATATGCCAACTAAAACAATCCACTGGATCTGATGATTGCTACGCAATCTCTATCTGCCGACTAAAAAGGTCCCCCGGACCTTTTTAGCCACCTAGATATGCTTTTCTGACTTCGTCTGATGCTGCGAGTTCTTTTCCTGTTCCTGATAGGACAATCTTTCCTGTTTCAAGTACATAACCACGGTCAGAGATAGCAAGGGCCTTGTTAGCGTTCTGTTCAATTAGGAGAACCGTTGTTCCTTGCTTCTGAATATCTTGGATGATATCAAAAATTTCTTGGATAAAGATCGGGGCAAGTCCCATTGACGGCTCATCCAAGAGAAGGAGCTTAGGTGTTGACATGAGCGCGCGTCCCATAGCCAGCATCTGCTGTTCACCACCTGAAAGAGTTGCCGCATCTTGGTTCTTGCGTTCTTCCAGACGTGGGAAGCGTGAGAAAACTTTTTTCAAGTTAGCTTGATTTTCTTCACGATTTTTCTTCAAGAAAGCTCCCATTTCTAGATTTTCCATAACAGTCAAGCCTGGAAAAACATGGCGTCCCTCAGGGACTTGTGAAAGGCCACCTGCAACAATTTTTTGCGCTGGCATCTTTTGAATTTCTTTTCCTAAAAACTGAATTTTACCAGCACTTGGACGAACCAAACCTGAAAGGGTACGAAGAATGGTTGTTTTACCAGCACCATTGGCACCAATCAAGGAAACAACTTCACCTTCATTAACCTCGAAACTTACATCACGAACTGCTTGGATCATACCGTAATGCACAGAGAGGTTTTCAACTTTTAACATAGACATTAGGCTTCACCTCCTAGATAAGCTTCGATAACGCGTTTGTTGTTCTTGATCTCATCTGGAGTCCCATGAGCGATCAACCGACCATATTCAAGAACATAGATACGCTCAGTAACTTCCATAACCAAGTTCATGTCGTGTTCGATGAGCATGATGGTAATTTTAAATTCATCTTTGATACGACGGATCAATTCTGTCAATTCAGCTGTTTCTTGTGGATTCATCCCAGCTGCAGGTTCATCCAAAAAGAGAATCTTGGGTTCGGTTGCCAGAGTACGAACGATTTCTAATCGACGTTGTTGACCATAGGCCAGATTTTTAGCAAGTGTATCTGCATCGCCATCCAAATCAAAAATCTTCAGCAAGTCCATAGCTTTGCTTTTTAATTCTTCCTCGTTCTTATAAAAAGCTGGTAAACGTAGAAAACTTGCAAGGACATGTTGTTTATGATGATTGCTAAATGCAATCAAAACATTTTCCAAAACTGTCAAGTCCTTGAACAAACGAATATTTTGGAAAGTACGACTGAGACCAAGTGAAGCAATCTTATAGGGAGTTTTCCCATTTAGGAGGTGACCATCTAGTGTCACTGTACCTTCGCTCGGTTCATAAACACCAGTCAAGAGATTGAAAAGGGTTGTTTTACCAGCCCCGTTTGGTCCAATCAGACCAACCAACTCTCCCTCGTTCAATTCAAGAGTGACATCTCCAACAGCTGTTAGACCGCCAAAATGTTTGGTTAACTGTTTAACTTCAAGTAATGCCATTAGTTTTGTCCCTCCTTCTTCGATTTTTTAAAGAAACGTGATAGACTCAATTCCCATGTCCCAAGAAGTCCACCTGGTCTGAAAATCATGACCAATACAAGAGCCAAAGCGTAGATAATCATACGTACACTAGCTACATCTTGAAGGAGCATATTTAAAATTCCTAAAACAATCGCAGAAACGATGGTACCTGTAATAGAACCAAGTCCACCAAATACAACGATAATCAACACGTTGATGGAATTAATAAAGGTGTAATCTTTTGGCACAACAGATCCGATAAAACCAGCCTGAAGTGAACCAGCAATACTTGCTGTAATGGCACCAAAGACAAAAGCGATAATCTTGATCTTTGTAGTGTTCACCCCAACGGACTCTGCAGCAATCTCATCCTCACGAACAGATAGAGTAGAGCGTCCAATTGGACTACGTAAGAAGTTGAGAGTTGCAATAGTTGTAATCACCACAAAAAGATAAACCATCTGCCAGTTGGTAAAGTTTGGAATACCCAAGATACCAGCAGCACCGTTGGTCAAACTTCCACCATTAATGATAAAGATACGAATGATTTCTGAAACACCTAGTGTCGCAACAGCCAGGTAGTCACCCTTTAAACGTAGTGTTGGAATTCCAACGAGCAAAGCGACTGCACCAGAAATCAAGGCACCCAAGACCATTGCTCCAAAGAAGGCACCATAGGTTGGTGATTTTGAGCCAATAATCGCTGCTGCATAAGCCCCAATCGCCATAAAACCTGCATGACCGAGTGAGAATTGTCCTGAAAAACCAACGATTAAGTTCAAACCTACTGCAAGGATGATATTAATCCCAATTTGTTCTAAAATTTGGACATGGAATAGATTGAGAACACCAGCAGAAACCAGTACACTGATCAGCCCATAACCTGCTAACAGAAGGAATAACCAGAGAATATTTACTTTAAGATTTGTCTTCATTGTTTACACCTTCTCTTTCACATTCTTACCAAGGATACCTGCAGGACGAACAATCAGAATCAAAAGTAAGATTCCATATACGATAGCATCACGGAAATCAGACATACCAAAGGCAGTTGCAAATGTTTCCAACAAGCCAATCACAAATCCCCCTAGAGCTGCACCAGGAATAATCCCGATACCACCAAGAACGGCCGCAACGAATGATTTTAGACCTGGAGTCACACCCATCAACGGTTCAAGAGAGTTGTAGTAAAGGGCGATTAGGACACCTGCCGCTCCAGCAAGAGCTGAACCCAAAGCAAAAGTAAAGCTGATTGTACGATTTACATTAATTCCCATCAATTGAGCAGCGTCACTATCAACCGATACCGCACGCATGGCTTTCCCCATTTTTGTTTTTTGAACAATCACTTGCAATAAAATCATCAGGAGTAAGGAAACTGCTAAAATCATTAACTGGACGTTTGTCAAGCTGATTGGCCCCAAATCATAGCGAACTGTTTGAATGGCTTGAGGAAAGGCACGAGTATTGGCACCGACCAAGTAGACCATTCCATATTCCAGTAGGAAAGACACTCCGATAGCTGTAATCAAAACAGCAATACGTGTAGAGTGTCGCAAAGGACGGTAGGCAAGAAACTCAATCACAACACCAAGCAGTGCGGTTCCTACCATTGAAATAATCAAAGCTAAAAAGAAATTCATTTGGAAAGAATTAATCAAAAAGTAACCAATAAAGGCTCCCATCATATAAATATCACCGTGGGCGAAGTTGATGAGTTTGATAATTCCATAAACCATGGTATAACCCAGAGCCAAAAGTGCATAAACACTACCCAGAATTAGACCATTCACAAGTTGTTGGAGCATAGCATTCACTCTTTTCTATTGTTATTTTTTAGAAAATTTCTTAATTTTCACAAGTTCATAAACACCGAAACAGGGAGTGAGTCAAAGGCTCATTCCCTATTTCAACTACTATTCTAATGTTATGGTTTTACAACTTCTGCTGCTTCCACTTTACCATTGTTCATGGTCATCATGTAAGCAGTTTTCACTGTGTTGTGATCTGCATCAAAGCTCGTTTGACCAGTCACACCATCAAAGTCTTTGGTTTTAGCAAGGTTGTCCTTGATTTCACCTGAGTTTTTAGCACCTTTTGCAGCATTAGCTACTAGGTAAACTGAGTCATAGGCCAAAGCTGAGAATGTTGAAGGTTCTTCATTGTATTTAGCACGGTAGGCTTCAAGGAAAGCTTTAGCTTTTGCAGAAACATCAACTGTAGTTGAGAATCCTGAGATGAAGTAAATGTTTGATGCTCTTTCAGCAGTTGCTTGTTGAACAAATTCTTCACCGTTAAAGCCGTCACCACCAACGATTGGTTTATCAATTCCCATACCACGTGCTTGGTTTACGATTTTACCTGCTTCTGTGTAGTAACCTGGAACAACGATAGCGTCAAACTCTTTCCCTTTCATTTTAGTAAGGGCTGCTTGGAAGTCTGTATCACCTGCTACAAACGTTTCGTCTGCAATAATTTCACCTTTGTAGGCTTCACGGAAGGATTTAGCAATACCTTTAGCATAGTCACTAGCATTGTCCGTATAAAGAACAACCTTCTTAGCGTTCAATTTGTTTGTCACATAGTTTGAAATAATCTTCCCTTGGAAGCTATCTTGGAAAGTTCCGATAAATAGATATTCTTGACCTTTGGTCAAACCGTCTTGAGTCGCACTTGGTGAAATCAATGGCACTCCTGCTTGAGTAGCATTTGCTACAGCTGCGGCAGTTGCACCAGATGTCGCAGGTCCTACGATAGCTGCAACTTTTGATTGGGTCACTAGATTAGTTGTAACAGAGGCTGCCTCAGCAGTTTCAGATTTGTTGTCTTTGTCTACAACTTCGATTTGTTTCCCATCGATACCACCTGCAGCATTGATTTCATCAACAGCAAGTTGAGCACCTTTTTGTTCAGAAGTACCATAGGCAGCTACAGCACCTGTTTCTTCAAAGTTAAAACCGATTTTGATAGTCTTTTCGTCTACTGGGTTACCAGTTGTATTTGACGCTCCTGACTTGACCTCTCCACAAGCAGCGAGAAGAGCTACGCTAGCAAGAGCCACAAAAGATAGGGCAAATTTTTTCTTCATTTTTAATCTCCTTATAGTTGTTTCAAAAATAGTATGTTAAGAATATACCGAATTATCAGAAAATTGTCAACACATTTATCTCATTTTTTAAATGATAACGTTTTCCTCAGTGAGATAGAGATTGCCAACAAAGGGAGTTTCTAACTCTTGAATGTGGCAACGTCTTATTTTTTTGATAAATCTTTCCTTACCTAATCTCTCAACTAAGTCATCTAGCTCCTCAGTTGGAACATAAAGTTGCAGGTAGCGATGTTTTTTGGAATGGTAACAGATATCACCGTATTCCTGAAGTTTTTTTGCATCTCGATTATAGTAAAGATAGATGATTAATCCTGATCGATTTGTTTTTTCAAACATGAGGGATCCTCTTTCTAAGAAATCTTCCCCTATTATACCAAAAAAAGCAAACTCCGTCGAGTTTGCTTTCTAGGTTGCTTAGCTCAAAGAATTGTTAGCCATGATTTCATCAATGAAGCCATATTCGAGCGTTTCTTGGGCACTCATCCAGTAATCACGTTCAGCATCCGCGTGAATTTGCTCAACAGATTTACCTGAGTTATCTGCAAGGATTTGCTCCAAAGTCTTACGAGTTTTGAGCAAGTGCTCTGCAGCGATTGCCATATCGGTTTGTTGGGTACCACCACCTGTACCACCCATTGGTTGGTGAATCATGTACTCTGCATTTGGAAGCATGAAGCGTTTGCCTTTTGCACCACTTGATGCAATAACAGTCCCCATAGATGCAGCCATTCCCATAACGATTGTTTGAACATCTGCCTTGATAAAGTTCATGGTATCAACGATTGCCAAACCAGCTGAAACAGATCCTCCAGGTGTATTGACATAAAGGTAAATATCTTTTGTGCTATCTTGGGCATCCAAGAAGAGCAATTGGGCGATAACGGAGTTGGCCATATTGTCTTCGACTGGCCCAGTTAGCATGATGATGCGGTCTTTCAGAAGACGAGAGTAAATGTCATAGGAACGTTCTCCACGGCTTGTTTGTTCAATAACTACAGGAATCATTCATTTCTCCTTTTAATGTTGAATTTTCTTAGTCATGCGACTCAATACAGAACTATTATATCTTTTTGGTCAAAAAAGGTCAAATTTTTGCTCTATACTATCGACAGAATCAAAAATTCAACCTCCTCGCGAAATTAGAAACATCCTCCAATTTCATCTTTAAGACTCTATCTGAGTCTTATTTCGTACCGAACAAGCGGTCTCCAGCATCTCCGAGACCTGGAACAATATAGCCATGTTCATTCAAGTGTTCGTCCAGAGCTGCTGTAAAGATCTCTACATCTGGGTGTGCTTCTTGAAGAGCTTTCACTCCTTCTGGAGCAGATACTAGGCAGACAAACTTGATATTTGAAGCGCCACGTTTTTTAAGTGAATCTACTGCCAAGATTGCTGAGCCACCTGTTGCCAACATTGGATCAACGACAAAGATTTGACGTTGGTCAATATCCTCAGGCAATTTCACCAAGTATTCAACTGGTTGAAGGGTTTCTTCATCACGGTACATACCAATGTGCCCAACTTTTGCTGCTGGAACCAAGCTCAAGAGTCCATCTACCATCCCGATACCTGCACGCAAGATTGGGACAATCGCCAATTTTTTACCAGCCAATTGTTTTTGAACGGTCTTTGTGATAGGTGTTTCGATTTCCACGTCTTCAAGTGGAAGATCACGAAGTACTTCATATCCCATCAACATTGCAATCTCATCTACTAGCTCACGAAAAGCTTTTGTAGAAGTATCTGTACGACGCAAGATTGACAATTTGTGTTGAATGAGTGGATGATTAATGACTTCAATTTTTCCCATTTTCTGAGTTCCTTCTTTCAATTTATTCTTCTTATTATATCAAAAAACGGTTTAAAAAGCTTTCTAAACCATTTATTTTTATTAATTTTTAAATCAAATCTGCCTCTTGAAGAGCTGTCTGAACAGTCTCTAATGGTAAATGGGTTAACTCGGTGCCTTTTTCATGATAAAGGTACTGGGCATAGTCATCCATTCGGTACTGGTTGATATAAACCACGCGCTTACAACCAACTTGTAGCAGTTGTTTGGTGCAGTTCAGACACGGAAAATGGGTCACATAGGCTGTAAATCCTCTTGGAACCCCTCGTTCAGCTCCTTGCAAGATGGCATTGACCTCGGCGTGAAGGGTTCGAACACAGTGTCCTTCAATGACTAAACATTCGTGGTCGATACAGTGCTCCGTTCCTGATACGGAACCATTGTAGCCTGTTGAAATGACCTTATTGTCCTTAACTAGGACAGCTCCCACTTTAGCACGTTTACAGGTCGAACGATTGGCAATCAGTAAAGCCTGGGCTGCAAAGTACTCATCCCAAGCCAGTCTTTTTTCTGTCATGACTCTTCTCCTTTTCCTCTATTTTTTGAAAAATGGCAAGCGTAAATCTGCAATCTTTTCAGCTGGAACCTTCATGCCATCCTTGATCCATTTAAGCAGAACCGATACGATGGCAGAGCTCCAAAAGGAATGAAGGTAGCTGCTAACGCCTTTTGACTTTCCGTGGTATTTTTCTAGAAATTCCTGCATGGCTTGGACAAAAATCTTTTCCAAATGGTAGTCCAGAGCAAGTTGAATAACCTTGGCTTCTTTCTTTGCTGCGCGGAAAAGGTGAACCCAGACCAGATAAAGATCGGTTTTGACATCGTAGTGGCTCAACTGTTCCATGATATTGTGAACGCTGCGTTTAAAGACGCTTTCCAAAATCTCTTCTTTGGAGTCATAGTTACGATAGAAGGCGGCACGAGAGACGCCCGCCCGCTTGACTAATTCTGAAATACTGATCTTTGCCAAGTCCTTTTTCTCTAGAAGTTGCAAAAGAGCCGTCTCGATTGCTTCTCTGGTTAAAAAATTGGATTCTTGATTTGATTTTCTGAGATTTTCAAGAGATTTTTCAGATATTCTACGTTCAGACATAACAATTTCTTTCTACTTGTAACAACAGACGGATGGTGCTTTTGTTTCAAGGGCATTCATGATACAATTGTAAAAAAAGACAGAACCTTTGTCAATGTATAAGTGACAAAGATGGAGAATTTCTATGACTTGGAAGATTGTAGCTGACTCTGGTTGTGATTATCGTCAACTGGCAACTCCTGCTATTGATACTGAATTTGTTAGTGTTCCTTTAACCATTCAAGTAGCTGATCAGGTCTTTATCGATGATGCCAGTCTCGACATTGACCATATGATGAAAACCATGTATGCGACTTCTGAGGCTTCAAAATCGGCTTGTCCTAGCCCTGATGATTACTTGCGTGCATTTGAAGGTGCTAAGCATATCTTTGTCGTTACTATCACTGGTACTCTTTCAGGTAGCCATAATAGTGCACAGCTCGCTAAAAATATCTACCTCGAAGAACACCCTGACACTCAGATTCATGTTATCGATAGTTTATCTGCGGGTGGGGAAGTTGATTTGATTGTCGAAAAAATCAATGACTTGATTGACCAAGGACTTTCTCATGAGGAAATTGTTGAAGCTATCACAGCTTACCAAGAAAAAACAAAATTACTCTTTGTCCTCGCTAAGGTTGATAACTTGGTAAAAAATGGCCGTTTAAGTAAGCTTATCGGTGCAGTTGTTGGTCTTCTCAACATCCGTATGGTTGGGGAGGCAAGTGAAACTGGAACCTTAGAGCTTCTTCAAAAGGCTCGTGGTGCTAAAAAGTCCCTTCAAGCAGCCTATGAAGAACTCATCAAGGCTGGCTATGCTGGTGGTCGTATCGTCATGGCTCATCGCAGCAATGAAAAATTCTGTCAGCAATTGTCAGACCGCTTGCTGGAAACATTCCCTCAAGCTGAAATTAAGATTCTTCCAACATCTGGTCTCTGCAGTTTTTATGCAGAAGATGGCGGTTTGTTGATGGGATATGAAATTAACTAAGATTATGAGTAACAAGAGATGCCAAGCATCTCTTGTTTTTGTGGTACAATAGAGCTATGAAACATTTTGATACTATTGTCATCGGTGGTGGACCTGCTGGCATGATGGCTACGATTTCCAGTAGCTTTTATGGTCAGAAAACTCTACTTATCGAAAAAAATCGAAAACTTGGTAAAAAATTAGCTGGTACAGGCGGCGGTCGCTGCAATGTGACCAACAACGGGAGTTTAGACGACCTACTGGCTGGCATCCCTGGGAATGGGCGCTTTCTTTACAGTGTCTTCTCTCAGTTTGATAACCATGATATCATCAACTTTTTTACGGAAAATGGAGTCAAACTTAAGGTCGAGGACCACGGACGCGTCTTTCCTGCCAGCGACAAGTCTCGGACCATTATCGAAGCTTTGGAGAAAAAAATCACTGAACTTGGTGGGCAAATTGCCACTCAAACGGAGGTTGTTTCAGTTAAAAAAGTGGATAACCAGTTTGTCCTAAAGTCTGCAGATCAAACCTTCACTTGTGATAAACTGATTGTCACAACTGGTGGTAAATCCTATCCTTCCACTGGATCGACTGGATTTGGCCACGATATTGCCCGCCATTTTAAGCATACTGTGACCGATCTTGAGGCCGCTGAGAGCCCATTGTTGACAGATTTTCCTCACAAAGCGCTTCAGGGCATTTCACTAGACGATGTGACCCTAAGCTATGGCAAGCATGTCATCACTCATGATTTGCTCTTTACCCACTTTGGTTTATCTGGCCCTGCTGCCCTACGCATGTCCAGCTTTGTCAAGGGTGGTGAGATCCTCTCACTGGATGTCTTGCCTCAACTTTCTGAGAAGGACTTAGCTGCATTTCTAGAAGAAAATCGGGAAAAATCCTTGAAAAATGCTTTAAAAACTTTGCTTCCAGAACGTTTGGCAGAATTTTTGGTGCAAGGCTATCCTGACAAAGTCAAACAGCTGACTGAGAAAGAACGGGAACAACTTCTCCAGTCCATCAAGGCCCTCAAAATCCCTATCACTGACAAAATGTCTCTGGCTAAGTCCTTCGTCACCAAAGGAGGTGTCAGTCTCAAGGAAATCAATCCTAAAACTCTAGAAAGTAAGCTGGTCCCTGGACTCCACTTTGCTGGCGAGGTACTGGATATCAATGCCCACACGGGTGGGTTTAACATCACTTCTGCCCTCTGTACCGGCTGGGTGGCAGGCTCAAATCCAATAAATACCAAATAAGAAAGGAAGTCCTTTGGAACATATTATTTTACTAAGAGGCGTTACTCCCAATGGAAAAAATGCTATCCCAAAAATGTCTTATTTGGTAAATATTTTGACAGAAGCTGGTTTTCAACACGTTCGAACCTATATTCAAAGTGGGAATATCATTCTTGAAAGTGAGTTGGACTTGGAAGAAATACGAGAACGCATTCATACTTTGATAAAGGAAAAAATTGGAGCTGACTTAAAAATGGTTATCAAGAATAAGGACGATTTTGAAAAGATTGTTCAAGAGAACCCATTTAGAGAAGACTATCTTCATGATCGTGTACATGTGATTCTTTATCAGGGATTTATCCAAAGTCTGCCATTAGAAAAATTGAAAGCTGACTACGGTGAGGAAGAAATTTGTGTAGGCGATCACTGTCTCTACCTCTATCTCCCTAGAACTGCAAAACGAAAAAAGCTCAATACCAACTATCTTGAAAAACTTTTTGGCGTGGATTTGACCATGCGAAAGTTAAACGTCGTGGAAAAGTTACTAACAAAATAGGAAAAACAATATGAACAGACGAGAATTAGTCGAATTTGTCAACATGTGCATGATTAAAAACGGAAACAAAGTTCTAGTTCAAGATCGAGTTAGTCCCGACTGACCCGGCATCACTTTTCCTGGTGGTCATGTAGAGCGTGGGGAATCTTTTACCGATGCAGTTATCAGAGAAGTCAAGGAAGAAACTGGACTAACCATATCCAAACCTCAACTTTGTGGTATCAAAAACTGGTACGATGACGAGGATTACCGCTATGTCGTCCTCTTTTACAAGACAGAACACTTTACTGGTGAACTCCAGTCTTCAGACGAAGGTACTGTTTGGTGGGAAGAATTTGAAAATCTGTCTCATCTGAAACTTGCAACTGAGGATACGTCAGACATGCTGCGTGTTTTTTTAGAAGACGATTTAAGTGAATTCTTTTACTACAAAGACGGTGACGACTGGCTTTATGAGTTAAAATAAAAGAGCAGAAAAAAATGACCTGAGCTTCAAACTCTAACTTTTGAAGCTCAGGTCATTTCTTAGTTCTTTTTAATCTGATAATAAATAAGGTCCGCAACGTAGTCTTTTCTCTCTACACCATTGGTAATAGTCTTTAGATAGGACATTCCAGCCTTTTCCATCACACGGCCTGAAGCTGGATTGAGACTTGCATAACGAGCTCTGACCTTTTGAAAGCCTGCTTGAGTAAAACAGAAGTCTAGCACGGCTTTCAAGGACTCCGTCATCATACCACGACCCCAATATGCCTTGCCTAGCACATAGCCAATTTCACAACAAGAATCATTCTCATCCATTGCAACGATGCTGATATCTCCAATCACTTGCTCTGGTTTTTCCTTTAGACAAATGGCCCATTTGTAATAGTTGGGATTGGTATAGGAGGCAACCCAATTTCGAATCGAGTTTCGAGTCACCTCAACATCAAGATGGGGATCCCAGCTGACATAGGTCAGATTCTCAGCAGACGAAGCCCAATTTTGAAACATGGCTTCCGCATCACTCTCCACAAATCTTCTCAAAATCAAACGTTCTGTCTGTAACATTTGCGTACCGATTGTTTTCATGACACTGCCTCACTTTCTGATATATGGTTCTCTGTCAAATCTCCATTGAAACTTATTTTTGCTTTCGAATCTCAATGCTCAAGCTAAAAATATCCACTGGGCCTCCTCGTTTTCCTGTTTCTAAACTCGGGGTAAAAGGACTATACTCAGTAACAGCTAGAAATCAAGTATTCCCTCTAGTTACTTGACGCAGTCGCTGTCTGGGTTGAAATGCGCTTTACCAAGCTTTTTCAAACCTAGTCATCGTTGCGGGGGTGAGACAAGGAAAATCGAACTCTATGAGTTACCGAATCTGCCTCGTTTTCCCATTTTTAGACTCGGGGTAAAAAGGTCCACAGGACCTTCTTCGCTTTCTCATTTCTAGGCTCAGGGTAAAAAGACTATACTCAATAACAGCTAGGAAACAAGTGTTTTATCTAGTCCCTTGACGCAGTCGCTGTCTGGTTTGAAATGCGCTTTACCAAGCTTTTTCAAACCTAGTCATCGTTGCGGGGGTGAGACAAGGAAAATCGAACTCTATGAGTTACCGAATCTGCCTCGTTTTCCCATTTTTAGACTCGGGGTAAAAAGGTCCACAGGACCTTCTTCGCTTTCTCATTTCTAGGCTCAGGGTAAAAAGGTCCACAGGACCTTTTTACTCCCAGAAGTCATCAAATACGGTGATTGGTAGGTGGCGTTTGTGTTGTCCTTTATGCCACCAGTTTTCAATAATCGCTTGAGCTTCTGGGCTGATTGTTTTGCCTTCTAGGTAGTCGTCAATCTCTTCATAAGTGACTCCCAAGGCTACTTCATCAGCTATCCCTGGTTTTTCTTCTTCTAGGTCTGCTGTTGGGATTTTTTCATAAAGGGCTGGGTCTGCACCAAGCTCCTTCAAGAGTTGTTTTCCTTGGCGTTTATTGAGGCGGTAAAGAGGGAGAATGTCTGCACCACCGTCACCAAACTTAGTAAAAAAGCCTGTGATATTTTCCGCAGCATGATCTGTTCCAATGACAGCTCCGCTATGGGCACCCGCAAGAGCATATTGGGCAATCATACGGCTACGCGCCTTGATATTTCCCTTGTTGAAGTCTGAAACAGTGCTTCCTGTCGCTTCTACTGCAGCTGCCATGGCATCAGCTGATTCCTTGATATTCACAACCAAGCTGACATCTGGCTGGATGAAAGCGAGGGCTTTTTGGGCGTCCTCTTCGTCAGCTTGGACTCCATAAGGTAGGCGAACAGCGATAAATTTGTAGCTGTCATCTCCAGTTTCTGCTCGCATTTCTTCCATAGCTAATTGCGCCAAGCGCCCCGCTAAAGTCGAGTCCTGTCCTCCAGAAATCCCTAGTACAAAACTTTTAAGGAAGGGATGTTTTTTCAGGTATTTTTTTAAAAAGTCAATGGAACGACGAATTTCCTCCTGGGCGTCAATCACTGGCTTGACACCTAGTTGCTGGATTATGGTCTCTTGCAAACTCATTCTTCTTCTCCTTCGCCAAGGGCTTCCTTGCGCATCTTGTCAATCAAGTCCATCTTATCTTGCCAAATATCACGCGCCAAATCTACTGGATAGTGCTGTGGATTGAGTACCCGTTTATACTCATCCCAAAGCTTGTCAAATTCCTTGCGGGCATAGGCCTGAATCTCAGTCAAACTAGGTAAATTGTAAACCAATTTCCCTTCTTTGAAGATATCCACCAAGAGAGGAACAGCATCAAAGTTTCGAACGGTCTTCTTGATGTAAGTATAGGTCGGATGGAACATTTTGATTTCAGTCATGTTGGCAACATCCACACCGTCATAGGTGATGTAGTCACCTTCTGACTTGCCTTTTTCACGACTGGTAATGCGCCATACTTGCTTCTTACCTGGTGTTGACACTTTTTCAGCATTGCTTGAAAGCTTGATGGTGTTGCGCATCTTACCAGTTTCATCTTCGATGGCAACAATCTTATAAACTGCGCCAAGGGCTGGCTGGTCATAGGCTGTAATCAGCTTGGTACCGACACCCCAGACATCAATTTTAGCGTGTTGCATTTTGAGGTTGAGGATGGTATTTTCATCTAGGTCATTGGAAGCGTAAATCTTAGCCTCTGTAAAACCAGCCTCGTCCAATTGCTGACGGACTTTCTTGGAAATGTAGGCAATATCCCCAGAGTCAATCCGCACACCCATAAAGTTAATCTGGTCACCCAACTCACGCGCTACCTGAATAGCAGCTGGCATACCGATGCGAAGCGTATCATAAGTATCTACTAGAAAGACACAGTCACGATGGGTTGAAGCATAGGCCTTAAAGGCCTCATAGTCATTTCCATAAACTTGTACCAAAGCATGGGCATGGGTTCCTAGGACAGGAATGCCAAAAAGCTTCCCTGCTCGCACGTTGCTAGTTCCGTTGGCTCCACCAATCACGGCTGCGCGTGTTCCCCAGATAGCCGCATCCATTTCTTGCGCACGACGTGTCCCAAACTCCATCAAAGGCTCATCTTCAATGACCAAACGAATACGAGCTGCTTTAGTAGCGACCAAGGTCTGGTAGTTGACGATGTTCAAGAGAGCTGTTTCCACCAATTGACATTGGGCTAGAGGTCCTTCTACCTGCACAATCGGCTCATTAGCAAAAACCAAGTCCCCTTCCTGAGCGGAACGAACTGTTAATTCTAACTTGAGATTTCGTAGGTAATCTAAGAACGCCCCATGATAACCAAGCGACTCCAAGTAGGCAATATCGCTATCTGAAAAGCGCAAGTCTTTAAGATAATGTACAATTCTTTCCAAGCCAGCGAAAACTGCATAACCGTTCTGAAAGGGTTGCTGACGGAAGTAAACCTCAAAAACCGCCTTTTTATTGTGAATTCCTTGGTCAAAGTAAACTTGCATCATGTTGATCTGATACAAGTCCGTGTGCAATGTCAAACTATCATCTGGATACATCTGTTTTCCTTCTTCCTTCTTTACAAAGGCATGAACGTATTCTACCACTTTCACACCGTCCGATAAATTAGTACTATTATAACACATTTTACCGAGATTGATAAAAAACTAACAAGCTATTCTCCGTTCTCCAGTTCATCCATATCTTGCTCAAACTTTTGTTGAGCCCATTCGCCATAACTTTTAAGCCCGAGATTGCCGATAAAAACCCAAGGAAGGTAAATCAGATAAGTAAGGATCCAAGCAGACAGATATTTAAAATTCAAAGGATTATGCTGATAAATTTCTATGTTGAATTGATAATTCTGCAACATCAAAAGAGTCGTAATAGCGAGAGTTACCAACAAACACCCTACAATCGTAAAATGAAAACGACTATAGTAGTTCACACCCAAATCTCGAGCACGGCCGAAAAAGTAAGAAGTTCCAATAATGATAATGATGAGAATCATTCTCGGATTAAAAAGACTTGGTGCTAATACTGCAATCATATAAGATAAAAGCAAGAAAGCTATAGAGATATAGAAACTTTCAGCCCCCGCTTTATTCATCAGTTGCTCTTCCCTTTCGTCTAGTAATTGATAATAAAAAAATCTATTTTTCATCTTCTTCCTCCCAAACTTGCTGATTTCTGCGATTCAAGTATAGGATAACTCTATCCATAGAATAACTCCCAACGAGATAGATGATAACTGCTAGGACCACTTTTAGGGAGTACTTCCAAGTCAATAGACTGACCAGTTCCTCGCGATTACCTATGATATCAATCAGTAAAATCACTATAGAAAATCCCAAAGCAGATAAAATTCTTTCTTTTTCAGTATTCTCAACAATATCTCGAATATCAATTCCTACATACATGCGGCGAATAATGGCATACAAACCAACTCCGATCAATAAAAGTAATTCTGGCAAATAGGACAGAAGTGTTAAATTGAAAATATAAACTTTGGCAAAAATTTCCAGTGCCAAAAATAGGAACATTCCCAAGAGAATTTCTCCTGAAATCTTTCCATCCAATTTTTCCGTACGTTCATCTTTGATCACAAGTTTTTTTCTATTCTTCATCTTCTTCCTCCCAAAATAGTTGATCTAATGTTTTTCCTAAGCATCTACAAATGGACTGACAGAGCGAAAGACTAGGATTATATTTTCCCGCCTCTATCAAACCAATAGTCTGTCGCGTAACCCCTACAGCCTCTGCCAAATCCCCTTGTGTTAAATCAAGCTCCACCCGAGCTAATTTTAATTTTAAATTTTTAGCCACTAGCGTCCTCCTTCTCATTTTTAAAAAGTTGCGCTTCTTTTAAAAACATTATACCATATATCTAACTTAATGCAATATATAAATGTCATTTTGTAAGATTTTATTAACAAAAAAACTCTCTACTACAAAAAATAGAGAGCGTTGCCTTTAAATATAGGATTTCAAAATATCAACGACATCACTTCTTTTCTTGAACTGATGGGCCTTGATGCCCAATTTCTGGGCTGCGTTTGTATTGTCCTCAATATCATCTAGAAAGACACAATGTGTAGGATTTAACTGGTATTTGTCGAGAATCTCCTTAAACATTGCCAAATCAGGCTCTATAGCTTTTATATCACAGGATAAGACAAAGCCATCTAAAAGTTCTTTTAAGGGAGATAGTTGCTCTTCCAGCAAGTCATAAAATACCTTTGAGGTATTGGACAAGACAAAGATGCGATGCCCCTTTTTCTTTAGTTCTGACAAGACAGGAAAGACTTCCGTATAAATGTCAATGTAGCTAGGCCAGTTCCAGATAACTTCTTCGACCTTCTTTTGATAGGTCCTTCCAATCATGGACACAACTTTAAGCACTAATTCTTCTCTCGTCATGATACCAAGATCTAATCTCTCCCAAAGCCCCGACTGAAAAATAGTCTTATCTAAAATCAGATAATCTTTCTTTATCTCCGAAACACCTTGCAAAATCTTATCCTTGTTCCATTCTAATAAAACGTTACCCATATCCAATATTATGTCCATTTGCCCGCCTCCATAGTGATGTGAAAAATCCCTCTTTGCTTTATACTTTCATATTCAGCTTATAAATCCTTTTGGTAATAGTATCTATGCCCTGTATAGGGATAGTTTTGCAAGGTAAAGACTTCCTTGTAGCCGTGGCTTTTATAAAAATCTGGCGCTTGAAACTGGTAAGTATTGACGAAAGCAAAACGACAGTTTCGATTCTTAGCTTCATTTTCAGCTTGCTCCAATAGTTTTGAACCGATTCCCTGTCCTCGCAATTCCTCTTTCACAAACAAATACTCGATTTCCAGCCAATTTCCGAAAGTCTCTGCTACTAAGCCTGCCAGGAGATTGCCCTTTTCATCTTCAACATAAAGGTTCAGGGGCTCGCTTTCAGCCTCTTCTCTTTTGGAACGATTATAAGCACGAATCAAATTTCCTATTTCTTGCGCTTTCTGGGACGCCTTATTTTCCAATCTAACGTGCATTCAAACCTCCTAATAAACTACTACAGCTTGATTATAATCCTATTTCAATAGACTGTCAAACTAGAAAAAAACTCACCAAGCAGAGTTGATGAGTTCATGAGTTATTTTCTAAATTTCCACTGGCTATAAATTCCGAAACCGATAATCCAGATAGCTGAACCAATTGCTCCCATAAAGGTAGATTCTTGTAAAAAGAGGGTTACAAAGACAAAGATAAAGAAGAGCATGGTTAAAGGATTTAGAAAACGATAATGGGGCATGAGGTAGCCATCCGCCATGAAGTCTTGTGACTTGCGGTATTTGAGATGGGCCACCATAATCAAGATATAAATCGCGATGTAAACACCTGATGAAGATGCCGTGATCAAAGCAAAGGCATCTGAAACACCTGGCAACACATTGATAAAGGCAGCCAGAGCAATTAAGATTGCTGAAGCAATAATAGCATTTTGTGGAACATTATGGCGAGAGAGAGTATCTGCCTTGATCGCTTTTAAGAAGCGATTGGGTGAATCATGGGCAATCTGGTAAAGGTGTCGTCCTGTTGAATAGAGGGTTGAATTAAGAGCCGATGCGGCCGACGTCAAAACGACGAAGTTAATCAGAGCCGCTGCCCACTTGATCCCTGCCAGTTCAAAGACCGTTACAAATGGAGAATCTGAAGAAGCAAGTTCTCTCCAGGGAATAATAGACATAATGGCTAATAGAGCTCCACCATAGAAGAAGACAATCCGGAGAGGAATTTCTTTAACTGCTTTTGGCAAAACCTGACGAGGATTCTTCGTTTCAGAGGTTGTCACTCCGATAAATTCAATCATCAGATAGGCAAAAAATACCATTTGAAAGGCCATAACAAAGTTCATGACTCCATTTGGGAAAAGAGAGAATTGATTGCTGATATTTGCCAGACTTGCAGCACCATATGGTGTTTCAAATCCTGTCAAGACCATAAAGACCCCTGTTGCAATCATAGCTAAAATAGCCACAATCTTAACCATAGCAAACCAAAACTCGACTTCTCCAAAGAGCTTAACCGCAATCAGATTGACCAAGGCCAAAATCGTTAAAAAAACAAGCTGAATCAGCCAACTAGGCCAAGAAGGAAACCAAAACTGAACATAATGCGAAATCGCAGTGATTTCTGCCATACCGATAAAGACAACAGACAACCAATAAGACCAAACCGAGAAATACCCCCAGCCTTTCCCCAAATGACGGGTGATAAAGTTTATAAAAGTATGTTGTTCTGGATCCTGATATAGCATCTCCCCAACAGCCCTCATCATCAAAAACATAAAGGCTCCTGTAATCATGTAAATCAGGATGATAGAAGGTCCAGTAAGGCTGATAGAACGACCAGCACCTAGGAAAAGTCCTGTTCCGATTGTCCCCGCAATGGCCATCACCTGAACATGGCGATTGGTTAAACCACGTTCCATTTTATTTTTTTTCTTATTTGAACTCATATAGTCTCCTATTTATTCAAAAAATCAAAAAGGAGTTGAGCAAGTCAAGACCTCCACTACTCCATTTTCATTCTATTTAGGCTGTTTTTTCAACCTTTAAGATTTTGACATCATAGCTACCAACTGGTGTCTCGATGGTCGCTGTATCACCAGTCTTTTTACCGATCAAGGCTTGTCCAATCGGGCTCTCATTTGAAACCTTACCAGCAAAAGCATCTGCACCTGCGGAACCGACGATGATGTAGACTTCTTCGTCATCTTCCCCAATTTCTTGGATCGTTACAGTCTTACCGATAGCCACTTCATCTTGGGCAACTGCATCGCTATTAACGATTTCAGCATAGCGGATTTTTGTTTCTAGACTTGAAATTTGTCCTTCAACAAAAGCTTGCTCATCCTTGGCTGCTTCGTACTCGCTGTTCTCTGAAAGGTCTCCGTATGAACGAGCAATTTTGATACGTTCTACTACTTCCGGACGACGAACGAGTTTCAACTCCTCTAATTCTTTTTCTAGTTTTTCCTTTTCTTCAAGGGTCATTGGGTAAGTTTTTTCTGCCATTTTTCTCAACTTTCTTTTCTTAATTTGTTTTTAAAACAAAATTATGTGGAAAACCACATAATTTTAGTTTGAACTACTTGATTGGGTTAGTTTGCTATTGATGTGTTCTGCAACGTTTTGATCATGTTCTTCTTTGGTCGTTGCAAAGTATACTTTACCATCTTCGACATTGGCTACAAAGTACAAGTAGTCACTCTTTGTCTGATTTACACTTGCTTCAATCGCATCCAAACTTGGACTATCAACTGGTCCAGGCATGAGACCAAGGTGTGTGTAAACATTGTATGGTGAATCAATCGTTGTATCAATTCCAGCATCATCCGCTAGGCTAATCTTTTGACCAAGCTTGCCTTGGGCATACAGGATAGCGATATTACTTTGAAGTGGCATACCGAGATTTAGGCGGTTGTAGAAGACACCAGCAATCTTCTTGCGATCTTCTGTCTTGGCACCTTCTTTTTCAACAAGAGAAGCGATACTGAGCAATTCATTGACAGTCAGATTCTTTTCTTTGATCGTAGCGTAATATGGTGACAAGGCCTTATCCATAGCAGCTAACATCTCATCAATCAAACTTTCAACTGTAGTGCTTTCTTTGATGGTATAAGTTGCTGGGAAAAGGTAACCTTCTAGGCGATAACGAACCCCGCTATCTTTTGTTGGTAGACTTCCAAGCAAGTTTGGATACTTGGCTACTACTTGAGAGATAAAGGTCTCATCTTGAGCTTTTGCCAAGAAAGCATCCGCAGTAAGAGGTTCTTTAAATTCACCTTGAAGTTGTCCTACTGTTTGAGCGATTTGCTCTAATGTATATCCTTCTGGAATTGTCAGGCTTGCAAGAGCTGGTTCTTGAGGTTCAGGAGTTCCACCTTTTTGCAATTCTTGGATCAATTCATCCGTACTCATGCTCTTCTTCAAGTTGTAATAACCTGATTTTAAGTCTGCGCCCTTATATTTAGCATAAAAGCTAAAGATAAGTCCATGTTTAACAAGACCAGATTTTTCCAAAGTGCTCCCAATTTCTTGAACATTTGAACCTTCCGGGATTTGAACTGTCACATAGTCCTTAGAACTTGCATCAACAGGTTTCAAGGATTCTTGAACGTATCCATAACCAAAGAAGCCACCAATACTTACGAGCACTAGGAGAACTAGGAAAGTTAGCAAACAGCCTTTAGCTTTTGATTTCTTCTTTTTCTTAGCTGGCTTTGTTCCTTCACGACGACTGCGTCGTGGAGCATCCGCTAGGTTATCAACTTTCTCAACTGGAGCAGGGACTACATTCTCCACAACAGGAGGGACTGATTCTTCTTTTTTGTCATCCGTTTTATAGGAAACAGCTACTTTAGTTGGAGTAGTGTTAAACTCTTTGTCTTCCTTTTTAGGCTCTACAGCATCAATCTTGGCTGGTGCGGGCTCTTCTAGTTTTGACTCTTCTGGTTCTGGTCCTGTCACTTCGCTTGATTCAAAACTTGGGCGTGGTGGCACACTTGGAGCATTTTTAAGGATTTCATTCACAGTTGACAGAGAGTCTACCATTAAACCTTCTGTGACAAGATTTGGTTCTTGTTCAGAAGGATCGGGTGGAGTCACTTGAGAAGATGGAGTTGGGGTGGTCGGACTTTCATCTTCTTTCCCTCTTCTTTCTCTCTCTCTGACTCTCTCTAAATCGCGTAAAATCTGTTCTTTAAAGCTTAACGTTTCTTCTCTTGATTTCTCGCTCAAAAGCTTTACCTCCTTGTTGGCAATCCATAACATTATATCTTAAAAGTCGCAGAAAAGCAACAAAATATACCTTTCTCCAACTATATTTCTTGTTTTCAAGGCTTCCAAACCATGTTATACCAGGTCTCACCTGCATAGGTAGATTGGGATAATCCTTCATTGACAAAACCATGTTTTTCGTAATAGGCGATAAGATAATCATGACAAGTCAGGTTAATACCTTCTCGTTCATGTTCCAAAGCGACTTCTTTTAGAGCCGTCAGTAGTTTTTTCCCCACTCCCAAAGCTTGCGCCTCCTTGGCTACCGACAGGCTCGTTACTGAGATATAACCACCAGATCGATGGCTATGGTCCTCTACTTCTTCCGTAAAGGACTGATCATGTAGATGGCGGTGTGGGACGACTGGACCTTCGATATAACCAAGAATACGCCCCTCTTTTTCAGCTACCAGAAAACTGGTCTGAATTTCCCGCAAATGCGCCTCAAAGACCGAACGAGGAATAGCTTCTTCAAGGGAGAAATTCTCTAGCTCTATATCTATAATCCGATCTAAATCTGAAAATCTCGCTTGTCTGATTTTCATATTTCCTCCTGATAAAAAGGATTGGCCCAAATCAGCTGCCAACCAGAACCACTACCATAATGATTTTCTGGCACTCCTTCCTCAACAAAGTCATTCATCTCAAAGTAAGAGAGGAGGTCATCAGGGCAAGTCAGACGAAGGCACTTGACTCCTCCTTCTACAGCCATTTGTTTCAAGCTAGCAAGGAGAAGAGTTCCCAAACCTTGTCTACGATGGTCAGAATGAATGGCTAAACGCTTGATTTCAAGGCTCACGCTTGTTTGAGTGTGAGTTCCTGACAATTCAGCCCCAAGAATATAGCCCACAAGCTGATTTTCATCTCTAGCTACAAGAAAGGTATCCGCAGTTTTACGGATACTCTTTTCTAAGGATTGACGGCTAAGTGCCTCTTCTGATGAAAAATTGGCTTCTTCAATCGCCAATATTTCGTCTAAATCTGATAAGGTGGCTTGCCTTATAGTGATTGGAATTTCCATCTGGTTTTCCTTATTGGACGTTGCTTGTCAAGTTTGACAAGAGACGTTCAAATGAATATTCATAGGTTTGGATGTCTCCGGCACCCATAAAGACGTAAACAGCATTGTCATGGTCTAGGAGTGGAGAAACATTTTCAACTGTGATGACCTGGTGCTTCTTGTTGATTTTATTAGCCAAATCTTCTACTTTGACATCACCATGGTCCACTTCACGAGCTGATCCATAGATTTGCGCTAAGTAGACTGCATCTGCCTGATTCAAGGCTTGTGCAAAATCATCCAACAAGGCGATGGTTCTTGTAAAGGTATGCGGTTGGAAGATTGCTACGATTTCCTTGCTTGGGTATTTCTGACGAGCCGCATCCAAGGTCGCGATGATTTCTGTTGGATGGTGGGCAAAGTCATCAATGATCACTGTATCATTGACAATTTTCTCAGTGAAACGACGCTTAACACCAGCAAAAGTTTTCAAGTGTTCACGGACCAAGTTCAAATCAAATCCAGCTGTGTAAAGAAGACCAATAACAGCTGTCGCATTCATGATATTGTGACGACCAAAGGTTGGAATGTGGAATTGACCCAACTCTTGTCCACGGAAATGAACTGTAAAGGTTGATCCAGTCGTAGAACGAAGAAGATCGCTAGCTACAAAGTCATTGCCTTCTGCTTCAAAACCATAATAATAAATCGGAGCATTGGCAGTAATCTTACGCAACTCAGCATCCTCACCGTATACAAACAAACCTTTGGTAATTTGTTTGGCATAGTCGTTAAAGGCATTGAAAACATCCTCTAGACTTGTGAAGTAGTCTGGATGGTCAAAGTCAATGTTGGTGATGATAGAATATTCTGGGTGGTAAGGCATGAAATGTCGCTCATATTCGTCTGATTCAAAAACAAAATATTTGGCATTGGCTGAACCACGACCTGTCCCGTCACCAATCAAGAAGCTGGTATCTGTGATGTGAGACAAGACATGTGACAACATACCTGTTGTTGAAGTTTTTCCATGTGCTCCTGCCACTCCCATGCTGACAAAATCGCGCATAAAGCTACCGAGAAATTCATGGTAACGTTTATAGCTGATGCCATTTTGGTCTGCATAGGCGATTTCAACGTTGTTATCTGGACGGAAGGCATTCCCAGCGATAATCTCAACATCACCTTGTAGGTTCTTTTCATCAAAAGGAAGAATCGCAATACCTGCCTGCTCTAGTCCACGTTGAGTAAAGTAATATTTTTCAACGTCTGAACCTTGAACCTTGTGTCCCATTTGGTGCAACATCAAGGCTAGGGCACTCATCCCTGATCCCTTGATTCCAATAAAATGATATGTTTTTGACATGCTTTTCTCCCCTACTCAGTAATTCTTGTCAGATTCAACTCTTGGGCAACCTGACGTTCCTGTTCTGTTTGCTTATTCTTTTTATTATAGATTTGACTCTTCTTTAGAAAATCATAGTTGTTCTTTTTAGCTTTTCCCGTTTGAGTTTTCGGAGTTGGAGTCGCCACTTGGCCAACCTCTTCAGCTAAGATATAGTGAGACTGGCTCAAGTTTTTGCTAAACTTGGCAAGCTCACCTGGATTTTCCTTTTGAAATGGTGCTGTTGGTTGATTTCCTTGACGAACAAGTGTTGAACCATTGTGTCGTCTGGTATGACTAACATCCTGAGTCAAATACTTGGCTGAACGTTTCTTCTTCAAATCCGCACGCGCCTCTTCTCGAGCCAATTCAGCATACGTTTTTTCAACTTTTTTAGGTTCTGGAGCTGATTCTGGCTTTTTGCTAACCACTGGAGAAACTACGGTTTCTTCCTCATTGATAGGAGACCATTCCAAATAGTTCTTATCGCGGTAATCACCTTTGATGTTGCTAATAAAGTCTGACTCATCGTACAAGTCCATGACTGGCATTTCGGTCAGCATGATCTCATCATCTGACACCAATGGAAATCGATCTTGTTTCATTTTGTATTTCCTTTCAACACTTCATTATAGCGTATTGTCTTGATTTTTCAAGTGCTGGCTTCAGAAATTCCCAAAATTTCACGAATTTCTGCCAAACTGAGACTCGCACGCGACTCCGTACCATCTAAAACTTGGGAAACCAGGTGTTTCTTCTGTTCTTGGAGTTCTTGAATTTTTTCTTCGATGGTTCCCTTGGTAATCAAACGATAAACTTCTACCTTCTGCTCCTGTCCCATTCGGTGAGCTCGTCCGATAGCCTGAGCCTCGACAGCAGGATTCCACCAGAGGTCCACTAGGATGACGGTGTCAGCTCCTGTCAGATTGAGACCGACACCACCCGCCTTAAGGGAGATAAGAAAGGCATCTCTCTCCCCTTGGTTAAAGGCCTTGGTCATCTCCTGTCTGTCATGAGCAGGAGTTGAACCTGTGATTTTGAAGGAGGTCAAGCCCAAGTCTGGGAGTTCTTGCTCGATTTTTTCCAACATTCCTTTGAACTGGGAGAAAATCAAGACCCGATGCCCACCATCAGCCACTTGTAGCAATAAATCTCGGAGACTATCGAGTTTACCACTAGCTCCTTGGTAATAGTCCATGAAGAGAGCTGGCGTATCGCAGATCTGGCGCAAACGCATGAGTCCAGATAAGATTTCTACCCGACTTCTCTGAAATTCTTGATCTGTCACTTGCGCTAGGCGGTCTCGCATCTGTTGCAACTGGGCGAGATAGATGGCCTTCTGCTGGTCTTCCAGTTCATTTTTATAGACGACTTCGATCAGATCAGGCAGTTCTGTAAGAACTTCTTCTTTCTTACGCCTCATGACGAAGGGTTTGATAAACTGCGCGACTCGGTCAGCCGGTAATTTCATAAACTCCTTTTTACTTGGCAAGAGCCCCAGTAGCACAATTTGAAAGATAGACCACAACTCTCCTAAATGATTTTCGATGGGTGTACCTGACAAAGCAAAAACTGCTGGCACCACAAACTGGCGCAAACTCTGAGCAATCTTGGTTTGGGCATTTTTCATGACCTGGGCTTCATCTAAGAAGAGAAAATCAAAAGCCATCTCTTGATAAAGCTCGCTGTCTTGACGAAAAGTTGCATAGCTAGTCACATAGATTTGGTGATTTTCAGAAAGAATCGCTTCTCGATTCGCTTTCAAACCATGAACGACAGCCAAATCCAACTGTGGGGCAAATTTTCTAAATTCATCTGCCCAGTTGTAGATCAAACCTGACGGCGCTAAAATCAAGACCCGACTGTCTTCTGTCACCTGACTGGTCAAAAAAGCAATAGTTTGCAGTGTTTTTCCCAGTCCCATATCATCTGCTAGGATGCCACCAAAGCCATAGTGATGAAGCATCTGGAGCCAACGGACACCCTTTTCCTGATAGTCTCTCAAACTCGCCTGCACCCGTATATCTCCCAAAGGAAAATCCTCTGGATGGGTCAAATCATGAGCTAAATACTGAAATTCCTCTGAGAAGGAGATCCTGTCTCGACCTTCAAAAAGCTGAGACAGACTGTAAGCCAGAGATTTCCGAGTCTGAAAAGAACCATCTTTTAGCTCAACCCCCAGTTCCTGTAAATTTTGACGAATCTGCTTGGTTTCCTCATCAAAAAAGTACACTTGGTCAGAAGAACTAATATAGAAATCCTGATTGCTGGTCAGGGCTTTGAGAGCTTGATTAATCTCTTCTTGGGCAATGCCTTGAAAATCGAACTGGATTTCCAACAGTCCTCCCTTGGACTCAATCTGAACCTGAGGAGCTTGGACGCTGTAGAGCTGATTCATCTCATCAGACAAGAAAACCTGACCCAACTTCTTAAAAGCTGGAATCGTATGGTGAAAGAAAGAATAAACCGCTTCTGGCTTCAAAGCCTGTCTCCAAGACTGAAAATCAGCCTCAAACCCAGCCCCTAAACAGACTTGAAATAGCTGGTTTTCCAAGACGGCATCGCTTGAAAATGGTAATTGTTCCAGCTGTTGACGACTAGTCACCTTAACATCTCCATAGTCAAACTGAATATCCAAGCGGATGCGGTCGTCATCCTCCCTATCAAAGTAAAAGATGGGTGAAAAGGATCGTATTTGCAAACGTTCGGGGGCAGACACTGTTCCTAGCAATCCAAACAAAGGCAGACAGGCGGCTAGGCGATCACGATCACTGTTGTCAAACTGGAGGCATTTTCTCCCTCTTTCTTCCTGAGGAAGCTCCTTGATTTCCTTTAGTAAGCTGATTTGTTTAGGATTTAAGAGATAAAGATCCCCCTTACGAAAGAGAACTGCCCCTTCATAGAATACGTTAACTCGCTTACTTTCAGAAATTTCCATCTCAAAATAATCGGGATACTCCTTCACGGAAAAAGAGAAAAGGTTTGCTTCTGGATTTAAATCATGAAAGAGAAGATTTTCATAACTATCGATCTGGTGTTCAAAATGAAAATCCTCCAAGTTCATCAGCAACTCCACTCCCTGCTCAAAAAAGGTCAGAGGGAAAAAGAGGTGACGACCTTGATTGGGGAAAAAGAGGTCTTGGCTCAGTCCCTCCTCAATCAGGCCACATAAAAAAGTAAGAACTTCTTGACTAGCCGTATCAAAAGCATCCCAAGACAAGTCATTTTCATAGTGTTTCCCAATCATATATGGCTTTCGATGGACCAAGACCTTCAAAAAGAGGGGGATGTCACGAATGACATAATATTTTTGACTATCAACTAAACCGATTCGGAGTGTCCAAAGGAGGCGATTGGTCCCAGCTTCCACCTGACCTTGAGCCGACAAAGTGTAGATTTTTTCTCGCTTCTGAGGTTGGATCCGCTCCAAAAAACTACCACCAAAACTAACCTTGGTTTCGACCTCTTCTTGCTCTTCATGTCCTTTTTCTAAGGCTTGTAGAATCACCTGGCCTTCTTCATCATTTTTCAGATAATGCTCGAGCGCTGCGAGATGAACACAGTAACCTCTTTTTTGGAAAAAATCGCAAGCACAAAAAACAAGATCATCCTCTAAACTGTAACGCAAGTCTTCTCCCGCCACGCGAGTATAGAGGCGATTCCCTTTTTCCTTGATAATCTCAATGTTGCCTGTCTCATAGAGAGTAACACCCTCCATGCGCAATTTTCCTGGAATCAATTTAGCCATAGTTACCCCTTTATCTTATCTTTTCATTATACCACATTTTCCCCTACGAAAATAGCCTTCTAGGAAGACTTTTCTCCTAGAAGGCTCGATTTTAAAGGGTAGCAAAAGTGGTCACGATGCGTTGGCAAGCCTCTTCCAGCACTGACTTCGGCATAGCCACATTGAGGCGGGCATGAAGGGATCCCTCCTCCCCAAAGTCCAAACCTCGGTTCAAGATAACCTTGGCTTCATTCTTCAAAAGCTCTTGCAAGCGGTCATCCGTTAGATCATAGGCTGAAAAATCAAGCCAAATCAAGTAGGTACCTTGCGGTTTCATGACCTTAATCTTGGTTTCGTTGCCCAAAACTTCCACTACATAGTTAATGTGGTCCTCAATGACTTCCTTTAACTCTCCTAACCAGTCCTTGCCATAACGGTAGGCAGCTTCTGTCGCCAAATACCCCAAGCCTGAGATTTCATGCTGGTTATTGGCCAACTGGCGTTTTTGAAAGGCCACTCGAAGTTTAGGATTTTCAATGACAGCATAGGAATTCTTTGTCCCAGCAATATTAAAGGTTTTAGTTGCACTACTCAAAATAAGGGCAAAGTCTTTAAAAGCAGGATCAATGGTGTTGAAAGACTGGTGTTTGTGACCAAAGAGAGCCAAATCTTGGTGAATCTCATCTGAAACCAACAAAACACCATGTTTTTGGCAGAGATGCCCAATCTTTTCTAACACTTCCTTTTCCCAAACACGTCCACCAGGATTGTGGGGATTGCAAAGGATATAAAGTTTCACATCCTCTTCCACCAATTCCTTCTCTAACTGGTCAAAGTCAATCTCAAATAGCCCATCCTTTTCCACCAAAGAATTGGTAATCAATCTGCGATTGTTCAGTTTGACACTGCGGGCAAAAGGTGGATAGACCGGTGTGTTAATCAGAACAGCCTCTTCTTCTTTTGTAAAGGCTTGAATAGCTGTTGAAATAGCTGGTACCACTCCCTCGATAAAGACGAGGGCATCCTTGTCAAAGTGATACCCGTGTTGAATGGCTTCCCAGTCCTGAACCGATTCAATCAAAGCATCACTAGCATAAGTATAGCCATAGACCAACTGATCTGCGTAGGCTTGTACGGCTTGTCGAACTTCAGGCAAAACCACAAAGTCCATATCTGCTATCCAGGCTGGTAGAACTTCTCGATTAGTTTCCGCCTCTTTCCATTTATAGGTATGGTGCCCAAAACGATTGGGCAGGCTTGTAAAATCATATTTTCCCATATTTGTCTTATCCTTCCAAGGCTTGGCGCAAGTCCGCAATCAAATCTCTAGCATCCTCAATCCCAATAGACAAACGCAAGAGATCATCTGTCAATCCATAGGAATGGCGAACTTCTGCTGGAATATCCGCATGGGTTTGCGTCGTCGGATAGGTGATCAGACTCTCAACCCCACCCAAACTCTCAGCAAATGAGAATACCTTCAAGCTGTTTAGAATATGAGGAATTCGTTTTTCATCCACTACTTTAAAGGAAATCATGCCTCCACGGCCTGTATAGAGCACTTCCTTGACAGCAGGCGAATCCTTCAAAAAGGCGACCACTTCTTGGGCATTGGCTGTCGAACGCTCCATACGAAGAGGTAGAGTTTTAAGACCACGAATCAACTGATAACTATCAAATGGTGACAAGACCGCACCAGTCGTATTGAGATTGTAGAACAGTTGTTCATATAGTTCTAAACTATTAGTCACAACTACCCCAGCCAAAACATCGTTGTGCCCTGCTAGGTATTTGGTAGCCGAATGAAGAACAATATCCGCACCATCTTCAATCGGACGTTGGTAAATCGGACTGTAGAAGGTATTGTCTACGACTACTTTAGCCCCCTTGTCATGAGCTAGTTTTGCTAGTTTTGCAATATCAAATTCTAACATCAAGGGATTAGTCGGCGTTTCAATATAGAGAACATCCACATCTTTCTCTAACTCAGTAATCAACTCTTCCTCTGTATTGGCATAGGTAAAATGGAAACGACCTTCCTGCTCCACTTGGTTGAACCAACGGAAAGAACCCCCATAAAGGTCACGCACTGCCAAGACTTTACTTCCTACTGGAAAAACACTAAAAGCCAGTACAATCGCAGCCATACCTGAGCTCGTCGCTAGGGCATAGTCTGCTGATTCGATTGCAGCCAAGACTTCCTCCGCCTTACTGCGAGTTGGGTTTTTAGTCCGAGTATAGTCAAATCCCGTAGACTGACCGAACTCTGGATGCTGATAAGTTGTTGAAAAATGTAGTGGCGTCACCAAGGCACCTGTCGCCTTATCTGACTTGATCCCAGCCTGGGCCAAAATTGTGTTGATGTGTCGTTCTTTGCTCATACAATACCTCCAAATCTATAGTAACTATTGTACCACTTATTTTCGCCAACTCATTTTCTTCTTTTCAAGAGCTAGTTATAGTTTCAAACTATACAAAAACGATAGTTCCTTGAGAAACTATCGCTTTTCCTGTTGAATAGACTGGTTATTTAACGTGTTTTGCCAATTCTTCTTGGGCTTTTTTATTTGATTCTTCTTTTTCTTTCAGCCATTTTTCTTTAGCTTTTTCGTACTCAGCAGTTGTCACCGTCTTATCTTGCAACTTGAGATACTTGTATGATTCTACACCCTTATTTCCAGCTTGTGAGAATGGTGCTGAGAATGGAACTGTCTTTCTCAAGCTAGGTGTTCCACCAAGGGAAACGTTTGGAATTGCAAGGGCGCTATCAACGAGCCAAGCTTGAATTTCTGCATATTTTTCATAACGTTTCGCTGGATCTTGCTCCTTGTTAGCTTCTTCTAACATTTGAGTGTAAGTATCCAGACCAACTGCCTTAGCCTTGTCATTGACCTCACCTGGTTCTAGACCAAGGTTTTGCAACATACCGCCGTTATTGACATTTAGGATATCTAGATAGCTTGATGGATCCAAGTAGTCAGCACTCCAACCGCCATTATAGATATCAAAGTCTTTTTGAGCTGCCGTTTGAGCGAGGTAGCTAGAATTATCGAAGTCATCTGTTGATAATTGTTGGATATCAATAACCACATTCTCAGCTCCTAGAACAGATTCGATGGATTGTTTTAAAGAACTTGCTTCAAGTACACCTTTTTTAGCTGATTGGTCAACTGATACATCCAAGTGAATTGGGAATTGCACACCCTTAGCTTCCAATTCTTTCTTAGCTTCTGCAAATTTAGCTTTAGCCTTGTCAGGATTGTAGTATGGATCTTGCGCGTCTGCAAAGTTGATTCCTTGCCATTCTTGACCATAGTTGACCATCTTTTCTGAAACAACATCGCCAAAGTCTTTTCCGTTGATACTTACAAATGTAGGAGGTACCACTAGGTTACGAATAATCTTCGTTGCTCCATCTTCCCCTTGAGATTGAGCTCCATAGGCCGTACGGTTATAAGCATAGTTGAAGGCTTGACGGAAGTTTTTATTCAGAACTGCTTCTTGTGTTGATTTCTTTTCGATATCTGAGGACTTAGAAGTGAAGTTATAAGATTTTCTGTCCAAGTTGAAGTTCAAGTAATAAGAAGTTGCGGTTTGCATACTATAGATGATGTTATCCTTGTTCTTCTCTTTAATTCCTTCAAAGCTTGAGCTATTTGGATAGAGACGCGCGTAGCTGTAGACTCCTTCTACAAAGTTACGAGCTAGGGCATCTTGGTCACTACCATCATAGTAAGTCAATTTCACATCGTCCACAAAGACATTTTTAGCATCCCAGTAGTTCGGATTTTTCTTGTATTCGATAACAGATTTTGAAACAAATGATTTCATCAAGAAAGGTCCATTGTACAAAATGCTAGAAGGGTCTACTTTACCAAAATCATCCCCTTTTGATTTCAAGAAATCCGCATTGACAGGGAAGAGAATGGTTGAAGTTGTTTTAGAGTTCCAATAAGATTCTGGACGTGTCAAAGTGTACTGAACTGTTTGGTCATCAATCGCCTTCACACCGACAGTTGAAAAGTCTGTTGTTTTACCGTTGATATAGTCATCCAAACCTGCTACAGAGTCTTGAACCAAGTACAAGGCTTCAGATTTTTTATCTGCCGCATATTTCAAACCTGTCACAAAGTCTTGAGCAGTTACAGGTGCGTATTCTTCACCTTCGTATGTATACCACTTGGCATCTTTACGAAGTTTGTAGGTATAAGTCAAACCGTCCTTGGAAACGGTCCAGTCCTCCGCTAAAGATGGAACATAGTTACCATATTGGTCATTTTCCATCAAACCATCTACCAAATTAGTAACGATATCATTGGTTGTTGCACGGTTCTCTGCTAGATAGTTCAAACTAGATGGATCACTAGAATAGACATAGTTATATGTTTTAGATGAACTTGCTGAGTTCCCACATGCGCTCAATAGGATACCTGCGCTTAACACGACACCTGCCAGTGTCAGATACTTGGCCTTAGACTTTTTCATTTCCAGAACCTCCTGTTTTAGATATTTGCCTTATTATACAGCTTTAGTTTTATTTAGTCAAGCAATTCCTGTCACAAAAGGTCGAAATTATATTATTTTCTATACAAATTTTAGATTTTTATCTATTTTGTTAGGTATATGCAATGAGTAGTGTAATATTTTTACCTCTTATTCCTAAGTGCTTTAAAAGCTGTCTTGTAATTCGGATATTCTTTTTGGTAGTGATTAATAACCAGTAAGATATCATTAGGTTCTTTAGAACATTTAGAGTGATAATTCTCGTCACTTTGAATATTAGAAAAGAGAGAACCAATCTGATTCTCTCTCATGCTTAATTAGATGTCACTCTCCACAGTTGACAAAGAGCCAAAAACCCCAGATAGCCTTGAGCCATCCGGGGTTCTTGTTTTCATCGCTAAAATGATATCAACAATTTCATTTTAGTCGATTTTTGGGACTTAGTCTTCTAAATCCATTTCAGAAGCTGCTGATTTCTTCTTCTTGCCAAGAAGAGAGGCAGTTGCCAAGGCAGCTACTCCTAATCCAAGACCAGCAAATTGGTTACTTGCAGTTCCTGTATTTGGAAGTTTTCTACCGTTTGAACGTCCTGGTCCAGCAGGTTGTTGTGCAGGAGCTTGTGAGTGGTTCAATGCACTTGAGATTGAAGCACTGTCAGACAAGCTAGCTGAGGTACTTGCGCTATTGCTCAAGCTTGTGCTTGCTGATTCAGATGCACTAATTGATGCGGATACGCTGTTGCTCAAGCTTGCTGAAGTACTTGCTGAAGTTGAGGCATCGCCTGAACCATTGCTTGTACTTGTTGAACCTGAACCGCTACCTGAGTTGTTGCTTGCACTGATTGAAGCTGAAGCTGATTGGCTTGCACTTACAGATGCTGAAGCTGATTGACTAGCTGATACAGATGCTGATTGGCTTGCACTGATGCTTGCACTTACTGATGCTGATGCGCTTTGGCTCGCACTAATTGACGCAGACTGGCTCGCGCTTGCTGAGATAGAAGCTGAGTTCTGGTTGTTAGATGCTGAAGCTGAGGCACTTTGGCTGGCGCTTACTGATGTTGAAGCACTTTGACTTGCACTTACAGATGCGCTTGCTGATTGGCTAGCTGATACAGACGCTGAGTCGCTTGCACTTACAGATGCTGATGCTGATTGGCTAGCTGATATAGATGCTGATTGGCTTGCACTGATGCTTGCACTTACTGATGCTGATGCGCTTTGGCTCGCACTAATTGACGCAGACTGGCTCGCGCTTGCTGAGATAGAAGCTGAGTTCTGGTTGTTAGATGCTGAAGCTGAGGCACTTTGGCTGGCGCTTACTGATGTTGAAGCACTTTGACTTGCACTTACAGATGCGCTTGCTGATTGGCTAGCTGATACAGACGCTGAGTCGCTTGCACTTACTGATGCTGAAGCTGATTGACTAGCTGATACAGATGCTGAAGTTGATTGACTTGAGCTTACTGATGCGCTTGCTGATTGGCTAGCTGATACAGACGCTGAGTCGCTTGCACTTACTGATGCTGATGCTGATTGGCTAGCTGATACAGATGCTGATTGACTTGCACTTACTGATGCTGAGCGACTTGCAGATACTGATGCGCTAGCTGATTGGCTTGCACTTACTGACGCTGAAGCACTTTGACTTGCAGATACTGATGCTGAAGCACTTTGGCTTGCTGATACAGATGCTGATTGACTTGAGCTTACTGATGCGCTAGCTGATTGGCTTGCACTTACTGATGCTGAAGCTGATTGGCTTGAGCTTACTGATGCGCTAGCTGATTGACTTGCACTTACTGACGCTGAAGCACTTTGACTTGCAGATACTGATGCTGAAGCACTTTGGCTTGCTGATACAGATGCTGAAGCACTTTGGCTTGCTGATACAGATGCTGAAGCACTTTGGCTTGCTGATACAGATGCTGAAGCCGATTGACTTGAGCTTACTGATGCTGAAGCTGATTGGCTTGAGCTTACACTTGCTGAGGCTGAACGACTTGCGCTAAGCGATGCGCTAGCTGACGCACTGACCGAACGGCTCGAACTTACAGAAGCTGAAGCTGAGCGACTTGCAGATACTGATGCTGAAGCGGATTGGCTTGAGCTTACAGAAGCCGAAGCTGAGCGACTTGCGCTAAGTGATGCACTCACTGAAGCACTGGCTGAACGACTTGAGCTAAGCGATGCGCTAGCTGACGCACTGGCCGAACGGCTCGAACTTACAGAAGCTGAAGCTGAGCGACTTGCAGATACTGAAGCTGAAGCTGATTGGCTTGAGCTTACAGAAGCCGAAGCTGAGCGACTTGCGCTAAGTGATGCACTCGCTGAAGCACTGGCTGAACGACTTGAGCTTACAGAAGCTGAAGCTGAGCGACTTGCGCTAAGCGATGCGCTGGCTGATGCACTCTGACTAGCACTCAAGCTTGCTGAGTGAGATTGACCGGCGCTAAGCGAAGCACTCGCTGAAGCACTTTGACTTGAACTTACTGAAGCTGAAGCACTTTGACTTGCAGATACTGATGCTGAAACTGATTGGCTAAGGGATCCGCTTTCTTTAACATTTACTTGAATGTCCTTAAAGTTAAGCTGTCCTGCTTCGTCAGTAATCTTATATTTAAGTGTTACAGTTCCTGTTTTAGTAGGCGTTCCAGAAATTTGGATAGACGGGATATAACCAGTTTTACCAGCCCCTGGTTCATTGGTTTTAGTAGTAACTGTTAATCCAAGAGCTTCTAGTTCTTTCTTACCATGAATCAGTTCAACCGCTTGATCTGCAAGGTAAGGACTTTGCCAAGAACCAACAGACTTGTCTCCTTTGTTATTACCATCATGAACATATAAAGTTTCATTAACTCGTTTACCGACTTCAACTTCAGGAACTAGTGGTTCAGGGGAAGGAATTAGTGAGTCTTTACTCTTATTGATAATTGACTCCTGCGCAGCCTCAGTTACAACTTCTTCTGGACGGCCTAGATAGGTAAAGAATTCAGCATCCTTACCTCCCAATCCATCATTATGTCTGACAAGATAATTAGGATTTTCAGTTTTAACAGTCCCCGTAACAGTGACTTTAGGAACATAGGTAAAATCAGCACGTCTTTCCACTCCTTGAACAAACCTCAAGCCCATCGGTTTGGTCCAACCACCATTACCAGTGTACAAAGTAATAGCATTTCTAGCATCTTGCTCATATCTATACTGTTTATCATTATGGAAATAGTAGGTTTCATTGACTGTATCTCCTACTTTATATTTTGCAAGAGGAGCCAGTGCTTCTTTTTTCCCTTCGGCATCATACGTTACAGCAGGTCCCTTAAACTGAGTAGTAGTAAGGTTCATGAATATGCTGGTTTGAGGAAAGCTACGTCCATCAAAGGTCACATCCAGATTGATACTACTTCTAAATGCTTTTGGATTATCACTCTTGAAAGTTACATATGGAATATAACGTCCAGGAGCCACTTCCACACGACCTGTTTCCGAGGTAATATTATATTTCTCTTGTGCTTCTTGCCAGTTTCGAGTCTCTAGAGTTTGTCTTGGAGAAAGTCCTGCAAACTCACTATCCTTATATGAACCGTAAGGATATTCGTCCGCATCAAATTGAGACTTATGCATATAATATGTTACCGAGAAAGGAACACCTGCTCGTCCCAGAAAGACCCGTTGTCTATTTAAACGACCACTTGTTTCTGGAGAGTTGATGCTATATGGATCGGTATTTAGAAAGAAAGGTTCTTTTGATCCAGTATCGATCGGATTTGCTCTAAAACCAGAATACCCTGTCTTTGGTGCAGTCGCTACAGTATTGTCAACCTTTTGGTTTTTCTCAGCTTGCTTGGTTGTATCCTTACCTTGGGCTTGGTTCTTATCTGCTACAACACCAGCTGCGATGTTGTTGCTTGTTGTTGCTGCTTGGCTACTAAGTTGAGTTGCACTAGACAAAGCATCACCGAGTTTGCTTGATGCTAAGCTAGCTGCAGGTTTGGTATCGGCATTGAGTGATGCTGATGTAGAAGTTGAGACAGATGCTTGTACTTCTGATCCACTCGTTGCACTAGTGCTCTCAACTAGTGAAGTTGAAGCTTGAGCGCTCGCTGACGCTGATGGTGTAGAGCTTACTGATGCAGATGCTTTGGCACTTGCTGAAGCTGATACAGGAGCTGATGTTGATTGGCTCGCTGACTCAGATGCTGGAGCAGTTGACTGACTTGCCGATGTTGAGGCACTTGCAGATGCTGATCGACTGACTGATACTGACTGACTCGCTGAGGCAGATTGACTGACTGAAGCTGACTGACTCGCACTCGCTTGAGCCTCAACAGATTGACTGACTGATACAGAAGCTGTTGCAGATGCTTGTTCTGTTTGAGCTTTCTTTACTTCTGCTTGCGCTTGAGCGATGATTGAGTTCGTACTTGTTTCAGTTGTTTCAGCTGCTTTTGGTTCAGCTGCGATGACTGTTTTATCCTTTTCTGTATACTCAGATGTTTCATCCGCATAAACAGTTTGCTCTTGAGTCATCACAAATCCTGCAGCCCCCGCGGCCAGGATTCCCCCTATACCCGCTAGCGTGTTAAGACTAAGGTGTGCGTGATCAAGTTCTTCAGTGTCTGATAGGGTACTAGAGACAACTTCGCCCATCCCACCGATACGGAAGAGATCCAATTGAGAGTTCGAGGCTTTTACCCAGTTTTTCCCCGACTTGTAAAGCTTATAACGCTTTTTCTCATCTACGATCTCGAAATCTTTGTTAAATTTTTTACTTCGAAACATTCGATTCCTTTCTTTTATCCAATTGCGACCCTTTGTTAACCTCATGATCATTAACAAAGCGTAGTTGCGCTGCCCTCTCAAAACCAAAGCCAATAAAACCGCAGTCAGTCTCAGTTTTTATCCCTTTGACTTAGAAAAAGCAGATTCCATCTGGGATATACCAGTTGCTTTTAACTAGTATATACCATTTACTATTCTATCAAAGTAGCTCCTCCTTTTCAAGCATTTATACTCGAAATGACCAACGAAAACGCCTAATTTATACCTAAAATTCGCTTTTAAGTTTCAAATTGTTGGAAGCATTTTATCATCTTTCGAAATCCCTACTCCCGCTTTTCACACTAGTTCAATTAGACAGAGACAAAAAACCTTGACGAGCAAATCGTCAAGGTTCATCTGTTCTAGAGAACTCCTCCGTCCAGAAAAGATCCTAGAAAAAGTGTCCCAACTGCATGAGTAGCGTGACCAAAAGGGTGATGAGAAAGAGAACTCCGCCCAACACAGCAATCATGCTAAAATCTTGTTTCTCCCTTTTTAGGGGTTTCTTTCGATTATCTAGCTGTTCTCGTATATGTTCTTGTAAAATGCCATTGTCCTTGTTAGACATGTGCTCCTCCTTTTCTGTTGATAGAAAGGAACTTGCTTTCATCGAAAGCAAGCCCTTGTCTTATTAGCTTATAAAATTGCCTTGTAGGCTTCCAGATCAGCCTGATTCGCCGCCTGTTTTTGCTTAGCAAGAGCAGCCTCCATCTCAGACGGAAGGGAGAGAACTCCCTGAATCTTACCTACCATGGCTGATACATTTTCCACCGGATAAATGTGGCTTTCTGCAACGAAACGACGATTGTGACAAGTCGTCTCAAAACTGAGAATCAGCATATTATTCTCAAAAGCTGTTCGACTACCATTGAGAATTTCATCGCTGATATTGATGTCCAGATACAAGTCACAGCGAGCAAAAAGTTCATTCACCTTAGCTGGACGAATATTAGGGTAGAGGGAAATATTCGGATAGCGATTTAATTCCATCAAATGACTTGACATCTCAGTGATCGCTCCAATATGGAAATGAACATTTGGTAATTGAGTCAAAAGTGACTCAATTTGCTCGATTTGGTCACTATTCGTCAGGATCAAAGCTTCTGGATTCAGATTATTGAGGCGATGGTATTGATAGAGATAACCAACATTGCGGAAGTAACTCTTCTCTTTTGGTGTTGCAAGCTTGAGGATTTTATCATAAACTTGCTTATCCTGTACTGCGATACGGATGTTGCGATGAGGCAACTGCATCGCTGCTTTCATGTTACCCGGCAACTCCTCTCCAATTGGCTCCTGCCAGAAGAGAATATCCTCTGCTCGTCCTTCTTTCGGAGTCAGACCAACAGCTACTAAAAATGGTGTTGCTAGAGAATTGTAGATAATGCGATCTGTATCATATCCACGATATCGCAAGTAAAAGATTACAAACTCTTGCTTAGAATTGAAAATATGGCGTTTTCCATCAAGAGTTAAGACAATATCCTCTGTTAGATGATTTTCCATAATCACCGTTACATTATCTTGATTAAAGTAGCGTGTATGAGTTGGACGTTGGGCATCATCATAGGTAATCTGTGCAAAGAGACGTCCCTTGCGATTGTAAATGTCTGCAGCGCGTACACGACCTTGATCATCCAACCACTCGACTGCACGCACGCGACGTTCGTGTGTTGGTTGACGGTAAAAGATATTGGCACGTTTCTTACCCATATTCAAGATTTCACCATTAACATTGCTCGAGCGAATTTCCCACAAATGAGGTTTCGGAACAAGGTTAAAATAAAGAGGTAGATCGTCCTCTGAAGCCACATCTCCAGTAAAGTAACTGTAAGGCGACTCGACATCAGGTGCGAGGTAGCCATCGTCTCGGATCACGACAACAGGGCAGTCTAGCCCAGCTGCCTTAAGTGAACGTAGTAAATCAAAACTCGCTTGATCATAGCGTTCAAATAAACAAATCATAGTGTTTATGCCTTTCTTTTCGAATCCCTACTGATGCTGTGCAGATTGAACAAGATCATACCAACGCTGGGCGATATGTTCATCAAGATATGGTTCTGCCACCTCGTAGGACACACGGGATAGATCTTCTTGAGAATGTTGAGTAAATAGCTGGACAATCTTTTCTGCGTATTCCGTTGTCATTGCATCCAAATCGTCTGGACGCGCCTCAGGAATCAAGTAGCCATTTTCCCCATCACGAATAAAGGTTGGATTTCCATAACGTACATCAAAACCAATAATTGGCAGACCAGAGCCAACCGCTTCTAACAAGGTCAAACCAAATCCTTCACTTGTGGAGGCAGAGAGGTAAGCAGAGTAATTTTGATAAACATCTGCCATGTGGTGATGCCCCATCAGACGGATATACTCTTCTGCATTTAACTCATGAATCAACTGCTCCAACATAGCTCTTTCGCCACCCGTACCATAGATATCAAAAGTGATTTCAGGTAATTGCTCATGTGCCTTCACTACAGAGTGAATCAACCAATCGATATGCTTTTCACTGGCCAAGCGCGAAGCTGTAATCAATCCAAACGGCTTGCGCTCTCCTTCTGGATGACGCAATTGATCCAAACTTCCCACCGGAATAGTCAAGATTTCCTTTGGTTTGATGGTTGTATATTGAGCGAATTGTTCTTTGAGTAGGTTCGTTTGCGCATCGGTCGAATTAATGATATAGTCCACTTCGTCAGCATATTCGAACTGATACTCATAATAGTTATTCCATAAAATATAGTCTTTCTCAGCAGGATTTTCACTAAAGTGGTCTGCATGAACGATTACGACTAGCTTTGCAGCGCCCTTATTAGCAAAGATAGCTTGACCAATATCTGTCTCTCGGTCTAAGATCAATAAATCTTTGTCCGTCAGAGACAGACTTCTCATAAAATGCGCGACAAACTCTTGCTTAGAATAGAAAACATGATTTGGGAAACGATAGACTTGCGTCTCCTGTCTACCATCGACTTCATTGATGATTTCTTCATAAGCCACACTGCCATCTTCATTGAGCCAGGTACGTTGATATAATTGCGCATGACCATTCATCGGACTAAAATACTCGATAAAATTCTTCGTATAAGTGTAGTACTCTTTTTGAATCAAACAACCACGCGAAACAATTTCAGCGCGCTCAATCAACTCTTTGTCCATATCACAGGCATAACAAGTCACAAAATCACCATCACCAAATACTAGTCGGATCGTCTTCATATCGGTGTCGCGGATAATTTCGAGGGGCTCTTTATCGAAACTCGCTAAGACCTGTGCTAGCGTATAGGTCGTCGGTGCAATTTTGACATCTGTAAAATGCTGATAAAGCCAGATAACCTCAGAATCTTCAAAGCCGATATTCTTTGTCAAATGTTCAATGTTATCAGCAGATATAAAATCCATAAAGATGAACTTCGCTTCTAAGCCAACACTACGAAGCAATTTTGCACGGTAGATCTGCGCATATTCTACACCACTACTCGCCCAGCCAATCCCCAAATTGATGTTATAAATTGTCATATTTGATTATCCTCTTACAAAAAGTTATCTCGTTTAATTCTTGAAAGACGTTTGATTCTCTTGCCCTTATCATCATCTAACTTATCTTCGTCTTTCTTTTTAGGTTTTGCGCGACGTGAAGTGATGTAGCTGACAGAGATGGTACTATCTGTTCCTGTTTTTGCAAGGGGTTGTTCGAGATGGAGTTTCTCTCTCTCAGGCACCACCTCTTCTTTCTCCTTAGCAACTTCTTCTGGTCTATCAAGTTCTTTACGCAATTCTTGAATTTTTTTGATATCTTTTGGTTTACCATCGATATCGTCTAGTTCTAGAAAATCATCAATTCGACTAATAATATTTTTAATTTTTTCTTTTTGTAAATTATACAATCTCTCAGCCTCTGCCCGTTTTTTTGTCAGAGTATCGATTTCTTCGAGAATAGATTCTCTCGTATCCAAATAGTCTTTTTGCGCCTTTTCTAAAACTTCTTTAGCTTCTTTTTCAGCCCTATCATGAGCTTCAATGACAAGAGATTTGGCATAAATGACTGCTTCACCGATCTCTTTTTCTTGATTCTTCATAGAGTCGATTTTTTTACGTAGAGATTCGATTTTTTCATTCTTCTTTTGAATTTCACGATCGAACCCTTCCTCTAATGCTTCGATACAATCTTCAACTTCCTTAGCACGGTAGTTACCGAACAATGTTTTCTTCAGTCTCATTTTGCTCCCTCTATTCCTTACTTATTCTGATTTACACCACTACCCCTCATTGTAGCATAAAATAGCGCAAATTGCTATTCTTTTCTAAGCTCCAAACAAGGAAAATATCCTAAGCTGCTATCAAGCAAAATCCGAACTTAGCTTAAAGTCCATCTATTTCTAAAAAAATGTCTGATTGATAGATCAGACATTTTCAAAAGTAAAAATACGAACACTACTTCTAGGGTAGAAGAAATTCAGTTATTACTTCCTATTTTAAAAATTTAGTTCCGTCCAAGTAAGTGGTGTATAGCCAAGTAATTCCACACCATCATACTCGACTGTTTTCACGATCTCTTGGATGTTTGTTTTCAATTCTTCAGTTGCTACACTATTTGAATCATCCAAGACCACATCATCTTCCACGACGAAGAGTGGTTTTTGGTAACGATCGTAAAGATTGTTCATCACGAGACGAAGTCCCACAGAATCAATGCGATTTTGATTTTGGCCATTACTTGCATATTTGTTGATAAAAACTTCTTGGGAATTGCTTGATGCATAATAACTGAAGCTGACAAAGTCAATTTTCCCATCTCTTAGGACAAAGAGGTCGTCATTTTCAATATCCAAGGCGATTTGATCACGTTCCAAACGACGCAAAAAGTGATTTGGGTAGTATCCACGCACTTGCACGTCTGTAAACAAATAATTTTCCCTATCTTTGACTTCTGCTTCCATTACATCAATAGCATTTTCAGTTTGCTGACTGTAGTTTTTACTAACAACCATCATCCCACCAAACTGAAACTCTGGGTTGATTGTTTTTCCGAGCTTGATTGCACGTGCAGAAGCAACTAATTGATAATGAGCTGCTTGCCAAATCACCTGTTCTTGATTGTCATCTGCTCCAAAAGACAATCCTCCACCAAGAAACGGCAAATGGTGCAAAACGTTGAACTCATTGAAGGTAATCCAATACTTCACTTTGTCCTTAAAGTACTGAAAGACAGCTTCTGCATAACGCTCAAAGAGTTCAATCATCTTGCGGCTTTTCCAAGCTCCATATTTTTCGTATAGATTCAGTGGAAGGTCAAAGTGACTCAAGGTCACAATCGGTTCGATATCTTTTTCTAATACGTCATCGATGATTGCTTCATAATATTTCAATCCCTCTTCACTCGGCTGCAGCTCTTCACCATTTGGAAAGATGCGTGCCCAAGAGATCGAGATTCTATAGGCATTAAAACCCATTGATTGAATCAAATTCAGCTCTTCCGTATAATCTCTCTGAGCTACTGAAGCAAATCTCCCTAGGATATCATAAGATCCTAAAGGTACATTTTTATAGTCAACTGTTCCATTCAGAACTTCTATCCGAGATTGGTCAACTGGTAATACATCTGTAGTACCCAAACCTTTGTTACTATTTGACATCATATTTCTAATCATAGTGGCTCCTTTTGATTTTTATTATTTCTATTTAATGATTGCAAGTTCTTTTTAGAAGGATTTCTCATCTTCCCTTTTTTGAGTAATAGCAGCCAAACCAGACAATTCACTTGCAACATTTCTTAAGTCACGTGCTAGGGGCTGCGAACCTGGTCTGAGTAGGTGATAGAGTTGGCGTTCCGTCATCCTTAAATTTGTTCCATTTGATTCTGAATAGTGAGATAGATGTTTCAGAGAGTCTTGCAAATCTACATTCTTTATTGATTCTTCTCTATTTTCAAGCTTCTGTTGCTCCTCAGCAATATGTGCTTGAGATGATTCTTCTTCAAAAATTTCAGGCGTCATCACTCCTTGCACTTTTTGCTGGTGAGTTAGAGGGCTCATATCCAGTTCAGAGAGGCTCTTATACAGACGTTCCGAAGCATGCAAGTCATGCGCGAATACTTCTGTCTCCGCCACACTCTGTCTATAGGAACCAAATTCTGATTCTAACATACTATAGGATTGAGATAGGGATGCTTTCCTGAAACTCACCGAATCAGCTACACTCTGACTTTGACTTAAGGATTCAGATATTTGTTGGCTTTGACTTAAGGATTCGGACTCACTGAGATAGAGGATTTCGCTCAAACTTAACGACTCGGACTCAGAAAGTAGATGAGAAATCATCTCACTCAAGGAAAGAGATTCAGAAATCGATTCCCATTCACTCTGGCTCAGGCTATAGAACTCAGACTCTGAGACACTCTGACTCGCTTGCTCCGATTCGGAAGAACTCCACCACTCTGATTCTGAGTGACTTTGGGATTCGGATATGGATTCCCATTCACTCTGGCTCAGGCTATAGAACTCGGACTCGGAAACACTCTGACTGGCTTGCTCTGATTCGGAGTAGCTCCACCACTCTGATTCTGAATAACTTTGAGATTCTGAAACGGTTTCCCACTCACTCTGGCTCAAGCTATAGAACTCAGACTCGGAAATACTCTGACTGGCTTGCTCCGATTCGGAAGAACTCCACCACTCTGATTCTGAGTGACTTTGGGATTCGGATATGGATTCCCATTCACTCTGACTCAGGCTATAGAACTCGGACTCGGAAACACTCTGACTGGCTTGCTCTGATTCGGAGTAGCTCCACCACTCTGATTCTGAATAACTTTGAGATTCTGAAACGGTTTCCCACTCACTCTGGCTCAAGCTATAGAACTCAGACTTGGAAATACTCTGACTTGCTTGTTCTGATTCGGAATAACTCCACCACTCTTCTTCTGAGTGACTTTGGGATTCGGATATGGATTCCCATTCACTCTGGCTCAGGCTATAGAACTCGGACTCAGAAACACTCTGACTCGCTTGTTCTGATTCGGAAGAACTCCACCACTCTGATTCTGAGTGACTTTGGGAGTCTGAAACAGATTCCCACTCGCTCTGGCTTAGGCTATAGAACTCAGACTCGGAGACACTCTGACTCGCTTGCTCTGATTCGGAAGAACTCCACCACTCTGCTTCTGAAGAGCTTTGGGATTCGGAAACGGATTCCCACTCACTCTGGCTTAGGCTATAGAACTCAGACTCGGAAACACTCTGACTCGCTTGCTCTGATTCGGAAGAGCTCCACCACTCTGATTCTGAAGAGCTTTGGGATTCGGATATCGATTCCCATTCACTCTGACTTAGGCTATAGAACTCAGACTCGGAAACACTCTGACTCGCTTGCTCTGATTCGGAAGAGATTTGGGATTCGGATATGGATTCCCATTCACTCTGGCTCAGGCTATAGAACTCGGACTCAGAAATACTCTGACTTGCTTGTTCTGATTCGGAGTAGCTCCACCACTCTTCTTCTGAGTGACTTTGGGATTCGGATATGGATTCCCACTCACTCTGACTCAGGCTATAGAACTCAGACTCGGAGACACTCTGACTCGCTTGTTCCGATTCACTCAAGGAAAGGGACTCGGAGTATGCAATACTTTCACTCAAAGAGAATGCATCCGTATCCTGACAAAGGGACTCCCCTGTCAAATGCTCAGAAACAGAGAGGCTATCAACCAAGGAAAGGGACTCAAATTCAGATTCTGAAGAAGAGACCACTAATGAGTAGTTCTCAGACATGGACTCTCGAAGCGAGAATCCTTTTGCTGATATACTCTGGCTAAACGACTCACTGTACGAATCTGCGACAGAAAGGCTGAGGGAAGCTAAAGCGCTAGTTGACAAACTCTGACTAACATTCCTTATCAAGTCAGCCACTCCCAAACTGTTCCTTTCCTGAAAGTCTTCTAAGGCTTCCATGACAGAAACTGATTCTGTTGGTAACTCAAGATCTTCACTAGCACTCAGAATAATTTCCTTTTGCTCTTTGAGTTTTCGACTAACGGGCTTTGATTTAGTTGCATCCGGGCTACGGTAATCACTATCTTCCCTACCCTTTTGCTTAAACTTTGATATCAAACGTTTAAATCCCTTTAGCTCTTCGTTATTATTTTTGCTCATAATATGATTTTCTCCAAAAATACAGTTATATCATCATTATAAAGTCTACAACAGAATCTGTCAAAGTATTAGCCAAAGAAAACTTCTAACTTCCCAGAAGGCTTAATATTAATGTAACTCAATGCCATATTTTTTATAATGTTTAGATTTATATCTGCATTCATTCTTTTGTATGATTTAAAAGCTTCTTTATGAAACTCAAAGACAGGATTTTTTTGGGCGTATCCTTGACTAGACACCAAACCTTGAAATTGCTGTAAATAGTCAACCTGCTCAACCCAACAGTCATCTATCGCTCTCAAAACAATAGTTCGTTGAAATTGATTGAACAACTCTGAATCCTTGATTTTATCTTTTTTCTGCTGGTATTCTGAAACAAGGAGGTCAGATAAAAACTTTTTAACTTGCCGTAAATCCGTGACATCTAGATCATCTGGAATATCCTCGCAGTAATAACTAATGTTATCCAAAACAAAGCGAAATAAATCCGCCCGCTCTTTAAACGGTGTTTTACTTGTATAAATGTCCACTGCATCCGATAGGATAGACAAGAAATAAGTCAAATCAAAGTCTGGATGAGCGATGAGCTTATTACGCTTATTGTAGATAATCTGTCGCTGAATACGGATACTTTCATCATATCGTTCCGTTGAACGTCTGGAAGCCGCTGATGAGTTATCACTATTCTTCTGAGCTTCTTCAACCGCATATCTAATACGACGAGAGGTCAAATGAACCTTTTGTTTTTCCTCTGGTTTTGCAATTTCTTTATGATAGTACTCACTAATCCATTTGCTACCAGACTTGGAAATAAGATCATCCTCAAGAGAAATAAAGAATTTGCTCAATCCTGGAGCGCCTTGTCGTCCAGCACGACCGCGAAGCTGCAAATCCACTCGCTCACTGGACATTCTCTCTGTTCCAACAACAGCGAGTCCACCCAACTCAGCAACCCCTTCTTCCAAGATAATGTCTGTTCCACGACCTGCCATTGATGTTGCTACTGTCACTGCAGAACGTCTACCAGCCAGTGCGATCATCTCAGCCTCTTTCGCTGCATTATGGGCGTTCAACACATTATGGGCGATTCCCTCTTGGAGTAAGAGCATAGAATAAATCTCAGACATTCCAACCGATCCTGTCGCAATTAAAACTGGCTGGCCTTTTTTATGTAATTTTTTGATATACTCCAACGAAGCATATAATTTTTGAGGAATCGTGAGATAGATTTCATCTGGATAATCAATTCGTAAATTAGGTTTTCGTGTAGGAACAACTACGACTCCCAAGTCGTAAACATCTCTGAACTCCTCCTCACAAACTTTACCAGTACCCGTCATTCCTGCTAATTTTGGAAACATTCTAAATAAATTTTGATAGGTAATAGAGGCCATCGAACGCGTTTCCAATGTGATTTTCACACGTTCTCTGGCTTCTAGCGCTTGGTGCAATCCTGATTGGAGTTTATTTCCTTCCAAGAGACGTCCTGTCGCCTCATCCATCAGTTTAACTTCGCCATTATCCACCGTGTACTGACGATCTTTTTCAAATAAGTGGTTAGCTCTCAAAGCTAGGTTAATTTGGCGAATGAGCTGGTAATTATCTGGATCATAGGCATTCTGAACGCGGAAATAAACCTCTGCTTCCTTTACTCCTTTTCTCGTCAACCATACAGACGTCCGAGTGGAGTCTAAATTAAAATCTTCCCCTTCCTTTAGAGTTTTTACAAACTCATCACACGAGAGAAAGAGGTTGGATTGAACCCGGGGAGAACCTGAAATAATTAGGGGCATCTGCGCACTATCTAGCAAAGCTGCATCTACTTCATCGACCAAACAAAAATAAAATTTTGGCAAAAACTTCTTTGCTTGAGATGTCGCCAAGTTTTCTTCTAGGTAATCAAACCCTAACGCACTATGTGTTGTATAGACAATATCACTCTTATAGATTTGTTGTTTTTGAGGAATTTTAAGTTTTTTTGCTGGATCCTCCGAGACACCCACTCCAACTGTCATTCCTAAAAATCGAAAAACGGGTGCCATTTGCTTGGCATCACGCGCCGCCAAATATTCATTGGCCGTGACTAAGATCGTACTTTTTTCCGTCAAGGCATTTAGGTATAAAGGAAGGATAGCTGTCAAGGTTTTTCCTTCCCCTGTTCTCATTTCTGCAATCTGATTGTCTTGCATAACCAAGGCTCCTAAAACCTGAACATCATAAGGATATAATCCTAATACACGCTTAGCCGCCTCACGAATGGTTGCATACGCTTCTGGCAAAATAGACTGCAAGCTTTCTCCTCCAGAAAGGCGTTCTTTAAACCATTTTGTCTGAGCTTGCAGTTTCTCATTTGACATAGCTGCATAACTATCAGATAGTTTGTTAACCTTCTCCAAAACCTTTTTGTAACGCATTAGTTTATAGGAGTTGGTCAAATTGAATCGTTTAGTTTTCATTCTTTTTCATCCACTCTTCAATCTTCTCCAAGTCAATCGCTTGAAGTAAAAATGACTTATCTAATAAATATTCAATGTTTGCTAGTTCACGTGGTCTAGTCTTCAAGTTCGCATATTCCTTAACTTTTGTCGGATTAAATTGCTGCAGCAATAATTCTTTAAAAATAGGCGGATTTACTCGATTACGATAACGTTCCAGCAAGCGTTGATAATCTAGTTCACTTAAAAACTCATCCGTCACAAGAGCGTATGAATTTCCAAATTGTTTGGAGTAATGCAGGGCCGCAATATTAGAAATCGCTCCGTAACCAACAAAAGCCACTTTTTCAAAAAGATGCTCTTGCGCTAATTCCTCAATCGTTTCAAGCAAGGTTTCGTAAAAACGTTCCTCCATGTATAGGAGCGCTTCCCTATAAGACGAATTAACAATCAATACATTTGAGAAATGTTCACGAACATGTTCTGGGATAAAACCTGTTCGATTGAGTTCGGGTTCAGTAAAGCAAACATACATCGTTTCTTTCTCGGAATCCTGATGAAGTAAATCAGATATCCAGTAGCGATCCACTGTATAATTCGCTAACTGCTCCTCAGCAACATAAATCCCTTCAAACAGGAAGCGATGACAACCCGAGCTGACTAACTGCACCTTGTAATATTGCGTACTATCTGGAACGCATATGCTCACTCTCTCTCCCTGTTTAATGATTTGATTCGAAATTTCTTCATCTCGAGCATCCATAAATTCAACTTTTAAGTATGTTGAATTTTCTGGGATGGTTTCTATATGACTGCCAAAGATATAGCTTTGCCCACGTTTCAATTCAGGAAGCTGACTCGTATTGCGTAAAGCCTGATAGTTTGCCCGTGAGTGCCATTCATGAATAACTGTCCCCGAAGGCATGAACTGGTTTTCATACAAAACATGACCACCGTCTAACAGTCTGACAGATGAACCGTATAGATACTGAGATACGCTTTGGATATCCCAATAAGCAAAATAGACTTCTTCCTTGTATCTCACGATTTAAACTCCCTTTCAAAACTATTCATTAATAGCGTTTTATATTGATTAAAGAACCATTCAACAATACCTTGTGTATCATCGTTGTGTCGTCCAGTCAACCCTTTACTGATAACGCTGACGCGGTAATCTCGCTGTCCTAACTCATCCAGCATATCAGGATAGGCAGACATATCATAGTCGTCTTGATACATATAGGAGATAATGAATTTTGTTTTTGAGAAATCAGCTGACTCAAAAGCCCTCCAAAAACGTTCGTTAAGCTTAGCTGTAGCTTCGCTTGATAACTCCCCTATTGTACGATGCACCAAATCCAGTGATGTTGGAAATCCTCCTGGACGAATAGTTGACTCATTTTCTGCCATATCTCCTAAGTTAACAAGAGGTTTTCCGACAATGACGGCATGAGGTTCCAACTTAGAACTATAGTAAAGGGCGCCAAAAGTTCCCATTGATAAACCTGACAAGGTCAGTTGTTCCTTCGTAAAACCAAGTTCATCTAAGCAGTTATGAACCACTTGGAGAAGTTTTTGTTCTAGCTCCTCCGATCCAAGATAGAAAGCGCCCCCCTCTGAACGCGGATCCCCTACCAGTAAGAATGGCGATCCCAAATTATTCATCATCCAGTATCCCTCGAATCCCTCTGCGGGACGGTACCCTGAAAAATAGATGTTCAACGGTGGTTTCAAATCTCCTGGATGGAAAAAATAAATCAGTTCTTCTCGATTTTTGTCGCTAATTCGTTTTCCTCCGACTAACAAGTCTCCATAACCTAGATGGGAGTCTCGATAGTGGCAGGGACCAAGTTTTACAATCCCTTGTCCCTTTGCTTGAATGCTGATACTCAAATAATACGAATCATTTACATCTAACGTCAGAGGCTGATCGAAACTCGTTTCATCATAAATCCATTCTTGCATGGGAGAATTTCCAGCAGGAAAACCTTTAACAACGTAGCGGATCGAACAACCTTCTGAAACTCTGAACTCAGGCCACAAATCTAAGGGCATCTCCCCACTCAGAAAAATATTATGTTGATATGTCGCAATGGTCTGATAATCCTCACCATATCGGCCACACAAACGAAGGTAGTTTGTCCCTTCATAACTGATTTGACCTTCAAAAGATGGTGCAGCGACTAGATGATTAACACTTAGTTTCGTTCCATTTTGTTTAGAGAAAAAACCACGTGAAAATATATGTAGCATCTGCTCTGGATTTTCAAAATTTGTTTTCACGGCCTTTTTACGCAAAAGAAATCGTTCCAATGTTTTCGTAGTGATTCGACAACGCTCATGATAGAACAGACGGTAAACCTGAATTTTCTGATCCAAGATAGTGACATACTCTAAATATTCAGCGGTATCTACCAACACGACATCAAACGGTTTATCTACTTTTTTCTTCTTTTTTTTCCCGTTTTCCGCCTCAGTCTCAGCCTCTCTATTTAAGATCCCGATATCTTCTGGCAATAAAGAAACGATGTCTTCTGGTTTGACAAATGTCCATTTTATATTACTAGGAATTTCATATTGCTCCTGCCAATTTTCATCAGCAATTTGCAAAACACTAATTTTTTTCATTTCCTTTTAATTCCTTTATGGTATTTTTCCACATATCGACAATCTCACCCCTTGTGTACTGTTCAATCTTCTTGACTGAGTGAACTAGAGATTGATTCCAATGTTCTAAGTTTGTGAGGTAGTATAAGAGTGCCTCTTCAAAATCTGAAATATCCTCTAGAATCCAACCATTTTCTCCATGCTTCACATAAGAAGAACTATACAAGTTAACCTGAGGGATCCCTCCACTAATGCCAGCGATTTGAGTCAACACATCAGCCGGAGTCCCCAAATCTAGTATAATACGAACGTACTTCAGAACTTTAATCAAATCGCTGTTGCTATGAATAGTCTCAATATTAATCCGTTCACGAACAATCTCCTCTCCATCATCAAGAACTCGGTTCTCACCTCTCGCTCTTCTCTCTTTATCAACAAAAATCAAATCTTGTTCATATTCTGGCTTAAGTGATAGATAGCTTTCTAGTACCTGTTTTATATAGGCCTCTCGACCAAAATCCTGACTTTGTGTTCCGACCAGCAAGTCAATCCATTCATTTTTCAACATCATTTCAAACAAAGTCGTAAACACATATTGAATTTGATCTGCTGGTAGATTGTCGTAATTGACGTAAACAATTAACTCTTTTTTTCTTTGACTATGTCCTAAGTTTAGATGAGTATCATAAGGCGGAATCTCATAAAAGCCCGGCAACTGTTCTAGATCCATATTAGTTGCCATCGTTTCAATTTTATTTAAACTATCAACAACGAAGAACGGCGTGTCTGTCAAATCCGTTAACAACTGCTCTTGGTTTGTGATTGGATAGCGATCTCCAAAAAAAGACAAAATAACATGATGATTTTTCTTGATCTTTTGGAAAAAGTGATTGTGCTGCACATCTGACGAAATCACAATCGTATCATCCTTCGTTAACGTAGAAGTTAGATACTGATCTAATTTTTCATTGATCAATTCTTCAATATCTTGGTAAACTTCTTTTGCAAATGTAGCCTGTGCCTCAGGGTTGATAAGTACTTGATGATTTTCTGTGCCCAAAAATTCCCTAAACTGCCATGTACCTTGTAAATTTAAATAATCTTGGTAGTAAGGCTGATTATTTTCAAAATAGATGATACTTGAAACAAATCCACGATCATCAAAGATTAACTGATGATTTGTCTGCCCACCCTCAAAATAAGTAATATCAAAGAAATTACCTGTTTGTGAAAAATTAATTTTAGCATAGTGCTCTTGATTTAAATATACCTCAATCATAAAAGGAGTATAGAAGAATTCTACTCCTTGAGGCCACTTAATATCTTCTAGACGAATTTTACGTACAGATACATCCGTCAGGCCTTGTATAGTATCAAATAGATTCCATACAGTTTCTGGCAATATTCTTTGCTGATAAAGAAAGGTTCGAATATGTGGTGAATAGTTCAAAATCAGAGTGGTATTTGCCTCTCCTGATTGCTGAAACATTCGCAGCAAATTCACCGCATCATCAAACATCATATTTTTAGACACGTAATAGAAAGGCAGAGTGGTAGAGTACCATTTCCGATCTTGTCTATACCAAGATGGTACAAAGTAAAACATATCCCTCTATTCTCCTTTAAATTCTAATTCTTTGTGGTAGTAAGTCCCAATTCTCAAGATACGTATTTCTTCATGCAAAGGCAAGAGCATGCTGACTAAAATGATCAATGTACTTGGTATAGTCAAAAGCAAATTTGGAAGAGGTAGGAAGAAATTAATGAAATAGGGTAAACCAATAAAAACGATTAGGTAGAGTGCTCCTACGTTAGACTGCAAGGAAATGTAATGTTTCAAAACTTTTAAAGTTGCTTTCCCAGGCTGGATATAGTCTAGGTATTCCCCTTGACGTTGTAAACGTTTCGCTGTTTCTTCTGGTTCTAAGTTGATATAGGCAAATAAAATTGCAAGAAGATAGATAGCCAGCAAATAAAAGGCCAAACTTAGGGGTTTTGTAAAGTCAAATAAACTACCAAAATTTTTTGTAAAACCATGTCCAAACCAGTCTAATACCAACTGAAGCAACATAATAACACTCGAGGCATACATAATCGGCATTCCTCCTGAGGGAAGAAATTTGATAGGGAGGTAAGACTTACCATAGTAACGACTACTTAACATGACTCGATTTAGAGGCAAACGAATTTCAGCCCTCTCGCATACCACGGCAATATAGCCCAAGATCAAAAATGAGATCGCCGCACCTACTAGAAAGACCAGTCCTTCTTTAGACAAAACAGATTGTCCTATCAATACCACTAATTGGTTAGCAAATTGTAGCAGAATTCCTGAAATAATAATAATTGTCTGCCCGCCTACTCCCTTGCTAACATTCAAACCAGCCAACCAGATAATAACAAAGCTTCCTGCTACAACAGTTGCTAGTACAGCCATATTATAAATCCAATCATCTACAAGAAGCAAAAAGCGTCCATTTTCCGAACGAGCTGTGTACATAACAGCTATCCCCTGTAACACTGAAAAAATCAAAGTGAGAATTTTTTGGACAAAATCCGCTTTTTTCAATGACCAGGACTGGATATTCCAACTTTTATTCAAGTTGATAACCTGCCAGACAATCATCGTCGTAATCCATGGACCTAATCCCAGTGAAAACATGGAAATCTTAGAGACATCTACTCCTGCTAAGGAATACAAATAGGCCAAGGGATTTTGCTCAGTTATTTGTGAAAAACCTGTATTGCCATTGTATCCTGGAAGTAAAATATGGCGACCAAGTATATAGATCGCAATGATCAAAATTGTAAAAATTGCTCTTCGGAAAAAAATACTTGTTCGTTTCTGTTTCTTAAGACCGAAATGTTTCATCTGTCATCCTTTATTCTTTATATTTAGCAAGTCTTGCGATCATTTTCTAGCAATGTTCATTCACCATCGTAACAGCAAGACAACCCAAGAAAACAGGCTCATCCCACTGATAATCAAGATAGGATTAACTGGCTTACCATGATATTTCACCTACGAAATACAGGAGCACCTCATGAGTGTAAATCTACTTGGAGCTTCTCTTCTATCCTTGAATATTTTCATGTGAGAACACCTGTTCTTCCATTTTTTCTATTTGAACATTATCAAATGCATAAACGGATTTACTTAATCCTTAAAATTTTTATAAGTATATCAACTCTGTCACCATGATTAACATCTAAAAAATCATTCCCATACCAAATCTCTGGAAGGTAAGGAATTTTACGCTTTCTCATCTGATCATGATCCTTCGAAAGTTGAATGGATTTTATCCGATTTTTCTCATTAAAAAATCATTTATAAAAATTACCAGTGCCTACTATTGTAGCATATTTATCAATTATTTTCAAACACGACCTCTCTTTTTATAAGTGTGAAGGGCACTTTATGAATTTTGAACAAAATCCATTTGGAATAGTATTGACTATTCTAAGCATTTGTTTACTATTACAACTCAGACGAAAAAGACCAGAGCGTCACTATGGCCTTTTCCTGTTCAATTTAGCTTGTAACTAAACTTAATCTTCTTTTTTGCGAGTAGTAGCTGCAAGTCCTGCACCTAAGCCCAAGAGAGCCAATCCTGCTGCTAAAGCTGACACCTGAGACTCACTTCCTGTATTTGGAAGGTGACCTTTTTCAGTTTGTATCGCTTTTTCTTCTTGAGATTGTACTCCTGTTTGAGCCAGTTGGTGCGCATCTGGATTGACAGGAACTTGTGGATTTGGTCCTTCTTGTGCTACAGCAGTTCCCACTTCCACGATACGATCCTGCGATGCTAGCTTATCAAAGGTTTCCTTTAGAGTGCGTTTCCCATTGTCCACTTCGATGAGATGAACACGAACGCCTTTTTGGCCTTCTTGAATAACACGAGTTTGCCCCACTGGAAGTTTATCGTTCTTACGTTCTTGAACTTGGAAATCAACTTCCTCTTCTTCCACTAGGAGCTCTGGCTTGTGATGAACCAAATCTTTGACACCATCAAGCGGTTGAGCCGTACCACGTTTAGTTCCTACTTCCACGATACGATCTAGCGCAACTATCTTATCAAAGGTTTCTTTCGATGTACGCTTACCGTTTTCGACTTCTACTAGGTGGACACGAACACCTTTTTGACCTTCTTGAAGAACACGACTTTCACCCACATAAAGTTTGTCAGTCTTACGTTCTTGAACTTTGAAATCAATTGCCTCTTCTTCAACCAGAAGTTCTGGTTTTTCATGAACCAAATCTTTGACACCATCAAGTGGTTGAGCCGTACCACGTTTAGTTCCAACGAGAAGAACCCGGTTAACAGGAGCCTGAAGCACTTCACGGAGTTTCTCTTCACGAGTTCCGTCTGGACTAACAGATGTAAGAATGCGTTCCTTACCAACTTGTCCTTCTTGTTCTACACGGCTTTCACCAACATATAGACTTGAATCTTCTTTTTCTACAGTCTGGAAGGCAAGTTCTTTTTCGACAACCTCAAGACTTGGATTCTCTTCTTGAATAGCAGGGGCTGTTTTCTCAGAAACCGGTTTTTCCTTGGTCAACTGGATACGGTATTCCTTGACTTGTTTTCCACTTTCTGAAACAAGGCGAACAAGTACCGGAAGGCTATCATCGCCACTATCTACAACTGTTGAAGCTACTTGATTGCTTTCTTGAACGGTCACTTTTGGACGTTGACCTTTATAGGTAATTTGGTAGTTTTGACGATCTTCAGCGAAATCAGGAAGTGCTTTTCCATCTACAAGAATCTTCGATGCAGTGCTTTCTTGAGGCAATTCGCTTGGTGCAAGGAAGGTCATCTCAATCATCGCAACACCGCTCTTGTCTGCTTTACGCTCCATACGCCATCTCATAGCTTTGGCTTTCACAGCTTTAAATGTTACGTTGATTTCATCACCAGCTTCAATGTCTTTATCCGCACGATAAGGAACAGCTTCCCAGTTATCTGGATTGTTGAATGGATGGCCTGATTCGTAGGCTTGGTAGTTTGAATAGTAGGTAGGCACTTCAAAGTCTGGACCAATATAGCGTTCCAAAACAAGTTTAGATGGCGCATCCGTACCACTATCTGCAAAGAAGTGAAGTTTGGCTTGCGCAACAGTCCGTTCTACAATCTTACCATTTTCACGGAAAATCACACCTGCTGATACTTCTGGATTAGAAGATGGTGTTGGAGACCAGTTTGTCCAACGACGATTTTCATTGTGATCTCCATCATTGATATAGTCTACACGGTCATGTGAACTTGGATCAATATCATTGGTTGCAGAAGCAAAGGCTTGGTTACTGTTTTCATCATAGTTAGGGTTGTTTGAGAGAGCCTCACCAAGTTTGTCCGTCACTCGTACAGTAAACTCCGCAACGAGGTCACTACCAAGGACACGACCTCGAACAGTGAATTGACCTGCTTTAGTCATATTTTCTGCTGGAACTTCTTCCCATTCCACTGCCAAGTCTTTTGTTTCGTAGCCGTCTTTACCTGTGAAGTAAACAGGAACCTTCGTTGGCAATTCAAGTGGTTGCCCTACTTGTACCAAGCGAGCTTGTTTGGCCGCGGCAACTGGTTTACGAGAGAGCAAGTCTTTATTGCTTGTAAAGTATAGACGGTATTCTCCTAGGATGTCGCCATTTTCAGCTTTCGCGATAACACGAACTGGCTCACCTTCACGAACACTTGAAACGACGGTAGCGAGACCATTGTTGCTAACACTTGCTGTTACTGCAGGAACTTTTCCATCTACAGACTCAAGGTAGTAGTCAGTCAAATCAGGGTTAAAGTTTGCTAAGTCTTTACCGTCAACTTGGATTCTTGTTTGTCCTTGTTTAGCTGCTGCGACTTGTTTCGCAAAGATTTGTACTTCTGTGATAGAAGTTCCGCGCTTGTTATCTGCTTTCACCATGCGAATGCGCACAGCATAGGTTTCAACTTTATCAAAGCTAAAGTGATTCATTTCTCCAGCCTTGAGTTGAGCTGGGGCTTTTAGATTGGTAACTGGTTTCCAGTTGGCTGGATCGTTAAATACATGGTTTTCCTCACCTACAAAGCTAGGGTTTTTAGGTGCTGTTGGAACAGTCTTACCAACATAATACTCAATCACATAAGACTTCGGTGCACCAACTCCATGATCTTCGTGGAATCCGACACTTAGATTATCAACTGAACGTTTGCTCAAGATACCTGAATCTCCAAATAGAACACCAACTGAAGCTTCTGGATTACTACGATTCCAGTTCGTCCAACGATTGGCTGGTCGGTCATTAAAGGAAATCAATTTATCGTTGACGTTTGAAACAGGGTCGCTCGGATTTGAGTCTGAAGCAAAGGCCAGTGGCAATTCTGAACCAGTCCATTGGTCAGAAATATTTGCTCCCTTCTCAGTTTGAGCAGATACGCGAACATGAAGTTTGGTGGTTAATTGCGAACCTTCTAGGCGACCATTAACTGTAAAGACACCTTCCTTGGCGTATTGGTCTGGATCAATCGCGTCCCAAGTAACCTTAGCAGATGAAACGTGACCATTTGAATCGTAGGTACGAACACTTTCTGGTAATTGCGGCGCTTCTGCGATTGGTGTTGTCACACTGACTTCTTCAACCGAAACGATACCTTCTACAGAGACTTTAGCACGCGCTTCAAGGTCAAGGCCTTCAACTTTACCTAGCACTTCAAAGGTTTGATAATGGTCTAGTTTTTCTTTTGGAATAGCTTGCCATGTGACTTTATGAGTTTTAGGGAAACCTTTGTCATACTCAACAGTTACTGTTGATGGAAGAGTAGGTTCTTGATGCAAGTCTGTTACTACGTTTACTGGACGGATAGATTGGGCAACCTTCTTCTCAGTGTTGGCTTGGATAGTGAGTTCAACTTGACCTTTAGCCCCCTCATATTCTGCTTTGAGTGTGACTGTTCCTGGTTTATGTAACTCAAGCATTCCTTTACGAACTGCGACTTCCCCTTCACCGCTTGTAGAGAAGGTCACTTTATCTGCTGGTAAAACTGCTTGTGTTCCGTCTTGATAGTGTGCAAGGACAGACAATTTGACTATTTGGTCTTCTTTGAGAGCATCAGCTTTCTCCACTTGTAGGCTCAAATGGTCAATTTTTGGTGCTTCTTCAAGGAATTGAATTGCATAGGTTTGAAGCGGACCACCATCTTTTGGTTGAACATAGATGCTTGCACGCATACCGTTTGCTGCACTTGCTTGAAGGACTGTAACAGTTGCATTTTCAGCACTTGCTGTGACCTCTGGCAATTGAGCTCCATAAGCAAGAGTGCGGTATTGCATTGGATGTTGACTAGTAAGGTCTGTAACAGCTTCACCACCAACACTTACAGTTGGCACTACAGGTGCTGCAGGATTGCCTTCTTCTACTACAAGAGTAGCATGTACGATTTCCCCTCCTAATTGACCAGTCATTTGAATACGTGATCCTGCTACTGAAAGTTTGGCTTTATCTGCTTCCGCAATCTCCCACTTATCCACTTCGTATTCTTGTACGCTTCCATCCGTAACAGCAATAGAAACGTATTTGTCAACAGCATTCAAATCTGTTCCTGGGGCAACACGTTTAACTGTTGGTAGTTCTTTCGCAATTGCTAGAACCTCAACACGAGCCTCTACTTCACGTCCGTCTGCCATGCCTTTAACTGTCACAACTCCAGCTTGGCTCACATCAACTGAAGACCAGGTTACTGGACGTTTTTCACGACTGCCATCACTGTAGACAAAAGCGACGGTCTTCGGCATTTTTGGTTCTTTCTCGATAACAGTACGTACTTTTGGTACCTCTGTTCCTAGAACTGTCTTTTCTTGTCCTTCTTTCTTACCAGTAAAGACTGTTACTTGACCAGATTTCAAGAGATCCGAATGAGCTGTCAGCGTGAATTTACCTGCTTGTTCAGTTGATTTGACAATGGCAACACCTTTACCGTTAAAGGCTCTGCGAATCCAAGAACCGTCTGGTTGCGCCTTGTAGCGTTCACGACTGGCTTGTTCCCCATTATCGACACCGACCAGTTGACCTTGTCCATGCAATTGGAAACGAACCAAATTATTGGCAGTTGGTACCACATTTCCTTCACTATCTACGATTTCGTAGTAGATGTAGGTTAAGTCTTTTCCATCTGCTGCGATTGCGTGTTCTTCCTTGACGAGGCGAACACCTGCAGGTTGGCCTGCAGTCGTGATCTTATCACGGGCAATTTCTTTTCCAGCTTCATCGCGGGCTACAGCTTCCAAGGTACCTGGTTGGTACGCAACCTTCCACTCAAGATAGAGTTCCTTAGCATTGGCACCTTCTTGGTAGGTACGGCCATCACTAGTTTGTTTTTTGTTGAACTTCTTAACTCCAAGAGATTGACCATTTAAGAACAATTCTACGCTTGCAGCGTTTGAGTAAGCACGAACTGGGATTTTTCCGTCTGCATCTTCGACTTTCGATGCCAATTCTCTATTTTCCCAGTTCCAGTGAGGAAGGAGGTGCACCATGGGTTTCTTCTTGGCAGAAACCCATTGGCTTTGGTAGAGATAGAAATCATGCTTCGGAATACCAGCTGTATCTACGATACCAAAGTAAGAACTCTTAACGGGAGTTTGGTTTTGATTGTGCCATGGCGTGGGCTCACCAATATAGTCCGTACCTGTCCAGATAAACTGTCCAGCATAGCCAGCATTGTCACGGTCAAAAGTCCATGAATCTGTTGCCGTTTTACCCCATCCAACTCGGTCATTACCATAGTCAGACTGTTCGTAGTTACGTTCAGGTCCGTTACTATGTTTCAATTCACTTTCAGGACGATAGTAGCTGCCGCGTGTACGGGTTGCTGAAGATGTTTCTGAACCATAAATCAACCAGTTTGGATGTTTCGCACGAAGTTTCTTGTAGTTGTCTTCTGAGTAGTTGAAACCAACCGCATCCAGTTCTTCGGCAATCTTCTCATGGCCACCACTGCCATCACCAAAGCGGAACTTATCTGCTCCCATGGTAACATAACGAGTCTTATCAACATCTTTGATCACTTTTACTAAGCGTTTAACCGTTGCAAGAGAGTGAGCATCACCGTTAGCTTCACCGATTTCATTCCCGATAGACCACATGAAGACAGCTGGGTTATTTTTGTCTCTTTCGACCATAGTACGAAGATCGTAGTCAGACCATTTTTCACCTTTTTTAGCTTCTGGGTGAGTGGCATCTTTTTCAAAGAAACGTCCGTAGTCATAAGGTTTCTTGCCATTATACCACGTATCAAAGGCTTCTTCCTGAACGAGCAAACCAAGTTCTGCTGCGATTTGCAAGGTCTGAGAACTTGCAGGGTTATGAGTTGTCCGGATAGCATTAACGCCCATCTCCTTCATTTGTTTGAGACGACGGTATTCTGCCTTATAGTTTTCTTCTGCTCCAAGCGCTCCGTGATCATGGTGCAAAGAAACACCATGGAATTTAATGCGTTCACCATTCAAAGAGAAACCTTCATTTGGAGTCCAATGATAGTAACGGTAACCAAACAAATCTTTCTTAGCGTCAACCAACTGACCGTCACGGTAAACACGCGTAACCAGTTCATACAAGGCAGGTTTGTCATTCAAAACTGTCCAGAGTTTTGGTTGTTCAACTTCTAAAATCGCATCTAGGCTTGTTGATTCATGTGCTTTCAAGGTACGGCTCGCTGTACGAACCACGCCTGTTACAGCCTGACCGCCACGTTCAACGATTTGATATTCTGCCACCAATTCATGGTCTTTATCATCTGTATTGACGATTTTGCTGGCTACATGAGTTTCAACCTTGCTATGTTGCTGTTGTTCTAGTTTTGGCGTTAAGATGGTTGTCCCATTTTTCTCAACATGAACCTTATCTGTCACTTGTAAGGTCACATCACGGTAGATACCACTACCTGAGTACCAACGGCTACTTGGTTGTTTGTTGACAGCATGGACAGCAATCACATTCTCACGACCATCTTTGTGAAGGTATTTGGTGATATCATATGAGAACTGGTTATAACCATTTGGATAATGCCCCACTAACTGGCCATTGACATAGACTTGAGAGTCCATGTAGACACCATCAAAGGTCACTCGAACATTTTTCTTGAGATCTTTTTCATCAAGTTTAAAAGTCTTGCGATACCAAGCTTCACCACCATTGAGCTGTCCACCCTCGTTTTGGGCAGGTGACTGATGGTCAAAATCGTTAAAGATACTCCAGTCATGTGGTAAATCCAATTTTTGCCATGTTGACACATCTGCATCTGGTTTCACAGCTTCTTTGGGGTTTGCGTTGAGCTTAAAGTGCCAATTTTGATTAAAATTCACTTTTCTGTCTTCAATCATTTGATTTACTTCTTCATTTGTCGCAGCTTTCAAATCTTCCTTGACAGGTTTTTCTTGACTTGAAACTTGAGATTCTACCTTTGGAGCAGTTTCTTCAGGTTTTAGAGATGCTTTCTCCTCTTTTGGAGCTACAGGTTCCTCTTCTTTCACCTCTGGTTTGCTTGCTTCAATTGGAGCAGCTTGACTCTGGTCGACACTTGCAGTATCCTTGTGCTCTGCTACGGCTTGATCTTCTTTTTCCTCCACTGCCGGACTTTCCTCTTTTGCTTGTTCCACAGTGTGGGCGATAGGAGTTTCATCCGCGAAAACTGGTGATTCTCCAATGACACTTCCTCCAAATAGAACCGCACAGGTTCCAATCATAACAGAGCAAGCGCCTACGGCAAACTTACGAATGCTGTAGACTCTTTTACGATTCCAATGGCCTTTTTCCATAAAATCCTCCTTTAGTAACCGCTTCCATTTCATTGTAAGCGTATTACTTTTTCATAGTCTTTTACTCTTATTTTATAAAATAATATAGGGAATTTCAATGCTCTAAATACAAAAAAACATAATTTTGATTGTTTTTTCTAAAATTTGTAGAGGATTTTAAAAATATGAATGTAGTTTTAAAACAAAATCAAACAATTTTTGACACTCAGTTAAATATTATAAAAAAGTTCCTTTTGTAAGGAACTTTTTTACTTATAATTAAAGATTCCCCCTGCCAACTTATCAGCTAGCTTGGAAAAGAGGGTATAAAACTTATGGGCTAGGTTCAACAAAACTGGGAGATTGAGTTCCCGTTTGTTTTTTCCTATGGTTTTGACAATCTTTCTAGCGACTGCATCTGGTTCTAAGAGAAAACGGTCAACCGACTTGAGGTAGCTGCCATCTGGGTCTGCCTGGTCAAAAAAGGCAGTACGAATCGGTCCTGGATTGACCGTCGTTAGATAGACACCATAGGGCATCAGTTCGAGGCGCAGAGCGTTTGAAAATCCAATCGCTGCAAACTTTGTCGCTGAGTAGAGACTGGACTTGCTAGTCGCTATCAAACCTGCCATGCTGACGATATTGATGATATGCCCTTTTCCCCTCTCCTTCATACGAGCCGCAAGACGACGAGACAGATTCATCAGAGCAAAGGTATTGACCTCAAACATCTGGTGAATGTCTTGATTAGAAATCTGATCAAAGTCTTCAAAAATTCCATAGCCAGCATTGTTGATTAAGACATCAATTTTACCATAACGGAGATAGAGGTCAGCTACCAGAGATTCTAGAACCGAGTCATCAGTAATATCGATTTCAATCAATTCTACATGGGGATGATTTCCATATAGCTCCGACAGTTTTTCCTTGTTTCTACCTAGTAAGATGAGTTGGTCATCTGGCAAGAGTTTGACCATTTCTTGGGCTAGGCCACCGCTAGCTCCTGTAATGAGAATAGTAGACATGCTTCGTCCTTTCAATAACTGCTAGATTTCCACTTCTTCCAAGTCTTTGACCACATGGACATTTTCAAAAACAGTAGTCGCATCTTTCTTGAGCTGGCTGATATCTTTTGAGAGGAAGCGGGCGCTGATATGATTGAGCAAGAGGCGCTTGGCACCGGCTTCTGCTGCTACTTGTGCTGCCTGCATATTGGTTGAGTGACCGTGATTGCGAGCAATTTTTTCATCTCCCTTGCCATAAGTCGACTCGTGAACCAAGACATCGGCGTTGACAGCTAGACGCACACTGGCATTGGTTTTTCGGGTGTCACCCAGAATAGTAATAATCTTACCAGGTCGAGGTGCTGAGATATAGTCTGCTGCCTTGATTTCAGTTCCGTCTTCGAGAACAACGTCCTGACCGTTTTTTATTTTTCCAAAAAGCGGGCCAAACGGAACACCAGCAGCCTTAAGTTTTTCAGCATCCAAGGTTCCTTCTAAGTCCTTTTGCATGACACGATAACCAACGCAGAAAATAGTGTGGTCCAGCTCCTCTGCATACACAGTGAATTTATCGGTCTCAAGGATTTTCCCTAGAGAATCTTGGTCAAACTCATGAAAATGAATGCGGTAAGGCAAGCGAGAACCTGACACACGAAGACTGGTTAAGACAAATGACTTGATCCCTTGAGGTCCATAGATGTCCAAATCTGTCTGCTCTTCATTAGCTTGAAAGGCACGGCTAGAGAGAAAACCTGGCAAGCCAAAGATGTGGTCTCCATGCAAGTGAGTGATAAAGATTTTGCTGACCTTCCGTGGTCGAATCGTGGTTTCCAGAATGCGATTTTGCGTTCCTTCTCCACAGTCAAAGAGCCAGACTTCGTTAATCTCGTCCAAGAGTTTCAGGGCGAGACTAGAGACGTTGCGGGCTTTAGAGGGCTGACCAGCCCCTGTTCCTAAAAATTGAATATCCATTCGATACTTTCTAATTAATCAATATATAACATGGCTGTGCGATTTTCCGATCGAAAATAGCGCTTGCCAGAAAAAGCAGCAGCTTCTTGCAGTAAATCCTCTTGGCTATACCCTTTGAGACGCTTGCGACCATCTGCTAAACTTTCCAAATCTGTCAAGACTGTGACACTTTCCACACTAACAACTTCCTCGTCCTCGACAGGCTTCATGTAAATCTTTCCAGACTCTTCAAAGACAAGTTGATGGGGGAAAATTTGCGCAATCTCAAAAAGTAAGTCATCCGAGATTTCCTCTTCATTTTCAGAGAAAATTCGCCCCAGGCCCTCACTCTCATAGCAAAACCCAAAGGATTTACCAGACAGATTAAGCCGAATAAAGGGCTTGTTTTCTGAGGTGAAACTAGGTTCAGTATTGTAAAGATTCAGTTCCTGACTGACTTCTGAAAAATAATCCGTCGCAGCTTCAGGACTCTTTTTCTGGTAGAGTTCAGCAAAGTAAGCATTCACTACACTAGGCGGGGGGGTGATAAGTGCCAACTGCTCTTGTTCTGTTTTGCCAGCTAGAAGCTGATCCAGATAGACCTTATCCAGACTTGTATAACCCCCATACTTTAGAGCCAAAGTTTTAATATCAGTCATAAAATTCCTCTAACCTCCATTTATTTTTCTCGGAAATGTAGCCTGTAATCACTTCTCCATCATCTTGGTAGTCACGTTCTTCAAGAATCGCCACACTTTCCAAATCATGAATCTTGTAGGACTTAGAAAAAGGCACCCGTAGAGTAAAGGCTTCAAAAATCTCCTTGATCTTCTCCAAAAACAATGCTTGCAACTGCTCACGACTATCCTCAGACTTGGCAGAAATGAGGGCATACGGCGTTTGGGTAGGCGTGAAATCCTCCACCAAATCCGCTTTATTATAAAGGGTCAGACGAGGAATATCCTCCATATCCAAGTCTTTCATAATAGACAGAACCGTTTTTTCATGCTCCTCGTGATAAGGATTGCTGGCATCAATGACATGAACTAGAAGATCCACATGCTTGCTTTCTTCCAAGGTTGACTTGAAACTGGACACCAATTCTGTTGGCAAATCCTGGATAAAGCCAACCGTATCAGTCAAGGTCACCTGAAGATTGCCCCCTAGATGGATGCTTTTAGTTGTCGCATCCAGAGTCGCAAACAGCTCGTCTGCTTCATACTGGGTCTTACTGGTCAAGGTGTTCATGATGGTTGACTTCCCAGCATTGGTGTAACCAATCAAACCAATCTTAAAGGTGCTTGACTCCAGACGTTTTTCTCTGACTGTCGCCCGATTTTTCTCAACCACTTTGAGCTGGCGCTCGATATCTGTGATTTGATTGCGAACACTACGACGGTTCAGTTCCAGCTGGCTTTCACCAGGCCCACGGGAACCAATTCCCCCTGCCTGGCGGCTGAGCATAATCCCCTGACCAACCAAGCGAGGCAAGAGATATTTGAGCTGGGCCAGGTGGACTTGGAGTTTACCTTCATGGCTTCGAGCCCGCATGGCAAAGATATCCAGAATCAACTGCATACGGTCAATAACCTTAACTCCCAGAACTTCTTCTAGATTGACATTTTGCCGTGGAGTCAAACGATTATTGACAATGACAGTAGTAATTTCTTCTGCATCTACCATCCGCGCGATCTCTTCCAACTTACCAGAACCAACGAAGGTCTTGGAGTCATACTTTTCACGTTTTTGCCTGTAGCTATCTATAACGACTGCCCCAGCTGTCTTAGCCAGACTGGCCAATTCTTCCATGGAGAGGTCAAAATTGTCCATTCCCTGCAGTTCTACACCAATGAGTAGGACCCGTTCCTCTTTTTTCTCCGTTTCAATCATCTAAAAACTCCTCTATCTGGCTTAAAATGCGGTCCTGCACTCCAGGCTCTCCTATCTGATAAAAGGTGACCTGCATGCGATTACGGAACCAGGTCAACTGACGCTTGGCAAAGCGACGAGTTGCCTGCTTGAGACTCTCGCTGGCTGCCTCCAAGGTCTGCTCCCCACGGAAATAAGGAAAGAGTTCCTTGTAGCCAATGCCTTTGGCTGCCTGCACATCTGGATAATGCTCAAAGAGCCACTTGGCCTCATCCAAAAGACCAGCCTCAAACATCAGATCTACTCGGCGGTTGATACGTTCATAAAGCTGACTGCGTTCATCGTCCAAGCAGATAATCAGTGGTTCATACAAAGTCTCTTGATTTTCCAAATCCTGACCAAAATGGGCAATCTCCAAGGCACGCATAGCACGACGACGGTTAAACTGGGGAATTTCAAGACCTGCTTGCTTCACGAGATGGGCTAATTCCTCATCTGAATAAGGCTCCAAGCTAGCCCGATAAGCTAAAATCTCCTCATGAGGTGTTTCTCCACCTAGATGGTATCCTTCCAGCAAGCTCTGGATATAAAGCCCTGTACCACCCGCGATAATAGCAAGCTTACCACGGTTATGAATATCCTCAATAGCCTTCTTAGCTTCTGAAACAAAATCAAAAGCCGAGTAAGACTCGGTCACCTCTCTGACATCAATCAAATGATGAGGAACAGCTGCTTGCTCCTCTGGGCTGGCCTTGGCCGTCCCAATATCCAACCCTCTGTATACTTGCTGACTGTCACCGCTGACCACCTCTCCACCAAAGCGCTTGGCTACTTCAATAGCAAGGGCTGTCTTACCAACAGCAGTCGGTCCAACAATCACAATTATTTTTGTTTTCATCTTTTTTCCTTGAAAAATTCCCATTTTTTCGTTACTATTATTATATCATAAAAAGGTCAGTCAGAAAAATGCTACCTCTTGAGGAGTCTGGCTGATCGGGAAGATAAAGGAGGAAGACTCATGGCTAAAGGATTCGCTAAAGGTCTTGTAACAGGTGTCGCAGGAACTGTCGCTGCCGTTGCAGGTGCAGTATACGCAATTAAAAAGAAAGTGATTGAGCCAGAAGAGCAAAAAGCAGCTTTCATCGAAGAAAACCGTAAAAAAGCAGCTCGCCGCCGCGTATCACATTAATATACAAAAGAAGTTGAGATTTCTCAACTTCTTTTTATTTCTTAAATAGCCAAATCAAACTTCAGCTGCGGCTTAACTGGATCATAGTCAACCAACTCAAAGTCTTCCGCTTTGATATCAAAGAAATTGGTCCCATCAGGAACATTTAAAACCAAGTGAGGTTGGCAGTTTGATGGCTCCCGACGAAGCAATTCCTCTGCTTGTTCAAATTGATTATCATAGATATGGAGGTTGTTGATAAAATAGAAAAACTTCCCAATCTTCCAGCCGAAATGCTTGGCAATCATCATCTGTAAGGCCACGTACTGCATGGCGTTAATGTGGTGGGCCACCAACATATCATTCGAACGCTGGGTCAAAGTCGCATCCAGATAGATTTCCCCATCAACACGACGGACATCAAACATGGTCTGAAAAGCGCATGGAAGGAGGCCGTCCGTCTCCTCAAAAGCCTGATAATCCCAGAGAGAGATGATATTGCGACGATTCCAAGGATTGGCTTCCAACTGCTTGAGAATCTTATTAATGATATCGTGTTTCTTAACGACTGCCCCATAGCGTTCACCAATGGTTCCCGTATATCCCACTTCCCAGTCATTCCAGTAGTGAACATTGTACTTGCTATTTAGCACTTCTAGACTATTAGACTGATCTTGGTAAATCCAGAGTACTTCCTTGATGGCAGATTTGATCGCAATGGGACGCAAGGTTGTGATGGGAAATTCCCCCTTAGCCAAGTCATACTCGGCAAATGCACCTGTTACATACTTGGAGTTGGCAACAGTTCCATCCTTGTACTTAGGACGTGCTTGTTCAGAAAAGACACCGTCTTTGAGGATTCGTTCAATATTCTCTTTAAAAATCGTATCTGCTTTTGTCATTTACTCTCACCTCATTTATAGTCTTAACTAGTATAGCATAAAAAAAGAAAGGAGGAAAATCACTGGCTTTAAAGTAGTGTTTTTCTCCTTTTATTATCTTATTGCAATACAAGTGATGCTGCTCCGATAACTCCAGCGTCATTTCCTAGAGTTGCAAGAGCCAATTTTGTGGATGTACGTACTTGAGGGAAGGTATTTTCATCATAAACCTTTTGCACGCCTTGGAGAAGGAATTCTCCCGCAGCTGACACCCCACCACCGATAACGATTGTTGAAGGGTTGAGGATTGAACCGATATTAGCACAAGCGATTCCCAAGTAACGTGAGAAGTTACGGTAAACGATCAAGGCAAGGTCGTCTCCTTCTTTTGCAAGGTCAAAGACAGTTTTAGCAGTTACTTCTTCACCATCGTCAATCAAACGTTTCAAGGCTGCATCACCTTCATACTCATCCGCATAACGACGAGTCAAGTTGACAATCCCTGTTGCTGAAGCAACTGTCTCCAAACAGCCTTTTTTACCACAGGTACATGCGATTGGTTGGTCAAAGTCAACAGTGATGTGGCCAAGCTCACCTGCTGCACCAGCAACACCGTGAAGCAATTTGCCTTCTGCCACGATACCGCCACCAACACCGGTACCAAGTGTCATAAAGACAACGTCTGGTTGGTTTTCACCAGCACCCATCCAGCGCTCACCAAGAGCAGCAACGTTGGCATCATTATCAATGAAGAATGGAATACCCAAGGCTTTTTCAATCTTTTCTTTAATCGGTTGAAGGGTTTTCCAGTTTAGATTGTAGGCACCGATAACAGTCCCTTTCTCACGGTCAACCACACCAGGTGATCCCATCCCAATCCCTCGGAAGTCTGTGGCTGACAATCCAAGCAAGTCCAAACGATGTTGAATAGACTCAATCATATCATCTACAATATGGCTTCCTTCATCCAAAATATTAGTCTTGATAGACCATTTTTCTTGGATTTCTCCCTCTTGAGTTAAAATTGCAAACTTGATAGATGTTCCACCAAGGTCAATCCCAATAATCTTTTGACTCATCGTCTTCTCCTTTTTAATTGAAAATGCTTACAGATATAGTATAACAAAATCGTCTCATTTGTGCAAAGGTTTGCAGGCTACAAGCCAAAATTAAAACATCTCATTTGCTTCACTATTTGTAAAAATTAGTCACCTAAATGTTGAATTGCATAGTTGGCTTCTTCTTTTGTAAATTTTCCAACATAAGGAGAAGTTAGCCAGTCATAAATTTGGGTTTTTGAGAGATTGTTATATTTTCGGTATTCTCTTGCTTTAATTAAGGCATTTGCTTTGTAATCTGCATTCAAGTGATCGATGGCATACTGCGCTGCTGAACTTGAAAAACCATTCCACGTTAATTGGCCATAGAGATCTTTTTTTGACATATGTAAAACCGAATTATAGCTTTTCGCTTTATTTAAAGCAGCATTGTACTGCTTCCCATCTAGTTTTGGTTGCCGCACACCATCGTATCCTACATAGTGACGGCCACCATCTACCCATTTGTCCCTAGCCATTTTACCATCTGATTCAACATAATAACGACCGCCGTCTACCCATTCATTCTTGGCCATCTTACCATCTGATTTGAGATAATATCTACCTACCCATTTATTACGAGCAGAGCTTCCTTCTGCTGTTAGATAATAATATGAACCATAGTTTTTATCATAAATCCAGTCACTTTTAACCTTTTTTCCATCAGAATCAACATAATAACGACCACCATCTACCCATTCATTTTTAGCTCTCTTTCCATCTGATTTGAGGTAGTAATTTTCTACCCAGCCAGACTGAACTTTAGATTGTGATTTATCCTGTTTAGGAGTTGTTTCTTTAGCTTTTTCAGTCGGTTTTGGTGCCGGCTTCAGCGCGGGTTTTGGTGCCGGCTTCGGCGCGGGTTTCGGTGCTGGCTTCGGCGTAGGTTTTGGTGCCGGCTTCGGCGCAGGTTTTGGTGCCGGCTTCGGCGCAGGTTTTGGTGCCGGCTTCGGCGCGGGTTTTGGTGCCGGCTTCGGCGCGGGTTTTGGTGCCGGCTTCGGCGCGGGTTTTGGTGCTGGCTTCGGCGCGGGTTTTGGTGCCGGCTTCGGCGCGGGTTTTGGTGCCGGCTTCGGCGCAGGTTTTGGTGCTGGTGTTTTTGGTTTCTCAGCAGGGTTTTGAGCTGGTGTTTTTGGTTTCTCAGCAGGCTTTTGCGCTGGTGTTTTCGATTTCTCAGCAGGTTTTTGCGCTGGTGTTTTCGATTTCTCAGCTTGATTTGGCGCCGAAGTTGTATTCTCTTTTACAATCTTACCGTTTTTAGATGCATCCTTTTCTTGAGCAGAAACATGCTGAGCCGAAAAAGGAAAGTCTCCAGTTGTATCTGCAAATGAAATAAGCCCCAGTGTTGCAGTTGCTAAGCTGGTTACTAAAATTTTTTTTGATTTTTTCATAAAAATCTCCATTGTTTTAATGATTTATACCTATAGTATACCATATACTTTATTTTGCTTTCAAATCAAATATTAAATATTCAGAAATAAATCTAAAATTTAATTGAAAAATCCATAGTTATATCACTTCCAACTCATACAAACCTCTGACCGCATTACAGCCATAGACAGCCTCCGCTTGGTTCAAGTCTGCCAAAGTCAGAACTTTTTCCTCTATCTGTCCTGTTTCCAGCAAATGCTGGCGGTAGATTCCTGGCAAAATTCTTAGACTGGTAGGCGGTGTGTAGAGTTTTCCAGCGATTTTCAGAACCAGATTTCCAATGGAGGTCTCAAGCAGTTCTCCTGACTTATTGTGGTAAATCTTCTCTTGCTCCCCTAGGCTCAAATGCGGTCTATGAGTTGTTTTAAAGTAGGTAAACGCTTGATTCAAATCTGCTTCTTGCAGACAAAGTTTGGCTTTGCAGAAACTTGGACTAAGGGGTGTTAAGATTTGGCGACTGAGTTCTATCTCTCCAGACTTGCTAAGGCTGATTCGCAAACGGTAGTCCTGGTGGGAATCACAAGCTCGGCACTCTGCCTCTATCTTTTGTCTCAGGTTTTTCGGATCAAAAGGATAGGCAAAATAACGACTCGCCTTTGTCAGTCTTTCCAGATGTTGATCTTCAAACAGCAAGCTCTTCTGGCTGATTTTCCCTGTAGTAATCAATTGGAAACGTGCTTGTTTACGATAAAGCACTGCCGCCTTTTGATGAACCTCACGGTATTCAGATTGCCAAGTGCTATCCCAAGTAATGCCGCCACCCACTCCATAGATGGCTTTCCCTAGATGCAGTTGAATAGTCCGAATGGCGACATTGAAAATTCGTCGCCCATTTGGAACCAAGAGACCAATCGTTCCGCAGTAGACTCCACGCGGGGGTGGCTCCAAGTCCTTGATGATTTCCATGGTCGCAATTTTGGGTGCACCCGTTATGGAACCACAAGGAAAGAGAGACCGAAAAACGGCAACCAAGTCCACATCCTCTCGCAACTGACTCTTGATGGTTGAGGTCATCTGCCAAACAGTCGAATACTGCTCCACTTGACACAGACGTTCTACATGTTCACTGCCCACTTCAGAAATACGGTTCATATCGTTGCGTAAGAGGTCCACAATCATCATATTTTCAGAGCGATTTTTAGGATCTTGCTCCAACCAAGCTGCCTCTTTCAAATCTTCATCGTCAGTCACTCCCCGCTGGGTTGTTCCCTTCATCGGGCGAGTCGTTAATTCCCGGTCATTTTGCTCAAAAAAGAGCTCTGGACTCATAGAAATCACTGCCATCTCATCGTGTTCAATATAGGCATTGTAGCCCGCCTCCTGTTCTACCACCATGCGATTGTAAATGTCAAAAGGATTGGCACTTAAATCTTGCTTGAGTTGGACAGTGTAATTGACCTGATAGGTGTCCCCCTGACGCAGATGATGGTGAATCTGGGCAATAGCCTTTTCATAGTCTGCTTCAGATGTTACTTCCTGCCACTTTGAAGGCAGATCCACTTCCTCATAAGTCAGAGGAATAGGAGATGTTTCCACCCTATCATGAACTGTAAAATAGAGCAGATACTCTGCCAGTAAAGGAGCTTTATGAACTGCTAATTTTTCCTCAAATGCAGGTGCAGCCTCATAGCTGACATAGCCCACGACATAATAACCTTGCTCTTGGTAGCTTTCCACTTGTGCCAGCAAGTCTGCCACTTCTGATAAATCTCTCGTTTTTAACTCTTTAATCGGCTGGGTAAAAGTGTATCTCTCCCCCAAAGCTCTAAAATCAATCACTGTTTTTCTATGCATATCTTAAGTATAGCACAAAAAGGCAGATGCAGCTTAAGCTGATCCACCTTTTTAGTCATATCGACTCTATAACGATGTTTTGGCGAATAAATCTCCAGAGAATCCATCTGATTTTTGAAGGAGCTGTTTGTAAACCTTCCATTTAAGATCTTCAGTATTTTTATAATGATTCTTTATATTTGGATTTTCCATGCTATCTAGGTCTTTTTGAACAGCTTCATCAAATAAGGACTTCAACTCAGCATAAGTAGAGATAGATCTGCCATTGATTTCGATTGTAGTGAAGCCGTTTTGAGCTTTGTCATAGACTTCCTTATACCAATGTTTCTTCCATGCTTCAAGAGTATCAAATTGGCCATCAGAGACTTTCTTGATAATGAAGTCATCACCCAACAACCCTTTGTTTTCCTTGCTAGCTTCCGCCTTATATTTGTTTGAAGCGTAACCAATAAATCCGTTAAGATAACCATAGTATCCCCACATACGGAAAGCATTATGTTTAAACGAAATCGAACCAACTGTACTCTTGCTAGTATTACCACCAAAGATACCCGACATCATATTTACGGTTTGGTAAGCACTGTCAAAACCTTCCGAACGATAACGTCCATTCCCTGGCATACCATGTTTTGTAACGAAGTTATGATCAACCAATTGATCAATGCTCGTAATCGTCAATTTCTTCTCATTATCCGTTAAATCACGTAATTTATCCCATTGATGTGGCTCGCCTTTCAGATTGTTTCGCTCAGCGTTCGTACGCCATTCTCGGTCCATCTTCTTGAACCACTTGCCGTTGTCGTCCAAGTGTTTTCCAATAACTGCATCTGCTTCTAGATGGTCCAGCATCATCAGAGCCTCATTATAGTTCTTCATATAGTGATCAATTTCTTCACGGTTTTTTAACTTATTTGGATCATAATTGTAGATTTGATTGCCATCATTCTGACGTTCATAAGCCATGTTCAAACCTAAGGCGCCGTATTCACCATTTGGATTTGTCAACGATGGTGACTGGAGCATACCTTGCGCAAAGGACTCTAAGTCCGTCCCTTCACGATGATACCAACCACCATAGTAAGCCATACGATCATTCACGTGAGTCGTTTCATGCGTAAAAGCCGATGTACCAAAATCACTTATCAACTCTGTCATAACAAAGTAGACAGCATCTTGCTGATTTGGAGCGGCAAAGATATAGGCGTAAGCACCATATCCATACTGATAGCCATGATATTTATGGATCCGTCCAAAGAACTCTCGAATCGGAGCATAATCTGGTTTCCCATCCTTGTGACCATATCGGTTTGCCCAACCGATACCCGGCGCATCATGATTATCCCAAACAGGTGTTGGAACACTATTTTCACTCTTGAGGAGCTTATTGCGTACATTATCGGCAGCTAATTTTGACCAAAAGTCTAAGTAGTTCACCTGCTCTTTTGCTCTCTTATTGATTTCACTCTTGAAGGCTTCACGAGCTTCCTCAGTATTTTTACCATATTTTTCAAAAGCACTGAAAGAAATGGTATTATAGGTCGAAATCATGAAGAGATGCGAGTTCTTCAGGTTTAATAAAGGCAGAATCATCCGACCATGCACGCCATTATTAATCCCTTCATATAGACGATACTTCTTATGAGCAAAATCGGGGTTCAATGATGGCTGTTCTACCACATAAGCATTCTTTTCAATTGCCTTTTTAAACCAAACATTCATATCGGTTTCATTTGTAAACAATTTCATGTTATATGTTAGAAACTCATGAAGGCTTCCTTTACCTGTAGCACCTGCAATCACTCGACTATACGCATCTTGGGATTGGTCGCCCTTAAGATTGTTCTCTTTTGAGCCGATAGTGATCAAGCGATCTAAGACATTCACGTTCTTACCATAGAAATCTGGTTTAAACATCATAATCTCTTTGATCGACAATCCATCATATTTAATGCCATAGTATTGGTTCAAATAAGCAAGCCCCATCATAATGTTGGCCTTATTGTCTTCAACTTTCTTAATGAAAGCGCGTTGAGCAGCTTCATCATCATTTAGTTGATGATCTTCATTTTCAACAATTTGTTTCACCAAATTTCCAAGATTTTGTTTTACTTCAACAAAACTTTCTTCTAAGAACAAATCACGAATGTAGCCATTTCTTCGTTCATCTGTATTTTCTTGCGATTTGTTCCGCTTGTCCATAAGAGCGCGCACTTCAGGAGAAATCAATTCTACACTGGATAATGTTTCTTTTGCCTTTGCAATCAAACCAGAACGATCTTTCACTAGCATATTTGGCGTATAAACGATATTCTGGTTGGCCACTTCGTACTCTTTGACTTGTTTTACATCAGAGTCAGCTTTGGCAGTAACGGCCAATTCTTCTTTGGTACCATCAGCATAGTGAATCATGATCTGATCAATAGCTGACAAGTCTGTTACAAACTGTCCATTTTTCAAACCAGTAACAGAAAGGACTTCTTTGGTCACCAAGTTTGAGCTAGCATTTAGTTTATTAGCTTGATTGACAATCCACTCCTTATTATAGAATGGTTGTAATTTTTCAATATTGCGATAGGCAAGTTCGCGGTCAGCTCTGTAGTCTTGAGTGGCCTTGTACTCGTCTTCACGCTGTGTCAAACGGTTTAATTTATCTACAATAGGCTCATTGATTTCATACTCATGCGCTGTGATTCCCAAAGCAGCAATTTTCTTGTCTGCTTCTTCTTGCGAAATAGGCTTAATACGATGCTGTTGTTTAGAATATCTATATGAAGATTTTCCTTCACTCACACCAGTAACAACAAAGTTTCGATTTAAGCGGTCACCTGTCCAATAAGGATCATCATCAATATCAGATGAGCCATAGAAAATCTCACCATTTTTAACTTTCATCATTGAAACAGTATCTTCAACGGAGCCCAAGGCATTTGTACTGCCTACAACACCGCCCGCGCTAATCGGTTCTCTGACATCGATAGTACCTTTAGCTACAGATTTTTTAATGGCTCCGTCTCGATAAACTGCATGGTTGTCCCCACCATTTTGTGACCAATAGGCGATGCCTGCAACTTTCGCTTTATTACCCGTTATTTGTGCATCAACATAGGCCTTCTCAACAGAACCTTTCCAGTTTTCTCCAACAATTCCAGCAAGAAAGGCGCCTTGATTCCCACCAGCATGAAGCTTACCAATGAATGCCACATTTGTTAATCTGCCGTTATTATCAATTTTATTGATCAAACCTGATACGTCATTATTTCCAACAACTGTACCCATTACTTTCACATTATTGACCGTTGTATTTTTTACAACAGCAGCCAAGGGAGCAACTCTATTGGCCCATGGCATATGAATGTTTACCTTACCAAGGTTAAGGTCATGGATGTGGGCGCCTTCGGTATCACCTAATAGTGGACGTTCCATGTTATGAATCGTATACTGTTGACCGTCCACACTTGATAGCTTGCCTCGGAACTTCGTCGTTACATATGATTTACCAGCTGCGGGAACATTGACCGCATTCAAGTCCGCACCAATTTTAAATTCACCAGACGGATTGGCCTGCATTGCTTTTACAAGTTCATTGAAATCGTAGTAGACATTATCCTCATGAGTTTTTGGTTTGGCAAAATAATGGATGTATTCTTCACTGAGCTGGTTGCCATCTGTATGCTGAACGAGGTCAGGCGCTTTGGCAGTGACCTTATAAAGTGTTTTCCCATCGACTGTCACTTCTTCAATTTTGTCAATCGCAAGACGCGTCACCTTATTATCACGTGTAGCAATTTTTAGATAGTAAGGCCTTACATCACTTGGAACAGAGGTTAAGAAGCTACTATCCGTTTCCACGCCATTGTCGTCAACACTTATGAGGCTTGTCTCTTTTATATTTTTAACTTCGACCTTTTTTAAATCAATTCTCAGTGGTTCTTCTTTGAGAATTTCTTCCTCGTTTCCTTCACCACGATCATAAACCATTTTTGTTTCGAGTTTATAATCCTTGTAATATTGCAAATCTGTTAGAGTTGCAGTCAAGTTATCCGGTGAAACCGTCATGGTTTTGACGACTTCGTCGCCTTTTTTCAGGGTTAAAGTAATCGATTTAATCGCTGCCTTACTTGGATTTTCCAGATTATAGTGAATCTGAGATGAGCGTTTCAAATCCTGAATATCAACCCTTGAAAAAGTCAACACTGGCTTTTCGAAGTTTTTGGTACCTAGTTTAACAATACGGTCTTGGGCTAACTCGATGACCTGTTCAAGAATTTCAGGAGCTTCCTGCGTCTTGATTCCTTTGATGGTCTTGTAGGTTTTGATAACCTTTTTCTGACCGTCTTTTCCTTCTTGGACCGTAACTTTATCGCCCTTTTTCAGTTGCGCATCTTCTTCGACTATCTCCTTAAACGGAATTTTTTCAAGACTTTCTTCTACAAGAGTGCCTTCTATTGGTTTCGTACCACGGCTTATTTTTTTAGTGACTGGTTCTTTGATGACAGTGGTTGTTGTATTTAAAACTTGGTCAGTCTCAACACCTTCGACAGTTTTATAAGTCGTTTTGGTAACTTGGATCCCTTTTTCACCGTTTTGAACCACTGTTTCTTCATCAGTGTACTTTGTAGGATCATCAATGATTTCCGTCTGGTAGTCAATCTCTGCGATTGTGTCTTTAGTAATTGTTCCTTCAGTTACTGTATATTCTGGAAGGTCCTCTTGAACAAGGGAGTCACCTTCCTTGCTGGGTTCTTGTGTACCTTTACTTTCAAGCTTTTCAGTATACGCTGGCAAACTATCTTGAATTAGAGATTGACCTTCTTTACCGGGTTCCTGAGTGCCTTTACTTTCAAGCTTTTCAGTATACGCTGGCAAACTATCTTGAACAAGGGAGTCACCTTCTTTACCTACTTCTTGGGTACCCTTACTTTCAAGTTTTCCAGTATAGGCTGACAAACTATCTTGAACAAGGGACTCGCCTTCTTGACCTACTTCTTGAGTGCCCTTGCTTGCAAGCTTTTCAGTATAGGTTGACAAACTATCTTGAATTAGAGATTCGCCTTCCTTGCCGGGTTCTTGTGTACCTTTGCTTTCAAGTTTCCCAGTATACGTTGGCAAACTATCTTGAACTAAGGATTCACCCTCTTTGCCGGATTCCTGAGTCCCCTTACTTTCAAGCTTTTCAGTATAGGCTGGCAAACTATCTTGGACAAGGGAATCGCCTTCCTTGCCGGGTTCTTGGCTACCTTTACTTTCAAGCTTTTCAGTATAGGCTGGCAAACTATCTTGGACAAGGGAATCGCCTTCTTTACCTACTTCTTGAGTGCCCTTGCTTTCAAGCTTGCCAGTATACGCTGGCAAACTATCTTGAACAAGGGAATCACCCTCTTGACCAGACTCCTGAGTGCCTTTGCTTTCAAGCTTTTCAGTATACGCTGACAAACTATCTTGAACAAGGGAATCACCCTCTTGACCAGACTCCTGAGTGCCTTTACTTTCAAGTTTCCCAGTATATGCTGGCAAACTATCTTGGACAAGGGAATCGCCTTCTTTACCTACTTCTTGAGTGCCTTTGCTTGCAAGCTTTTCAGTATAGGCTGGCAAACTATCTTGAACGAGGGATTCGCCTTCTTTACCTACTTCTTGAGTGCCCTTGCTCTCAAGCTTTTCAGTATACGCTGGCAAACTATCTTGAACGAGGGATTGGCCTTCCTTACCAGATTCCTGAGTACCCTTGCTCTCAAGTTTTCCAGTATAGGCTGGTAAACTGTTTTGAACGAGGGATTGGCCTTCCTTACCAGACTCCTGAGTACCTTTGCTTTCAAGTTTTCCAGTATAGGCTGGCAAACTATCTTGAATTAGAGATTCGCCTTCCTTGCCAGCTTCCTGAGTATCCTTGCTTTCAAGTTTTCCAGTATAATCTAGGGCATTGTCTTGGACTAGAGATTTCCCTTTTTTAGAAAAACTAGCTACTTTTGTGTCAGTTCCTTTAAAATAACCAATATACTCATATCCTTCAATATCGATCACACCTTTCGTTAGTTCTTCATTTGAGGAGGCCGAGAGTGTTTGATTGTAAGAAAGTAATTCTTTATTCTCAAAGGCAAAAGTAGCAAAAGGAATGAAGTTGCTGACACCAAGAGAACCAATCAAAAGCACTCCAAGAACTTTCTGACGCTGTTTTTTAGACACCAAAAAAACAGCTAAAGATGCTGTTGCAAGACCAAAACCTGCTAAAGCAAATTCTTTACTTCCTGTATAGGGAAGTTGTTGACTGTTAGTTGCCTTCTTGCGATAAACGACATAAATAATATCTTCATCATGAAATTCTGTAGGAACTTCATGATGAATCAAGGCTTTTTCAGACTCGGTTAATTCTTGCTCCGTCAAATATCGATAATGGACTGAATTCACTTCAGCTAATTCATCTGCTTGGACTCTACCAGCTGATAACAAACTAGCACCAACAAGAAAGGCCCCGATTGCTACAGGACCAACTCCAACAGTCAATTTACGAATAGAATACTTTAGGTTTTTTTGAAACTGTTCTTTTCTCTTTTTCATTCTCATATCTTTCTAATAGAATCTTCTGGATACTGCGCACGCGCACCCCCGATGAGTTTTGGACGACTAGCTAGAGCTGTTACATGGGCATGACCAATCTCACGCAAAACTGGTCGAATCGGAACCTGCACATGCTTGACATGCATACCAATTGCGGTATCTCCGATATCTAATCCAGCATGAGCCTTGATAAATTCGACCTCAACTGGATCCTGCATAAACTTGAAGGCTGCCAACTGACCCGAACCTCCCGCATGAAGAGTCGGAAGGACACTGACGATTTCCAGACCAAACTGCTCTGCCAGCTGACGTTCAACAACGAGGGCTCGATTGACGTGTTCACAACCTTGAACGGCTAGATGAATTCCTTTTTCCTCTAGGATATCTAGGATGGTCTTCACAATGATTTCCCCAATTTCTTGACTGGATTCCTTGCCTATATGGCCGCCTAAAACTTCGCTAGAAGATAGACCTAGGACAAAGAGGCTTCCTTCACGCAATCCAGCCTTTTCCAAAACATCTTCAATTACCTGCTGTGTTTCTGTTTTAATTCTACTTTTGTCCATCACTCTTAACCTCGTTTTTCTCCTACTATCATATCTTTTTTTACTGATTTTATCAAGGCGAGCTAATCACTCAGAGTTGTCACTACAAAAACTTTAAAGAAGAATTTTCTTTTAGTAACAAAGTAAAGAGTCTGGGACCAGAATGCTTTCCAAAAAGATAACAACTAAAATGACCTGCTCCCTAAAAAGTTAAACAGAAGATTTAGCTTTTTTAGCGGAGCAGGACAAATCTCCAGCGATGCTTATTTTATCTGAGTTTGAACATAGTGGGTAATGACATCTGATGTGTACTGGGCTGTTCCAGCTCCAAATTTGTCAATGTTTTCCTTAAACTCTGGGTTATAGACGTAGCCTTTTCCGATATGGCCGAAGACCTCAATAGAGCAGTCAAATCCATAAGTACGAAGGGCTTGCAAGAGCTTAGCTGCTTGCTCTTGGTTTTCAGCTGCTGTTTCAGGCAGACCAGCTTGAAGATTTTGAGCCAAGGCTTGAAAGACTTGGTTAAAGGCAGTCGTAGCCTCGTCTTCACGTCCTTTTTGGCGCTCGAGGGCCTGATCCATGACTTCTTGACCATATTTTTCTACCGCTTCTTGGTGGTATTTTTGATTGTCTTGATAGCTAAATCCAGTGAATTTTTCCTCAATCGTCATTTTTCTTTCTCCTTTTTGTTCTTGAATGGTTTTTTGCAAGGTGGAAATCAAGGTATCCAGATGTTGTCTTTCTCGAGTTAGATAGTCCAACTGCCTAGTCAAATGGGGCAATAAATCTGATGATTCTCCTTTTAACAGCTCTGCTATTTTTTCTAAAGAAAAGCCTAGATATTTGTAGTACAGAATGACCTGAAGGCGTTCCAAATCCTCTTGACTGTAGGTTCGATAGCCGTTTTCCGACTTCAACGGAACCAAGAGTCCTATCTTATCGTAGTGGTGCAGGGTCTTGACAGAGACACCTGAAAGCTGCGCAGCTTCTTTTATATGGTACATGATTTCCTCCTTATACTCAATGAAAATCAAAGAGCAAACTAGGAAGCTAGCCGCAAGCTGTACTTGAGTACGGTAAGGCGACGCTGACGTGGTTTGAAGTGATTTTCGAAGAGTATTACATTGATAGTATAACCCCTCCCCCTAGGTCAGAGTCAAGCGTTTTTGCGAAAAATTTTTAACTTTTTGAGAAAGGTGTGAAAACTTGAAAATGGTTTTCTTGACAGACCTTAGAAAACATGATAGGATAGTCAAGTCTATCAATCAAACAGAAGGCTCATAAAGAGCCATTGAGAGAGGGCTATTTGACAACTCAAGTAGCCTTTTCTTATTTTAAAAAAGGAGATCGGAGTTTCAACTATGTCAGAAAAATCGCAATGGGCTCGAAACTGGGCTTTATCCTAGCATCTGCTGGTTCAGCCATCGGACTTGGAGCCGTTTGGAAGTTCCCCTACATGACTGCCGCTAATGGCGGGGGAGGCTTTTTGCTAGTCTTTCTCATTTCCACCATTTTAATCGGTTTCCCGCTCCTGCTGGCTGAATTTGCCCTTGGCCGTAGTGCTGGCGTTTCCGCTATCAAAACCTTTGGAAAACTAGGCAAGAATAACAAGTACAACTTTATCGGTTGGATTGGTGCCTTTGCCCTCTTTATCCTCCTATCCTTTTACAGTGTTATTGGAGGTTGGATTCTGGTTTATCTTGGTATTGAGTTTGGGAAATTGTTCCAACTTGGTGGAACGGGTGATTATGCTCAGTTATTTACTTCAATCATTTCAAATCCAGCCATTGCCCTAGGAGCTCAAGCAGCCTTCATCTTGTTGAATATCTTTATTGTATCACGTGGGGTTCAAAAAGGGATTGAAAGAGCTTCGAAAGTCATGATGCCTCTGCTCTTTATCATCTTTGTAGTGATCATTGGGCGCTCTCTCAGCTTGCCAAATGCCATGGAAGGGGTTCTTTACTTCCTAAAACCAGACTTTTCAAAACTAACTAGCGCTGGTCTCCTCTATGCTCTAGGACAATCTTTCTTTGCTCTTTCACTAGGGGTCACAGCCATGCTGACCTATGCTTCCTACTTAGACAAGAAAACCAATCTGGTCCAGTCAGGGATTTCCATCGTAGCCATGAACATCTCGGTATCCATCATGGCAGGTCTAGCTATTTTCCCAGCCATGTCAGCCTTCAATATCCAGTCTGAAGGGGGACCAAGCCTGCTCTTTATCGTCTTGCCTCAACTCTTTGACAAGATGCCCTTTGGAACTATTTTCTACATCCTCTTCCTCTTGCTCTTCCTTTTTGCGACAGTCACTTCATCTGTCGTGATGCTGGAAATCAATGTGGGAAATATCACCAATCAGGACAACAGCAAGCGGGCTAAATGGAGTGTCATTTTAGGAATCTTGACCTTCGTCTTTGGCATTCCTTCAGCCCTATCTTACGGAGTTATGGCGGATGTTCACATTTTTGGTAAAACCTTCTTTGACGCCATGGACTTCTTGGTTTCCAATCTACTCATGCCATTTGGAGCTCTCTGCCTGTCACTTTTTACAGGCTACATCTTTAAGAAGGCTCTTGCTAAGGAGGAACTCCATCTTGATGAAAGAGCATGGAAACAAGGACTTTTCCAAGTCTGGCTTTTCCTCCTTCGTTTCATCATTCCTATTATCATCGTTGTGGTTTTTATCGCCCAATTTATGTAATCAAAAAGGACTTGAGTAATAAGCTCAGGCCCTTTCTTTTTTATGGATGGCTAACAATCAATTCCAAATCTTGTCCTTCCAAGGTCCAGGCTTCAACATCACTTGGTAGGATAAAGTGGCTGCCTTTTTGGATTGGATAGTTTTTTCCGTCAGCAGTAAGCTGACCTTGACCAGCCAAGACACTCAACAAGCTGTAGTCAGCTGTCTTTTCAAAATCAACTTTTCCAGTAACTTCCCACTTGTAAACGGCAAAGAATTCATTGGATACAAGTAGAGTGGAACGTAAATCATCAGCTTTGATAGTTACAGGACGGCTATTTGCGGGTTCACCAATGTTCAAGACATCGATGGATTTTTCAAGGTGAAGTTCACGCAAATTGTTCTTGTCATCCTTACGGTCAAAGTCATAGACACGATAGGTTGTATCACTAGACTGTTGGGTTTCAAGAATCAAGATTCCCGCCCCGATAGCGTGCATGGTTCCACTTGGTACATAGAAGAAATCTCCAGCCTTAACAGGGACTTTTGTTAATAGACCATCCCAGTCTTTAGCTTCGATTTGCTGACGGAGTTCTTCTTTTGACTTGGCATTATGACCATAGATAATCTCTGAACCTTCGTCTGCTGCGATGATATACCAGCATTCTGTTTTTCCAAGTTCGCCTTCGTGTTCTAGTCCATAGGCATCGTCTGGGTGAACTTGGACGCTGAGCCAGTCTTTGGCATCGAGAATCTTGGTCAAAAGTGGAAATACAGGTTCTGGACGATTGCCAAACAATTCACGGTGCTCATCATACAAATTAGCCAGATCTGTTCCTTCATAGCGGCCATTAGCCACCTTTGAAACCCCATTTGGATGAGCTGAGATAGCCCAGTATTCCCCGATTTTTTCACTTGGAATGTCGTAACCAAACTCATCACGTAGCTTGGTTCCTCCCCAGATTTTTTCTTGCATAACTGATTGTAAAAATAATGGTTCTGACATCTTGATCTCCTGTCTGATTTTTCTTCCCTCATTATAGCAAAAAGCTTGGTCTTATTGAACTCTTTTTCACATCTTATAAAGTAGGGAGAAGATTTTATAAAAATAGTGAACAAATGTGCTCTACTTAATACTTGCACCGTTGCTGGCAATGACATTCTTGTACCAGTAGAAGGATTTCTTCTTGCTCCGTTTGAGACTTCCTTGACCTGCATTATCTCGATCCACATAGATAAAGCCATAGCGCTTGTTCATCTCGCCCGTTCCAGCTGAAACCAGATCGATACAGCCCCAAGTCGTATAACCAAGCAATTTAACTCCATCTTGGTAAATGGCATCTCGCATAGCCTTGATATGGGCCTCTATGTAAGCAATCCGATAGTCATCTGCTACGTAGCCATTTTCATCTGGCGTGTCCATAGCACCGAGTCCATTTTCTACGATGAACATGGGTTTTTGATAACGATCCCAGATGGCATTGAGAGTGATACGAAGCCCCAGTGGGTCAATCTGCCAACCCCATTCTGAGGATTCCAGATAGGGATTTTTGATAGAGGCAAAGACATTTCCAGCTGTCAGATCCCTCACTTCTGGGTCGCCTGAAGCCACTCGGCTCGCATAGTAAGAGAAGGAAACAAAGTCAACAGTGTGATTCTTCAATAAATCTAAATCTTCTGTCGTCATTTCAATTTCTATCCCCTCACGCTCCCACTGCTTCTTGGCATAGTTTGGGTATTCCCCGCGTGCTTGAACATCAATGAAAAAGTAACTCTTACGGTCTTCTTCCATGGCTGCCCAGTAGTCTCTCGGGTGGGCAGTGTTAGGATAGTATTGCCCTGCTGCCAACATACATCCCACCTTGTTTTCTGGATCAATTTCGTGAGCAATTTTAGTCGCCATAGCCGAGGCTACCAGCTCATGGTGGGCTGCTTGGTATTTAACCTGTTCTTGATTTTCTCCTTCTTCAAAACAAATCCCAGCTCCTAAAAAAGGTGCATGCAGAATCATATTGATTTCGTTGAAGGTGAGCCAGTACTTGACCAAGCCCTTGTAACGGGTAAAGAGGGTGCGACAAAGATTTGCGTAAAAGGCCAATATGCGACGATCGCGCCAACCACCGTACTCAGTAATCAGGTGCATTGGACAGTCGAAATGCGTAATAGTCACCAGAGGTTCAATCCCATACTTGTGACATTCCTTAAACAGATCCTCATAAAAGGCTAGACCAGCTTCATTTGGCTCCGCTTCGTCACCTTGAGGAAAAATCCGAGTCCAAGCGATGGAAAACCGATAAGTTTTAAAGCCCATTTCTGCAAAAAGCGCAATATCTTCCTTATAATGATGGTACATATCAATGGCTTCTTTTGCTGGGTAAAAATAGCCCTCCTCAAATGAAAACATCTTTTTCTGACCTATGATTATGGCTTCACGATCTGGACCAATCGGTACCACATCCACATTAGCAAGACCTCGACCGTCCTGATTATATGCACCCTCACATTGATTAGCTGCCGTTGCACCACCCCAGAGGAACCCTTCTGGAAAAGTTAGTTTTTCAGTCATATCTCTATCCACTTTCTTATTTTACTGCTTCATTTACTTATATTATACCCCAATATCCAGACCTTTACTTGTGAAATACTGCGGAATAATGATACTATTATATGATTCCATTTAATCCGACAAATTTTCAGGGTTCGATTTTTTAAAGAAATCCTCTTCAAAGATTTCTTCAGCAAAAAACGATTCTATGTATAAACATAGAACCGTATGATGGAAAGTTGAGCTTTGGAACAAAATAATCAACTTCTATTTGACAAGATTTGGAAGGACAAACATGATGTAAACAGCTGAAACAAGCATCATTAGAATAAGAAGATAGACTGATAATTTAGTCAGCCATAAAAATCGACCTAGCTTTAACGGTCTTTCCACATAAGAAAGTTTAGGTTTGTTCGGATCATAGTAAACAGTAACCTTTCCGCCGATTGGGAAGCGCTCCATAAGTGGTGATTTTGTTACAGAAATGAAACTATTTCGCCGTACCTGATACCTTAACACTTGTGGAATTTCTCCATTATCGAAACCTTCCAACTTTACTTCAGAAACGATAGAATTAAGTGGTGTTGCAACTGTTTTTGATACGCTAGAAAGAAATTTTGGTCCCACTACCTTATACTGATTCCCGTCAACAGTGTATTCTACAACTGGGAGACTAACATCGTTATAAAGAAATGCAGAATATCTTGTGATTTTTCCTTCAGTTTTTTCAGTACATTTTTTATCATCTAAATAACTACTAAAAATCAACTCATTGAACATAAAATACGTAAAGGCAGCAAACGCTAATATCATACAGCCAAATAATAAAAAGAAACTCGTCGACATCTTGATTCACTCCTAAACTTTCGTTAGGCTTCTATTTTAACAGAATATAAAAAAGGATACAAGAATACTAACTATTTTAAACTTTTTAAACCAAAGCTGTGATAGCCGTTACTAGGCCAAAAACGATACCTGGCGCATTAGCAGCCGCAAGTGGAATATCTCTTTCCTTTTTGAAAAGACCGTAGTAAACCCATAGACTACAGTTGATGGCTGCGACCAAGGGCTGGATGAAGTTTCCTTTTTGACCAGCCAAGTTATTCATGATTTGTGGGAAGTAAGAGACATACATCATAACGGACATGAAAGTCGCTACCCAACCCAAAATTTTCATTTGTTTTTCAGACATTTTCAAAACCTCTTTCATTTTTATGAATCATATTTTATAATCTTTTTTCAAAACAATCAAGACTTTGAAGCTTTTGTTATGAAGATGTAAACTATCACAATCTTGTGATAAGAAAGAGGAAACAGAAAAAGACCGGATTACTCCGATCTTTTAATAATTCACATTCTCAATTTCTGTTTTAAAAATAGCTAAGGTTAACGTCAAATGACAACGCGCCCTATTTCATACGATAAAAATCAAGCACTAGATCAGCAGGGCCTTTAACAAGCAAGGAATCTGTTCCCCAATCCGTTTCACAAGGACCGTGTAAAATCTCGACACCAATCTCTTTCAACCGTTGGTAGTTCTGATCTACATCCTCAACCTCGATATGAAGAATGATTCCTGACTGAAAGTTTTCCAAAGGAACCAAATGATTTTGGGACAACATGAGACAGTGACTGCCAATCGTGAACTGCGCAAAATTATCATCAACATAATCAGCTTTTTTATCCAAAATACGCTCCAAGTCAGCACAGACTTGGGGAACATCTGAAACGATAATATCTATTTGATTTAAATTCATTTACTATCCTCCATAAAAAGACCGGATTACTCCGATCTTTTTAAGTTCCACGAAGGAATTATTTAATTACGCGTGATTGCAAACCTTCTTCTTCCAAGAAGAGGCGGAATGGTACGAGTTCTTCTGCTTCGTATTTTTCCTTGAAGGCTTTGATTGCTTCTTCTGAGTGAAGTTTTGGATCCAATTCAAGTACTTCTACTGGAAGTGGACGGTGTTGAGTGATGCGAGCATCGATGACAACAGTCTTGCCTTCTTTGTTGAGTTTAACAGCTTCTGCAACGACTGCGTCGATGTCTTCGATACGGTCAACTGTAAATCCAACAGCTCCTTGGGCTTCAGCGATTTTCGCGTAGTCCGCATTAGGGAAGTCACAACCAAACAAGTGTTTATTTGTGTCTTCGTATTTGTCCTTGATGAAGGCATATTTACCATTTGAGAAGACAACGTTGATAACTGGAAGGTCGTATTGAACGTTTGTGATAACGTCTGGGTAGCACATGTTGAATGCACCGTCACCCATGATGTTCCATACTTGGCGATCTGGATTGTCTTTCTTAGCAGCGATACCACCAGGAAGGGCAATACCCATTGTCGCAAAGAGTGGAGATGTACGCCACATGTTCTTAGGTGTCATGTGAAGGTGACGAGTAGATGTTTGAGTAGTGTCACCTACGTCGATTGAGTAGATAGCGTCTTGATCAGCATGTTTATTGATAGCATTGTAAACTTGGTACAATTGCAATTCACCCTCAGTTTTACCTTCGAGTTTGTTCATGTAATCACGCCAGTTTTGGTTGTTCTTAACGTTTGCACGCCACCATGGAGTAGATTCTACTGGGTTTACTTTGTCAAGGATTGCTTTCGCTGCTTGACCTGCATCACCAAGGATAGAAGCATCAAGGGCATGACGTTTACCAAGTTTGTAAGGGTCGATATCCACTTGGATGAATTTTTCAGTGTTCTTGAAGGCTTCGTAAACTTCAGCAAATGGGAAGTTTGAACCAAGGAAAAGAACAGTGTCTGCTTCAAAGACCACTTCGTTGGCTGGTTTCCAACCAACACGGTAAGCAGAACCTGTCAAACCTTCGTAGTTCCATTCAAAGGCTTCAAAGTTTTTACCAGTTGTGATGATTGGTGCTTTGATTTTACGTGACAATTCAGTAATCACTTCACCTGCTTTAACACCACCGTAACCAGCATAGATAACTGGACGTTCAGCATTGTTCAAGATTTCAACTGCTTTGTCGATTTCAACTTCGTTCAAGGCAGGAGCGATGAATGAACGTTCGTATGAACCTGAACCGTAGTAAGAGTTTTCGTCGATTTCTTGGAAACCGAAGTTTACTGGGATTTCAACAACAGCTGGACCTTTTTTAGAAACTGCAGCGCGGCAAGCTTCGTCGATTACTTTTGGCAATTGCTCAGCGTAAGCTACACGTTTGTTGTAGACAGCGATACCGTTGTACATTGGGTTTTGGTTCAATTCTTGGAAGGCATCCATGTTGAGTTCGTTAACTGGACGTGATCCAAGGATAGCAAGGAATGGAGTGTTATCCATAGCCGCATCATAAACACCGTTAATCAAGTGAGTCGCACCTGGACCACCTGAACCAACTGCAACCCCGATTGAGCCGCCGAATTTAGCTTGCATAACCGCTGCAAGAGCACCCGTTTCTTCATGGCGAACTTGCAAGAAGCGGATATCTTTGTCTTCAGCCAAAGCGTCCATCAATGAGCTGAGTGTTCCTGATGGGATACCGTAGATTGTGTCTACGCCCCATGTTTTCAATACATTAAGCATTGCTGCAGATGCAGTAATTTTCCCTTGAGTCATAATGATAACTCTCCTTCAAAATAATTTCATACATTTACAAAAAGCGCTTTTATATGTTGTTTGAAAGCGATTCAGTAAATTTACAATCCTAATTTACCACATTTACTTTGAGTATCCTAAGAATGTGCTCAGAAGTTTGCATTCTCTATTACAGCACAGATTGAAAACGCTTCAGAAAACTGTTTTATAATAAAAAAGCGAGCAAGCTCGCTTTTAGTCTATTTTACTAAAGTTTAGCATGAGTGAACTGGTCAAAACAGATACAGAACTAAAGGCCATAGCTAGACCAGCCAGTTCTGGATTGAGGGCTAATCCAATTCCTGAAAAGACTCCTGCTGCAATCGGAATTCCGGCGACATTGTAGATAAAGGCCCAGAAAAGATTGAGCAGAATTCGATTGAAGGTTTTCTTGCTCATGTCAAAGGCACGAACGACTCCTAGGAGGTTATTAGTTGTCAACACCAAATCTGCTGACTCGATGGCAATATCTGTTCCAGCTCCCATAGCAATCCCCACATCTGCTACACTGAGGGCAGGAGCGTCATTGATACCATCACCAACAAAGGCTACTTTTCCAGCTGATTGTAGTTTATGGATTTCATGGGCTTTTTCTTCTGGCAAGACACCTGCAATGACCTCTTCGATTCCGATCTGATCGGCAATAGCACGCGCCACGCCAGCATTATCCCCTGTCAGCATGACTGTTTTAAGTCCACGTTTTTTCAGCTGACTGATGGCTAGCTTGGCATTTTCCTTGGGGATATCTTGCAGGGCAAGCAAGCCTTTGATTTCATTGTCAACAGCCAAGTAGACAACTGTCTTAGCTTCTTTTTCCAATTCTTCTAGTTTTTCTTGATAAGTGCTAGAAATGTTCATGCCATCCAGCATTTTAGCATTTCCAAGCAGAACTTGTTTTCCATTGATTTGCCCTGAAACACCTTTTCCGTGCAAGGCTTGGAAATTTTCCACAGTTTGAATCTCAAGCCCAGCTTCACTCGCTCGCTTGACAATGGCCTCAGCCAGTGGGTGTTGGGAAGCTTCTTCCAAGGAGGCTGCCAATCCAAGCACTTCTACTTCGTTGCCGATGATATCTGTTACCACAGGTTTCCCTTCCGTCAAAGTCCCGGTCTTATCAAAGACAATAGTTTGAACTTTCTGGATTTCCTGTAAGACGGTTCCATTCTTGAGGAGAACCCCCATTTTGGCACTGCGACCTGTCCCCACCATAAGAGCTGTCGGTGTTGCAAGACCCAAGGCACAAGGGCAGGCGATAATCAAAACAGCCACTCCATAGAGAAGAGAAGAGACAAAACTCGCTCCAAGCACGACTACACTATCCCTGAGCAAGACGAACCAAACCCAAAAGGTCACAATCCCTAAAATGACAACCGCTGGTACAAAAATCCCTGAAACCTTATCCGTCAAATCCTGAATTGGTGCTCGGCTGGTCTGGGCTTTCTTCACAAAGTCCACAATCTGTGCCAAGACAGTCTCTGAACCAACTTTTTCTGCTTTAAAAACAAGCGTTCCGCTATTATTGATGGTTGAGCCAATGACGGTATCTCCAACTGTTTTGTCTACCGGCAGGCTCTCACCTGTCACCATAGACTCATCAATACTGGACACACCTTCGACTACAACCCCATCAACCGCAATCTTTTCACCGGGACGCACTCGAATCAGGTCACCTACCTTGACTTGGTCCAAGGGGATTTGAACATAGCTATCATCACGCAAGACTTCTGCAGTTTTAGCCTGCAAGTCAAGTAATTTCTCCACAGCTTGGGAAGTATTTTTTCGCATTTTTTCCTCAAAAACGGCTCCCAAAAGAACGAAGAAGAAGATAAATGCAGCACTTTCAAAGTAAACGGGGAGACCAGCGAAGAGGGCAACTAAGCTATAGAAATAGGCCACTAGGGTTCCCAGAGCAACCAGGGTATCCATGTTGGCATTGTGCTTTTTAAAGCTGGCCCAAGCACTCTGGATATAAGGACCACCTGCTACTAGCATGATGGGTGTTGTGGCTAAAAAGGTGCCCCAACGCATGACTTGGTGACTAATTCCTCCTGTCGACATCCCAATCATGATAATCACAAGAGGCAGGGTAAAGATACTAGTAATCCAAAAACGTTGCAAAAGTGACAAAGATTTTCGAGTCTTCTCAACTACGGTATAACTTCCCTTTTGCATCTTCATACCACATGAGAATGCATGCTCACCCAACTCTTGAGGTGTAAAACGAATTGTCTTCTCTTCATCTACGCTGATTGGTTCCAAGATGCCTTCTTCTTCAAACAGAATTTCCTTATAACAGTTTGAAGGTGTCACACGGTGAAAGGTGATCTCAGCAGGAACTCCTTTTTGCAGTTGAATGTGGGCTGGATGGTAGCCTTTGTCTGCCGTGATACGGATTTTTTGAACACCATTTTCAAGACTTGCTTTTACGATTTCAGTCATATCATTCTCCTATTCTACAATCATCTTACCGTGCATCATATTCATGCCACAAGAGAAACCATACTCTCCAGCCTGTTCAGGTGTGATTTCCACTACATACTCTTCACCCATAGGCAAGTCCGCATGCACTCCAAAATCTGGGAAAACAATCTGATCTAGGCAGGGTGAAGGGTCCTTGCGGTCAAAGACGATACGGGCTGGCACTGATTTCTTAAGAATAATCAACTCAGGGGTATAGCCCCCTTTGACTTCCACTCGAATCTCTTGGTAGCCCTTTTTTTGCTGGGCCTTTTGTTCAGATTTTTCAGGCTTTTTGAAAAACCAAAACAAGATAAACGCGATAAGGGCAATACAAATAATGGTTACAATACTATTTAACATGACGTCTCCTTTACATACAATTACATTTTACTTCCGCAACTGCGCTAGCTTTTTTCTTAGAAATCACAGCTTCCAAATCTTCCAAGTCAGCCTGAGTAAAATCACATTCAGCAATCAAATCAGCCAACAAGTTCTTAATCCTACGAGAACAAACCTTGTCCTTGATATCTTGGACAAGTAAATCCCGACTTTGGTCCAAAGTTAAAAGGGCTGAATAGACAAAGAACTTGCCTTCTTTTTTCCTTGTCAGACACTCTTTCTCAACCAAACGAGCCAAAAGAGTTTGAATGGTCGACTTGGACCAGTCGAACCGTTCCGCTAAAACCCTGATCAAATCGCTACTGGTCTGCTCGCCCTGCATCCAAATGATCTTCATAACCTGCCATTCTGCATCTGAAATCTGCATAATCACACCTCCTGAATCTACATTTGTCGATTACAGTTATTAGTATACTCCGAAAATCTACATTTGTCAACTATAATTTTTATTATTTTTTCGAAAAATAGAATTCTAATCATGTAACGAGAGATTTGCAGTCAAATTTTACTATATAAACTATAAAAATATGCTATACTGTAGAAAAAAGAAAACAACCACTAGGGGTGCGTAAAGCTGAGATTAACGACTGTTAGATCCCTTTGACTCAATCTAGGTAATGCTAGCTGATGGAAGTGGAAATGATAATGTCGACTACCCAGTCTTCTATTGCTTTCCTCAAACAGACTTACTTGTTCTTAAGAATACAAACTTCAGTTGGTTGGGAGGTTTTAGATGACTTATTTACCCGTTGCTCTGACCATTGCTGGAACTGACCCTAGTGGCGGTGCTGGCATTATGGCTGACTTAAAGTCATTCCAAGCGAGAGATGTTTATGGAATGGCCGTTGTGACCAGCCTTGTCGCTCAAAATACCAGAGGCGTTCAATTAATCGAGCACGTCTCCAACCAAATGTTGGAAGCTCAATTGGAGAGTGTCTTTTCGGATATCAAGCCCCAGGCTGTAAAAACTGGTATGTTAGCAACTACTGAAATCATGGAGATTATCCAACCCTATCTTAAAAAACTGGACTGCCCCTACGTGCTGGACCCTGTTATGGTCGCAACAAGCGGTGATACCCTGATAGATACTAGTGCGAGAAGCTACCTAAAAACAAACCTGCTTCCCCTTGCGACTATTATTACACCCAATCTTCCTGAGGCAGAAGAAATTGTTGGTTTCTCAATTCATAATCCAGAAGACATGCAACGTGCCGGTCGCCTGATTTTAAAAGAATTTGGTCCTCAGTCTGTGGTAATCAAAGGTGGTCATCTCGAAGGCGGTGCCAAGGATTTCCTCTTTACCAAGGAGGAGCAATTTGTCTGGGAAAGTCCTCGAATTCAAACCTGTCATACCCATGGTACTGGATGTACCTTTGCTGCTGTGATTACGGCTGAACTTGCCAAGGGCAGAAGTCTTTATCAGGCAGTGGATAAGGCCAAGGCCTTTATCACAAAAGCCATCCAAGACGCTCCTCAACTCGGTCATGGTTCTGGTCCAGTCAACCATACAAGTTTTAAAGATTAAGAAAAACTCTCTAGTTCCCGCTTTAAGGGAATTAGAGAGTTTTTGATTAGGAAATAATGTCATCCAGCTTTGTTAAAAAGGCTTGCGTTTTTGCCTCTATATCTTCTGCTTGCATCAGATCCCTGACGACAGCTACACCAGCTATACCAGTTGCAGCAAGCTGGTCAATATTCTCTGACGTCAAGCCTCCAATAGCAACTACTGGAATGGAGACCGTTTGGCAAATGGTTTTCAAGGTTGAAATCAGGGTGATGGGTGCATTTTCTTTGGTCGTAGTCGGGAAAATGGCTCCTGTTCCCAAGTAATCCGCACCCGATGTTTCCGCCTCAAGAGCCCTTTTTACTGTTTTAGCAGTAACACCGAGGATTTTTTCAGGACCCAAGACTTGGCGGGCAACCGAAACTGGTAGTTCATCGTCGCCAATATGCAAACCTGCAGCATCGACTGCAAGACAGATATCCAACCGATCATCGATAATTAAGGGGACTTGGTAGGCATCTGTTATTTCCTTGACTTGTTTTGCCAGTTGATAGTATTGATTGGTGGTGAGGTTTTTTTCTCGTAGTTGGATGATGGTAACACCTGAACGGCAGGCCGTCTCAACTTTTTCAAGAAAGCTTTCCAAGGAATCTTGGTAGCGATTGGTTACCAGATACAGTCTAAGTGCTTCTCTATTCATAAAAGTCTCCTTTGATTGCTTTTAGCCAGTTTTCATCTCTTTTTAGGAGAGAGAGTTGATTGAGAACTTGGTAACGAAAATCTTCCAATCCCATTCCTTGAACAAGAATTCTCTCGGCAGAAATATTGAGATAAGAAACCGCTAGGCAAGAAGCTTCAAAGGCAGTCTTTCCTTGGCTGAGAAAAACAGCTGTCAAGGCTCCAACCAAGTCTCCCGTCCCTGTTATCCAGTCTAATTCTGCACAGCCATTCCTCAATACAGCAACTTGATTTTCTGAAACGATGAGGTCCTTGGGACCCGTGACTAAGAATGACATACCAGGATAAAGCTGACACCAGTCTTTCAAGACTTGAAGCAAATCCTCAGTTTCTTGATCTTTAGAACTCGCATCAACCCCAACTCCATGGTGCTTTAAACCAACAAGACTTCGGATTTCCGACATATTTCCTTTAAGGACCGTGGGCTTGTATTCTAAAAGATCTCTGACTAGTCCCTTACGAATGGATGACGCTGATACACCAACCGCATCTACTACCATTGAGAGAGAAGCTTGATTTGCATAAGAAGCTGCCATACGGATTGCTTTCTCCTTCTCAGCTGACAAATGCCCCAAATTGATGAAGAGAGCTTGGCTTTGTTTGGTAAAATCAAGAACCTCACGGGGATCATCTGCCATGACAGGTTTGCATCCCAGAGCTAAAATCCCATTTGCCAGCATCTCACAAGAAATCTCATTGGTGATACAGTGAATCAAGGAACTGGTTGCCAGAGGGAAAGGATTTGTAAATGCCTGCATCAGTCTATCCTTTCTCCAAAGAAATATCCCTGCACTTTTTTAAAGAATTCCTGCTTGATTAAAAATCGAAAGGCAAGAAAAGCTATGGCTGTACCGATCAAGGTCGCTCCGAAAAATCTCGGAGTATAGATAAACCAGCTGAGCTTGGCCGCAGATCCTGTAAAGAGAACCATGACAGGATAGGAAACAATAGAACCGATAATCCCTGTTCCCAAGATTTCTCCTAGGGCAGAATAGTGAAATTTCCGACCATACTTATAAAAGAGACCTGCAAGGAGGGCTCCAAAAGTAGCTCCTGTAAGAGCCAAAGGTGGAATCCCTTGAGTCGTCATACGGATAAAGGCTGTGACTGTAGCCATAGCTAAAGCATAAACAGGTCCCATCAAGATCCCTGCAAGAATGTTGACTACACTAGACATTGGTGCCATTCCTTCAATTCGAAAAATGGGTGTAAGAACTACGTCAAGGGCAATCATCATGGATAAAATGGTTAATTTGTGAACTTGTAGTTGGTGGTTTCTCATTTTCTATTTCTTCTCTTTTTCTAAGGACTGCAAATCACTCGTCCAGGTTTGATGTTGGTAAGCCATCTCCCAAAACTTAGCTTCCATGTGGACACTTCGGTGGAAGGCCTCTAGCATTTTTTGTTTGTCTGTCTCGTTACTTTCGCGATAGAGCTGATTAACTAGGGCTTCTTCCTCTTTAATCTGCTGTTCTAACTCATCGGTGATATAGGTTTCAATCCACTGTTGATAAAGAGGATTCGGGGATGGTTTTCGATTAAGTTCCTTGCCCAAATCATGGTATAACCAAGGACATGGGAGCAAACTAGCAAAAGCAATGCCCAAGTTTGGCTCTGCAAATTGACGATAAATATGAGAAATGTAATGATAACAGGTTGGAGCAATTGGTTGTTCGTCCATTTCCTGGTCGCTGATTCCTAATTCCTTGAAAAATTGTTGGCGGATAAACAACTCACCCTCCACTAGACTCTGAGCATTTTGTTTCAAGAGTCTTTTCATCTCCTCGTTTGAAGTCTTATCAGCCAAGAGGTGATAGGCTTCTGAAAAAGACTTCAGATAGTAGGCATCCTGAATCAGGTAATAGCGGAAAATAGAAGGTTCTAAATTTCCCTCTTGTAACTGTAAAACAAAGGGATGGTTAAAGGAAGCCTGCCAAGCTTCCCTGGATAATTCCATCGCAATATCTGTAAATTCCATAATAACTCCTTTATAAAAATAGACTGGTTTGAAGCAATAAAAAGAAAAGTAGGTAGATCAATTTTGTCCTCTGAGAAATATAAAAAGTCCGATAACTATTCTCCAACTGTGCATGCTCGTCATATCCATGCGCAGATAGAGCTCTCAGGTAGAGATGGCGCCACCTAAAGACCGTCATCAGAACCTTGCTGTAAATCAAGGGAAACCAAAAATGCAATTTTTGACCACGCAGTAAGCACGCTTCCTTGAGGGACCTGATTTCTTGCTGAATGAGGGGAAAGGAATTGAATACCACAATCAAGGCATAGGCCCAAGACCGTGATAACCCCTTTTGAGCCAAGTACAATAAAAGCTCTTTTAAGGAAATACTGGAAACAAAGACAAGGCCGATACAAACCGTCACAAAAGCTCTCGTCCCAAGTATCACTGCCTGCGAAGCATCCCCGTGTAACTGTACTGCCCAGTAATTGGCAAAAGATGGTAAAATGGCGAGCACAAGCATCCAAGTCAACATCTTAAATCGACGGTAGTAGAGCATAAAGAGAATGCAAAATGCGACTACCGAAAGATTAAGAGCAATCGAAGGAAGGAAAGATGTTTCCAAGGATAAAATTAGCAAGAAAAGACTGAGTATCGGTGTCTGGGTTGCGACTTTGATCATACTACCTCACCTCCCCTTGACCATTGCTACTCAGAAAACTGAGAGGTTTGCTGATTGTCATGTCTTTCACATGACTGAGACCCTCACTAGTCATCCCGATCCAATAATCAACCACAGAGATCAAGGGATCTAAACGATGGCTAATGATCAAAAAACTTCTCCCTTGATTTCTGTCCTCCAAAATCCACTGGCAAAAATAATGACAAGCTCTATCATCCAAACCTGCAAAAGGTTCATCTAGCAAGATCACAGAAGCCTTGCTAGTCAAGATGGTCAATAGCTGAAGAATCTTTTGCTGACCGCCACTTAATTGATAAGGACTCTTATCGAGTGCCTGCTCCAAATTAAAAAATTGTAATGCTTGGAGAATCCGCTGATTTCTTTCGGAGTCTGGACCATCTAATTGCAGTTCCTCTCGCAGACTGACTCGGATAAACTGCTTCTCAGCCTCCTGAACAACACCCGTCAGGTCACGATACAAACTCTTTTTCTTTTTGAGAACCAATCCCTTCCAAGTAATGCGCCCCTTATACTTTTGAAATTGGAGAATGGAGCGAAAGAGGGTTGATTTCCCGACACCATTGTCACCCAGGACACAGGAAATCCCTTGGTAAAATGTGAAATCCGCAATCGAAAAGAGGGGGCGATTCCCCAGCTCACAAGTCACACGGTCCATATGGAATAATTCTGGGCTAGAGGCAACTTTCTTTGAAGCAACCTGTGTCATCTCAGAGGTAGGGATTTGAAACACTTCTCTTAGTTGTCCCTCTCTCAGCTCCACCATATGGTCAATGTAGGCTCCATAATCCGTTAAATCATGGTCGCACAGGATGACTGTCTTCCCATTAGAGACCAACTCCTTTAGAATCTCTAGGATCTCTATCCTACTCTTTCGGTCAATGGAAGCGAAGGGTTCATCTAAGAGATAGACCCTAGGATTCATGGCAAAGAGAACAGCCAAAGCAGCTTTTTGCTTTTCCCCACCTGATAAGTGATGAATGGGACGGTGTAAAATCGCCTTGCAGCGACATTGCCAGACCACCTCTGCTATTTTAGCATCAATCTCTTGGAGGGGATGCCCGATATTCTCCAAGGTAAAAATCAGTTCCTCAAACAAATTCTCCATGGTAAATTGATGATTGGGATTTTGAAAGAGCATACCAACCGTCTGAACACGTTCAACGGTAGAAAGCTGACTGACTCGGCTTCCATCTATCAGGACTTGACCACTATAGGGAAGAGAACTGACTTGAGCAATGATTTGAAAGAGACTGGATTTTCCTGAACCGCTGCTCCCAACTAACAAGGTAAAAGCTTGCGCATGAAAAGTAAAATTAATCGGCTCCGAAAAGATTGGGGACTGAATCCCCCGTAGTTCCAGCCCCATCTACGCCTTTCCTCCGGCTGCAAACTGATGATAGAGTTTGACAATGGCACGAACCAAGATGGTACAGAAGAAAAAGACGGAAATAAAACGCACCACAAGCAAGGAAAGGACAAAAGGAAGAGAAAAGGCATAGTAACCTAACTTAATGTATTCATAGACAAAGCTAACAAGCGTAATCCCAATACTATTGGCAGTTAGAGAGAGCCAACTTTCATAGCGATTCTTGGTCACAAGAAAACCAAGTTCACTTCCCAAACCTTGAACCAAGCCAGACAAAAGGGCACCTAGACCGAATTGGCTACCATAAAGGACTTCAGCAAGCGCAGCAAGCACTTCTCCAATCGTTGCACTTCCGACTCTTGGAACAAAGATGGCCGCAATGGGCGCAGCCATACACCAGAGACCAAAGAGGATTTCATTGGCAAAAGCCTGTAAACCAAGAGGGGCCAAGATCAGGGTGAGGATATCAAACAGATAGCCGGAACCCACAAAAACGCCACCAAAAAAGATAGACAAGAAAGCAAGCAAGATAACATCTTTTAATTGCCATTTTTTCAACATAAAAAACTCCTTTTTTAAAGAAAAGTGGGGCATTCAAGGTGAGCTACCGAAAGGCTTGCCGTCAAGCCTATCCTCTTTTGATAAACAAAAAAACTCCAATTACAAACGAGAATTAGAGTTTACCTTACAAGATTAGACAGTTCTTTTCGACATACGAAAAAAACCTTTTCACATTTCCCTTCGCCAGTCTTAACTGTATCAGGTTCAATGGGTATCATCTCAGCCTAAAGCACCCCAAATGTCTTTATTATTTAATTACTGGATCAGTATAACAGAATTTGAAAGCCCTAGCAAGATATTTGATTGGAAAATATATTTATATAGTTTCTGATAACGATTTAATCTTTCTATACACGAAGAAAAACCTCCACATCAAGTGGAGGTAATCTTCTTTATCAATACAATTTTAAGTCACGAGGGTCAACTGGGAAGGTTGGGTTGTATGGGTTGTGACGGAGTTTGAAGTGTTTGACATCTTCAATAGTCTGAGTTCCAGATAACTGCATGACTGTCTTCAATTCTGCATTCAAGTGCTCAAAGACTTGACGTACACCAACACTACCACCGAGAGCCAAACCATAGATCACAGGGCGACCAATAGCTACCAAGTCTGCTCCTGAAGCCAAGGCTTTAAAGACGTGTTGACCGCGACGAACACCAGAGTCAAAGACAATTGGCACACGTTTATCAACTGCTTCAGCCACTTCTTGAAGTGAGTCAAAGGATGCTGGTCCACCGTCGATTTGGCGACCACCGTGGTTGGTTACCCAGATACCTGAAGCTCCCGCAGCAAGCGAACGTTCAACGTCCTCACGGCATTGTGGTCCCTTGACATACACAGGAAGTCCTGAGTATGTAGCGATAAATTCGACATCGCGTGGAGATAAGCGTTGTTTAGCTGACTTGTAAACAAAGTCCATTGATTTTCCAGCACCTTCTGGCAGGTATTCCTCAACAATCGGCATACCAACTGGGAAGACAAAACCATTGCGCTTATCGACCTCACGATTCCCCCCTACAGTTGCATCCGCCGTCAAGACAATCGCTTTGTAGCCTTCAGCCTTCACACGGTCCATGATATGGCGGTTAATCCCGTCATCCTTACTAAAGTAAAATTGGAACCAATGAGGTGTCCCTTGAAGAGCTTCCGTAATTTCTGGAAGGTCAACGGTAGAGTAAGAGCTGGTTGTATAAAGAAAACCAAATTCATGCACACCACGCGCAGTAGCTACTTCCCCCTGCTCATTTGCTAATTTATGAGCTGCAACAGGCGCCATAATAATTGGTGAAGACAATTTTTCACCTGCAAATTCAATCTCTGTACTTGGATTTTCAACATCACAAAGAGTGTGCGGAACGATGAGCTTGTGGTTAAAGGCGCGGATATTCTCCCGTAAAGTGAAAGTATCTTCCGCTCCACTGGCGATATAGCCAAATGCTGCTTTAGGAATAACTTGTTGCGCCATTGGCTCCAAATCATAGGTATTAATAAAATCTACAGGTCCTTCTGCATTGCTTGTTTTATATGACATAAAGTGTCCTCCTTATTAAGTAAGCGTTTACTTTATCTTACATAAACTATCTTACCTCTTTTTCAGAATCCTTTCAAAAAATTTGTCTGGAAATTTCAAATCACAGACATGATAAATATTTTCTATCATTGTGATAAAAAATTCATATTATCCAAACATGCCCTTTAGTGCTACAATAGCTATATCATTCCTAGATGGGAGGTTCTATTTTGGATTGGTCCATTGTTGAACAATATCTACCACTATATCAAAAAGCATTCTTTCTGACCCTACACATCGCAGTTTGGGGAATTATGGGATCCTTTCTTGTTGGTCTAATCGTTAGTATCATCCGCCATTATCGCATCCCTGTTTTGGCACAACTAGCGACAGCTTACATTGAACTATCTCGAAACACACCCCTTTTGATTCAACTTTTCTTTCTCTACTTCGGGCTGCCTCGAATAGGAATCGTCCTTTCCTCAGAGGTCTGTGCAACTCTTGGCCTCATCTTTTTAGGAGGCTCCTATATGGCGGAATCCTTCCGAAGCGGACTAGAAGCAGTTAGTCAAACCCAGCATGAGATTGGCTTAGCTATCGGTCTGACACCCGTTCAAGTTTTTCGATACGTGGTCTTGCCACAAGCTACAGCAGTAGCTCTGCCGTCCTTCAGTGCCAACGTGATTTTCTTGATTAAGGAAACCTCAGTTTTCTCTGCAGTTGCTCTAGCCGATCTCATGTATGTTGCTAAGGACTTGATCGGGCTTTACTATGAGACAGACATTGCACTGGCTATGTTGGTAGTAGCTTATCTCATCATGCTTCTACCTATCTCATTGCTCTTTAGTTGGATAGAAAGGAGGCTCCGCCATGCAGGATTCGGGAATACAAGTACTCTTTCAGGGAAATAATCTCCTGCGAATCTTACAGGGATTGGGCGTCACGATTGGAATTTCCATTCTCTCCGTCATTCTATCAATGATTTTCGGAACAGTCATGGGAATTATCATGACCTCCCATTCTAGAGTTATTCGTTTTTTAACACGTTTTTATCTGGAATTTATCCGTATCATGCCCCAGCTGGTACTACTTTTCATCGTTTATTTCGGCTTGGCTCGAAACTTTAATATCAATATCTCAGGTGAGACTTCTGCTATTATCGTTTTTACCCTCTGGGGAACAGCTGAAATGGGGGACTTGGTACGTGGAGCTATCACTTCCCTTCCTAAGCATCAGTTTGAAAGTGGACAGGCACTAGGCTTGACCAAATTCCAACTTTACTACCACATTATCATTCCACAGGTCTTGAGAAGACTACTACCGCAAGCCATCAACCTTGTTACTCGGATGATTAAAACGACTTCCTTGGTTGTCTTGATTGGGGTCGTTGAAGTCACAAAAGTGGGACAGCAGATCATTGATAGCAATCGCTTGACCATCCCAACTGCTTCCTTTTGGATCTACGGAACCATTCTGGTCTTGTATTTCGCAGTCTGTTTCCCCATTTCCAAACTATCTACTCACTTAGAAAAACACTGGAGGAACTAAATGTCTGATACTATATTAGAAATCAAGGATCTGAAAAAATCCTTCGGAGATAATCCCATCCTCCAAGGGCTTTCACTTGATATCAAAAAGGGGGAAGTTGTCGTCATTCTAGGACCATCTGGTTGTGGAAAAAGTACTCTGCTCCGCTGTCTCAATGGCTTAGAAACCATTCAAGGTGGAGATATTCTTCTTGATGGCCAGTCCATTATTGGAAACCAGAAAGACTTTCACTTGGTTCGCCAAAAGATTGGCATGGTCTTTCAAAGCTATGAGCTCTTTCCTCATCTGGACGTCCTGCAAAATCTCATCCTAGGTCCTATCAAAGCACAAGGTCGAGATAAGAAAGAGGTGACTGAAGAAGCCCTGCAATTACTCGAACGTGTAGGACTGCTTGATAAAAAACACAGTTTCGCTCGACAATTATCTGGTGGGCAAAAGCAACGGGTCGCCATTGTCCGTGCCCTTCTCATGCATCCAGAAATTATCCTCTTTGATGAAGTAACGGCTTCACTGGACCCAGAAATGGTGCGTGAGGTTCTGGAACTTATCAATGACTTGGCTCAAGAAGGGCGTACCATGATACTCGTAACCCATGAAATGCAGTTTGCCCAAGCCATTGCGGACCGGATTATCTTCCTCGACCAAGGGAAAATCGCTGAAGAAGGAACGGCTCAAGAATTCTTCACCAATCCACAAACCAAACGAGCACAGGAATTTTTAAACGTATTTGACTTTAGCCAGTTCGGCTCATATCTATAAAGGAGATTTTTATGAAACTACTCAAACCAATTCTAACTGTTTTTGCTCTAGCATTTGCGCTTATCTTTGTCACAGCTTGTAGCTCAGGTGGAAGCTCTGATACTTCATCAGGAAAAGCAACTGCCAAAGCCCGCACTATTGACGAAATCAAAAAAAGCGGTGAGCTTCGAATCGCCGTATTTGGCGACAAAAAACCATTTGGTTATGTTGACAACGACGGTTCTTACCAAGGCTACGATATCGAATTGGGTAACCAATTAGCTCAAGACTTAGGTGTTAAAGTCAAATACGTTTCCGTTGATGCTGCCAACCGTGCTGAATATTTGATTTCAAACAAGGTGGATATCACACTTGCCAACTTCACAGTTACCGACGAACGTAAGAAACAAGTTGATTTTGCCCTTCCTTACATGAAAGTATCACTCGGTGTTGTGTCACCAAAAGATAAAGTCATCAAAGACGTTAAAGAATTAGAAGGCAAGACCTTGATTGTCACAAAAGGAACCACTGCTGAAACCTACTTTGAGAAAAATCACCCAGAAGTCAAACTTCAAAAATACGACCAATACAGTGATGCTTATCAGGCTCTTCTTGACGGACGTGGAGATGCCTTCTCTACTGACAATACTGAAGTCCTAGCTTGGGCTCTTGAAAATAAAGGGTACGAAGTAGGGATTACTTCTCTCGGTGACCCAGATACCATTGCACCAGCAGTTCAAAAAGGAAACCAAGAATTGCTTGACTTCATCAATAAAGACATTGAAAAATTGGGCAAGGAAAACTTCTTCCACAAGGCCTATGAAAAAACACTTCACCCAACCTATGGTGACGCTGCTAAGGCAGATGATCTAGTTGTTGAAGGTGGAAAAGTCGACTAATACTCTTCGAAAATAAACAGAAATCAGGTAATCCTAGTGACTACCTGATTTTCAATATTTTAGGCATTCTGCCAATTTTCTTGGTCTTCTTTGAATCGTTTTAAGAGATCCAATCCCTCTGGTGTGATGTAGCCTTCTTCCTGAGCTAGGTGGATGAGCTCGCTGTAGTTTGAGAGAGTCACCAGTTTCACGCCTGCGTTTGCAAAGTTCTTATCTGCTTTTGCTAGTTGATAGCTAAAAATGGCTACTACACCGAGAACATCTGCTCCTTCACGCTTGGCAGCTGCTACCGCTTCGAGAACTGAACCACCAGTTGAAATCAGGTCTTCTACAATTACCATTTTTTGCCCCTGGGCTACACGGCCTTCGATTTGGTTTCCGGCTCCATGGTCTTTTGGCTTGCTACGGATATAGGCAAATGGTAGATTCATCTTGTCCGCGATGATAGCTCCGTGTGGAATCCCTGCTGTCGCTGTACCAGCAATGACTTCTACCTCTGGAAAAGCTGCTTTGATAGCATCCACAAAACCATTTTCAATCAAAGTTCTAGTTTCCGGGTAAGCCAGGGTCACGCGGTTATCTGTATAGATAGGTGACTTGATACCAGATGCCCAAGTGAAAGGCTCTTCTGGTTTGAGATAAACCGCTTGAATTTTCAATAGATGGCTAGCAATGTCTCTAGCAAGTGTCATGGTATACTCCTTCTTATCCTTAAATCTATAATCAAATACGCTTTAGACCCAATCGCGTGTCCATTCTTCCTTGATAGCGTGGTAGGCTGCTACAGGGTCTGCTGCCTGTGTGATAGGACGGCCTACTACAATGTAGTCACTACCGATTTGATAGGCTTGACCAGGGGTCACTACGCGTTTTTGATCCCCTGCTTCAGCACCTGCTGGGCGAATCCCTGGTGTCAAGCAGATAAAGTCTTCGTTTGTAGCTTCTTTGATAAGTTGGGCTTCTTGGGCTGAGCAAACCACTCCATCCAATCCAGCTTCAGCTGTTTTCTTAGCATAGTGAATCACTGATTCTTGCAGACTAGTTTGGATATTTTGACAGTCTTGCATCTGTTCTTCGGATGTTGAGGTCAATTGGGTCACCGCGATAAGAATCCCTTGATCACCAAGGCCTTCACGCGCGGCCTGCATCATCTCAAGCCCACCTGCAGCCTGAACATTGGTCATATCGACACCCAGACTTGACAAGATTTTCATGGTTGACTTGACCGTATTTGGAATATCATGCAACTTGAGATCCAAAAAAACACTATGTCCCAATGATTTTAAATAACGCACAACTTCGGGACCTACTGCATAGTAGATTTCCATTCCTACCTTGACATAGAGTTTTTCCTCTGCTGGAAAAAGGGCTAAAAATTCTTTGGCTTCCTCGAAACTTGGAAAATCCAGAGCAATGACCGGACGACTCTCACGCATTCTTTTCTCCTATTCTTTGCTAACAGTCCATTGCTCAAAAAAAGGAACCTGCTAGCAGCTAGGTTCCACGAAAAATGGGTAGTCTCCACCCTTTCACTGTCTAACCTTAGCTGCCTCTCCGGACTGCTTTAAAAGTTTTCTACTATTCTATTATTTATAACGACACTTGTCAAGTAAAAACTGAAGATTCTTATTCTTGTTTCTTTTCTTCAGCTTTTTTTTCTTCCTGTTTTTTCTTCTCTGCTTCTTTAGCTTCTTGTTTGGCCTTTTCCTCAGCTTCTTCTAAACGTTTATCAGCCAGGCTAGTGCTATAGATGCCTGCCTCCATATCGATGAAGCTCGGTTCTGACAATTGTGGCTTAATTTTGCTGTAGTATGGCAATTTCTTGCTCAACTCTGACAAGGGAACTACTATTTCATCTGTATCCTGCATAGTAATTTTTAGAAGATCTGCAGTTGCCTTACTTGGCGCTAATTCGATCTTCTGAATTTGACTCTTTATGTCCTCACTAATGCTAGAAAGACCCGTCATCAAATCCTTCACCTGCTGCTCATCATTAAAGGTAACTGTTAAGTAGGTCTCAGGCAGGTTTAAGCGATCAACAGGAGTTGACTCTACTGTACCACTAGAAAGAATAGGATAATGTTCTTCACCAGACACATAATAACCAACAATATCGAATTCCTTGACCTCAATCGTAAAGTCAGTCGGAAATTTATAGTCAATCTTTGCTGACTCGATCCAGTGATTAGACTTGATCTGCTCAGCGTGCTTGTCCTTGTTCCATAACAAAGACAAGGTATAGTCGCTGTCCTGAATGCCAGAAACCTGTTTAATGTCATCCGCTTGAGTCTGGACATTTCCCTTAACCTCGATATGCTTGATAGTCGAAAGAGGAGTCAAGAGATAGATAGAAAGGAGGAGAACCAGAACACTCGGCACCAAGATACTAACTGCCCGCCAAATATGAACAGGCGCAATTTTAGGTTTGGCTGGTTTTTCTGGTTTTTCTTTTTTCTTTTTTTCTTTCTCTTTTTTAACTTTTGTGTCTTCCTTTTGAGTTTTCTCAGCTTTCTCGGAAGGTTCCTTGCTTAGGCTTGTGGATTCCTCGTCTGACTCACTCGAGGATTTTTTAGCCTCCTCCAATAGTTTCGAGTTGGCCTCCTTCCGAGCTTGTTTTTCCTTTTCCTTCTCTTCAGCTAGGGTAGCTTCCTCCTCAGCCTTCTTCTTCAGGTATTCCTGGTTTCGTTTCTGCCATTCAGACAATTCTTTCTTAGGGTTTGATTCTTTTTTCTTATCCTTTGACATTGATATTCCTTATGATAGGTCTTTTCTTAATAGATCGTAAAAATCTGCAAGAGATTTCAATTCAGTTGATGCCTTCATGCTAGCTTGGTACTGATCCTTGTGACTAAGCAAGTGGCTGAGTTTCTCCTCCAAGCTTTCCAAAGTCAAGTCACTTTCTTGAAGTTCTTCTGCATAACCTTTCTTAACAAAATAGGCTGCATTTTCAATCTGGTCTCCTCGACTTGCTTCACGACCCAATGGTACGATGAGATGGAGTTTCGCCATGGCTAAGAGCTCAAAAATCGTATTGGCACCGCCACGCGTCACCACCACATCTGTTATCTCCATCAAGGGTTGATAGAGGTCCGTCACATAGTCAACACGAAAGAGATTTTGACTCAACTCGTTCAGACTAGTATCTCCAGTGAGATTAATGATATTGTAGCGTTCGGTCAGCTCTTTTTTATGGTCTGTCACCAATTGGTTAAAGACACGAGCTCCTGCAGAACCACCGACAAACAATACTGTAGGCAATTTAGGATTAAAGTGGGTTTGGATATCCACCAATTCATCTGGTTCAGGAGTGTTTTGATCTGAAACCTTGGTCACTGCTCCCACATGCTCGACTTTTGCGAGACCAGCAGCCTGCTCAAATGTCGAATACATCTTGGTCGCAAATTTATAGGCAATTTTATTGGCCAAGCCCATAGACAGGTCCGATTCGTGAATAAAGACAGGCACTCCTGACACTCGCGCTGCGATAACCGGCGGTACAGAGACAAATCCTCCCTTAGAAAAAAGAGCCTGTGGACGCAGTCGTAACATGATAAAGAGGGATTGGACAATTCCCCAACCAACTTTAAAGACATCCAGCATATTTTGCCAAGAGAAATAGCGACGTAATTTCCCAGTCGCAATGGAGTGGAAGATCACATTCAAGCCTGACTTGAGAATTTCTTGGTGTTCGATTCCGTGTTTATCACCAATATAGTGAACTTCCCAGCCGTCTTCGATGAACTTGGGCATTAACAAAAGGTTGAGGGTGACGTGTCCAACCGTCCCCCCACCTGTAAAGACAATTTTTTTCATATTATTCCTTTAACTCCGCAACTGTGTCGATAAAGAGGTCGCCACGTACTTCAAAGTTAGCATACATATCCCAGCTGGCATTGGCAGGACTGAGGAGAACCACATCTCCTTGAGTCGCTAGCTCATAAGCCTTGCGAGTCGCATCAGCAATATCTGTCGCATCTACATAAGACACACCAGCCTTATCCGCTGCCCGTTTGACACGTTCTGCAGATTGACCGAGGATGACCATCTTCTTGAGCCCAGTAATATCTGGCACCAATTCGTCAAACTCATTGCCGCGGTCTAAACCACCTGCAATCAAGATGACCTTGCTGTTGTCAAATCCTGACAAGGCTTTTTGAGTTGCCAAGATATTGGTTGACTTGCTATCGTTATAGAATTTGACCCCCTTGATTTCATCCACAAATTGGAGACGGTGTTTGACACCACCAAAAGCTGAAAGAGTTTCCTTGATGGTTTGGTTGTCTACACCACGAAGCTTAGCTACTGCAATGGTCGCAAGGGCATTTTCTACATTGTGGCTACCTGGAACACCGATTTCACTAGCTACCATGACCACTTCTCCACGGAAGTAGAGTTGACCATCTTCCAAATAAGCTCCGTCAACCTTTTCAAGTGTTGAAAATGGAACAACAGTGGCTTGTGTTTTGCTAGCCAATTCTTTTGCCAAGTCTTGGTTAAAGTTCAATACAAGGAAATCATCCGCTGTCATCTTGTTCTGGATATTCCACTTGGCTGCTACATATTCCTCAAAAGAACCATGATAGTCGATATGAGTTGGCATGAGGTTGGTAATGACCGCAATCTCAGGATGGAATTCTTGAACACCCATCAACTGGAAAGAAGAAAGTTCCATGACAAGCGTGTCCTTGGCTGTTGCAGTTTGAGCCACTTGACTAGCAGGATAGCCGATGTTCCCTGACAATAGACCATGTTGACCGGCAGCAGTTAAAACTTCCCCAATCATAGTCGTTGTAGTCGTTTTTCCATTTGAACCAGTAATACCAACAATCGGTGCATCTGAAATCAAGTAAGCCAATTCCACCTCAGTCAAGACTGGAATTCCCTTTGCCAAAGCCTTTTCAATCATGGGATTGCTATACGGGATACCTGGATTTTTCACCATCAGAGCAAAATCTTCATCCAATAATTCCAAAGGATGCCCACCAGTGACAACCTTGATCCCCTCTTCCAGTAGGCTTTGAGCAGCTGGATTTTCCTCGAAAGGCTTGCCGTCATTAACAGTGACAATAGCACCCAGCTTATCCAATAAACGAGCCGCAGACTCACCAGACTTAGCCAACCCTAAAACAAGGACTTTCTTATTTTTAAATTGATCGATTACTTTCATGTCTCAAACTCCATTTCTACTCCTACTATTTTACCATTTTTATGGAAATAAAAAAGCCACAAAGTGTATTTGTGACTCTTTCTTCTAACTGAATCTTGCCTTATCATCGATGAGATAAATCGGTAACTCGAATAACTTGGTCCACTTGTTCCCAAATCAGAGGATTGTGGGTCGCAATAATAATAGTTCGATTCGGATTTTTTAAAGATTCTAGGATAGAAAGTAATTCCTCAGAGTTTTTGGGGTCTAAGGAAGCGGTTGGTTCATCTGCGAGAATCAAAACTAACCTGCACTCCAAAAGTTCGACAAAAAATATCTAACCCTTAGAGTGCAGGTCAACTCTCAGTACTTTATATCCTCACCTGTCTTTCCTCTGACCGCTGGCCTGTGACAAACATGGTAAAGGTGGCTTTGCAGACATTTCTGCCTTCTTGATTGGTAATATCCACATCCACGACACAGGTTGTGCGACCTTGGTGGACACATTCTCCTTTAATGGTCAGTATATCGTCGAGTTTTCCTGCCTTGAGGTAGTTGATAGAGGATTGGAGCGTCACTCCATCAAGCCCCAGCGAGATGACCACCAATCCACTGATCTGGTCACAGAGGGTAAAGAGATAGCCACCATGGGCATTGCCATAGTAATTGAGAGACGAGTCCACCACTTTCGTCGTCACCACAACATGACCATCTCTCATTTTATCTATTTCGTAATTTTCAAAGGCAGATATAGCGTCAAAATGAAAATCTTTCATCGTTTCCTCCTGATAGTTCAAACGACACTATGATACTACTTTTTATAGGACTGTGCAAGGAGAAAGCTCCTAGTCTGGTAAAATTCCGACCTGTTCTACAAAGCGCATAAAGGCTGCCTGTCCTTGTTCCGTCTGCTTGTAAACCCCCGCGTCCTCCAAAACACGCGCAAAGATAGCACCCACAGAGTCCTTGACGATTTCAAGGGCTTTTTCTTGATCTGTTAGGTCTGGATGTTGGGCTTTGAGTTGAACTGCCCATTCCTGATGATAGTCGGCAACTGAGACTTCTTCTCCGACAAGGTAGGCTGCTACTTGCTCTACTTCCGCTTTCAGACGTGGTGGCAAAATAGCCAAGCCCATGACCTCAATCAAGCCGATATTTTCCTTCTTGATATGTTGAACATCCTTGTGGGGATGATAGATGCCGTCAGGATGCTCTGGCGATGTCTGGTTGTCTCGCAAGACCAAGTCCAATTCAAACTGACCATCTCGTCTACGGGCAATGAGTGTAATGGTGTGATGCGGTGTCCCGTCTGTCTCTGCCAAAATCTGTACTTCAGGGTCTGAATACTGTCGCCATTCCTGTAAAATCTTATCAGCCAAGTTAATCAAATCCTCTTTAGAATTCGAAGTCAAACGTAGCACTGACATTGGCCACTTGACAATCCCAGCCATGACCTGCTCAAAACCAGCAAATCGGAAGGCCTTTTGCAGAGGAGCCAATTCCATAGGGAATACATGACGGCCTCCCTGATAGTGATCATGAGTTAGAATAGACCCCCCCACGATTGGTAAATCGGCATTTGAGCCCGCAAAATAGCCTGGAAACTGCTCAACGATAGCCAGCAGACGCTCAAAGCTGAGACGGCTGATAGCCATGGGACGATGCTGGCCATCTAAGAAAATACAGTGCTCATTAAAATAAGCATAGGGCGAATACTGGAAGCCCCACTCCTGACCCGCCATTTCAAAACGGATAATGCGGTGATTGCTACGAGCTGGATGGTTAACCCGACCATAATATCCTTCGTTCTCTAGACAGAGTTGACACTGGGGATAATTGCTAGCTTGAACCAACTTAGCTGCCGCAATCTCCTTTGGATCCTTTTCAGGTTTAGAGAGGTTGATAGTAATCTCAAGTTCTCCGTAGTCAGATGGAACACGATAAGCGATATTCTTAGCAATGGCCTTGAGTTTGATGTAGTCATTTTTCTGGCTGAGCTGGTAAAAATCCCCTATCGCCTGCTCAGGAGATTGGGCATAGGTTGCCCAGAAGTCACGATTGACCTGACTTGGACAAGGGGTTACCAAGTCCATCAGTTCAGCACCGAGAATTTCACGAGTAGCCTGACTATCCTCAATCGTCTCTAATCGAACCGCTTCTTCGACCAGCTGCTCCTTGAGGTCAATCAACTCATCTAGATCAGTCTCAACTTCCAAAACACCTTCACCCACTCGCGCCAAAACACGATTGGTCAGGTAGATTCGATCCATTTCCTCAAATGAACTTCCAGCAATGACTTCCGTGATAAATGTATCTAGAATTCCCTGACTCATTGATTCTCCTTCTTACTTTCTAAATAGTCTCTGACAGCATCTAAATCCTGAAAAACTTGTTCTGTTTTATTTAAGAAAGACTGTGCTGGCATTTTTAAGTCTGGAATACAAATAACTGGTATCCCAGCTCTATACGCTACTTCAATCCCTGCTTCACTATCCTCTAATACTAAGCAATTCTCTGGTAAAACATTCAAATCACTACAGGCCTTTAAAAATATATCAGGGTAAGGTTTGCTTCGCTTTACATCTTTTGCAAAAACTAGATGGTCAAATAGGGACAGTATACCATTACTATCTAAAATCATTCTAGCTCTAGATTCAACACTTGAAGTTGCTAGAGCGATTGGAATACCTTCTCTTTGCAAAAAAGCAAGCAAATTTTTAGCACCTTTTTTTAAATTTACACCTTTGGCTAATATTCGAGCTTCCAGTTCATAAACTTTTTCCAAGGTTTGGTCAAAGTTCCAAGGTAAATCATAGGTATCTAAAAATCGTTGAACATTCTCCTCTTCCCTATGTCCACTGTATTCTCTAGAATATATTTCTTCTGTGAAAGGAATTCCAAAATCTTTAAGCAATTCTTGATAAACTTTTAGAGAAATGATCTCAGTATCAGCTAATAAGCCATCTAAATCAAATATTACAGCGTCCATTTACTTCTCTCCTAGTCTAAAACGCGAGTGCCACCTGCAACTTCAGCGATATAGAAGCTTGGAGCGTATCCAACGACTTCCTCGTAGTGTTTGCCTACAGCTTCCTTAAAGGCCTCAACAGCATCTTTTTGCACCAAGGCAATGGCACAGCCACCAAAACCTGCCCCTGTCATACGAGCACCAAGAACACCTTCTTGAGCCCAAGCAGTATGAACGAGGGTATCCAATTCCAAACCAGTTACTTCATAGTCATGCTCTAGAGAAACGTGAGATGCATTCATCAAGTGACCAAAGGTTTCCAAGTCACCCGCCTGAAGAGCTACTTGAGCTTTAAGAGTACGTTGGTTTTCAAGCACAGCATGGCGAGCACGTTTTAAGCGATTTTCGTCTTTGATTAGATAGCTATATTGGTCAAAGGCCCACTCGTCCAATTCACCCAAGGTCTCAATATCCAAGGCAGCTTGCAATTCTTCTACTGCTTTTTCACACTCAGCACGGCGTTCATTGTATTTAGAGTCCGCTAGTTCACGGCGTTTGTTGGTGTTCATGATGACAACAACATTGTCCTTCAAATCAAGTGGCACCAAGTCATATTCTAACGTATTGGTATCCAGGTAAATGGCACGTTGGTCAGCTCCCATACCGATAGCAAACTGGTCCATGATACCAGAGTTGACTCCGATAAAGTTGTTCTCTGTTTGTTTTCCGATTTTAACCAAATCCAAACGGTCTAGTTTTAAATCAAAGAGATGCTCTGCCACAACACCAGTCAAAAGTTCCAAGGATGCTGAAGAAGACAAGCCTGCACCATTTGGGATATTCCCAAAGACATAAAAATCAAAACCTTTGTCAATGACATGGCCAGCTTCTTGCAAGAAATGAAGGACACCTTTTGGATAATTGGTCCAGCTGTGCTCTTTTTCAAATTTGAGGTCAGCAAGAGGCACTTCGATGATACCCTTGTCTTCAAAATTGGCTGAGTAGAAACGCAAGACTTGGTCGTCACGCTTGCGAGCCGCTCCATATGTTCCCAAGGAAATGGCAGCAGGAAAAACGTGACCGCCATTGTAGTCCGTGTGTTCACCAATCAGATTGATACGACCTGGTGAGAAGAAAGTTTGGTCTGCTTCTTGACCAAAAACGGCAAGAAAGTCTTTGCGAAGGGCTTCAGCAGTAAGATGTTGTGTCATATAAATTCTCCTTTGACTGTCGTTAAGTCACCTTAACGTGTAATCGTTTTCTTCTATTGTATCCAAGGGATTTGCCAAGGTCAATCCTTTTTACTAAACTTTTACTAAACAATCAGTAAAAAGCAGAAAAATATGATATACTAACCTAAAAGGAGGAGGATTTATGGCTACATTAAAAGACATTGCACAGCTAGCCTCTGTCTCTATCGCGACCGTATCCCGTGTCCTCAATCGCGACCAGAGTCTATCTGTTACAGAAGAAACCAGACACCGTATTTTAACTGTCGCTGAAGAGCTGGGCTATACTAAGCATCTCAAGACAGGCGAATCCCACAAACCCAAGCAAAAGATTGCCATTATCCAATGGGTCAGCGAACAAGGGGAGCTAGACGACCTATACTACTACCAGATTCGCCTCGGTATTGAAAAAAGAGCCCAAGAACTGGACTATGATATCTTGCGCTATTTTAACGATCATCCTTTTACACTGAGCGAGGAAGTGATTGGCATTCTCTGCATCGGAAAGTTCAGCCGAGCTCAGATTTCCGCCTTTGAAGAATACCAAAAACCTTTAGTCTTTATAGACAGCGATACCCTCTCACTAGGCCATACCTGTATTATCACTGACTTTTACACTGCTGTGAAACAAGTTGTAGACCATTTCCTCAGCCAAGGTATGAACCGTATCGGAATTCTCACAGGCCTTGAGGAAACAACCGACCAGGAAGAAATTATCCAGGATAAGCGGCTAGAGAATTTCAAAGACATTACCCAAGCAAATGGTATCTACCATGAAGAACTGGTCTTTCAGGGGAGCTTTACTGCCCAGTCTGGCTATGACTTGATGAAGGAGGCCATTCACAAGCTAGGAGAACAACTACCACCAGCCTTTTTCGCCGCCAGTGATAGTTTAGCCATCGGTGCCCTCCGTGCCCTTCAGGAAGCTGGAATCAGCTTACCAGACCGCGTCAGCCTCATTTCTTTTAACGACACCAGCCTGACCAAGCAGGTCTATCCTCCTCTTTCTAGCATTACCGTCTATACCGAAGAAATGGGCCGAGCAGGTATGGATATTCTTAACAAGGAAGTCCTCCACGGGCGGAAAATTCCTAGCCTGACTATGCTGGGAACCAAACTGACATTGAGAGAAAGTACTCTGCCATAACTCAACAAATATAGCAACGCAAAAAATCCTAATAGAAATTCTCAAATCTCCATTAGGATTTTCTTTGTTAATCCATCACAATCATAGACTTAATGGTCTTACGTTCGTCCATGTCTTTATAAGCCTGGTTAATATCCTCTAATTTATAACTTGAAGTAAAGACACGACCTGGATTGATATCACCATCAAGGACAGCCTTGAGCAAGAATTTCTTGTCATAGGTGGTGACAGAAGCTGGTCCGCCAGCCACAGAAATGTTTTGAGCAAAGGTAGAACCGAGCGTACGGTTATTGTAATGAGGAACACCAACGAAGCCTAAACGTCCACCATTGTGAAGAACCCCAAGGGCTTGATCTACGGCTACTTCAGTCCCAACACATTCAAGGGCTGCATCTGCTCCACCACCAAGGATTTCACGGACTTTGGCAATTCCCTCTTGACCACGTTCAGCCACAACAGCTGTCGCTCCTGACTCCAAGGCCATTTGTTGACGTTCTTCATGACGACTCATAAGGACAATTTGAGAAGCTCCACGCATCTTAGCTGCAATGACAGCGCATTGACCAACAGCCCCATCACCGATAACGACCACCTTGTCGCCTTTTTGCACATTAGCAACACGCGCCGCATGATAGCCTGTCGGCATGACATCAGCAAGAGTCAATAGGGATTTTAGCATACCTTCGCTATAATCTGAAGGTTGTCCAGGGATTTTAACCAGCGCCCAGTTGGCATAGTGGAAACGGATATACTCAGCCTGGACACCACCTGACCAGTTGGTGCCAATATGGCGGTCACAAGTCCCATCATAGCCAGCGCGACAGGCATCACACTCCCCACAGCCATGGGTGAAAGGTGCAATAACAAAATCGCCAGGTTTAACAGTCGTCACTGCATCACCAATTGCCTCAATGATACCAATCGCTTCGTGCCCACTATTTTGATGCCCCGTTTCAATATCTGGATTGCGATAGCTCCACAGATCAGAGCCACAAACACAGGTCCGAACGATCCGAATAATGGCATCATCTGCCTCAATGATTTGCGGATGCTCCACTTCAATAAGACCAACCTGACCAGCTTTTGTATAAACTGTTTTCTTCATAGAACCACTCCTTTTCTATTGGTTTCTTACTTTCATTATACACTTTTTATCAAGCTTTCGCTCGTATCAATCATTATTAACGGCGATAAGGCACTAGTTTAGTCCAATATAGTCTTTTCTTCTTGAGATTTAAGTTTTATAAGGAGAGATTTTTCGATTACGTTTTTAATAGTTTCCAGCCAATAGAAAAAGTGAATAAAGAAATATTCCTTTATCCACCTTTTTAGGGTTTAATGTTATTCGCTACGAAGCGATTCGACTGGGTCTTTCTTAGCAGCGATGCGTGAAGGGATTAGACCGGCTAACATGGTAAGGACAATCGAAATACCGATAAGGATTAGAGCTACTTCTATTGGTAATTGCGCTACATTTCCCACATTTGTCATTTTCGCAACAATCGCATTGATTGGGAATGTCGCAAGAAAGGTAATCGCGATACCGAGCACCCCAGAGATCAATCCTTCAATGGCTGTTTCAGCAGTGAAGATACGACGAATATCTTTCTTCGAAGCCCCCATTGCACGTAGGATTCCGATTTCTTTTGTACGTTCGAGAACTGAAATGTACGTGATAATCGAAATCATTATAGAAGATACAATGAGTGAGATGGCCACAAAGCCAACGAGTACTGTTGTCACTACGCCAACCAATGTCGTAATTGAAGACATGATAGTTTGGATATCATCTGAATAAGCGAGTACCTTATCGTCTTCTCCAGCTTCTTTTTTCGCTGTGTTATAGGCGTTTATGAACTCTTTTAAGTCTTGTTTTTGTTGGAACGAAGAGGTGTAGAGCTCAATGGCAGCTGGTTTGGATTTGTTGATGACGCCCATTTTTGCGAGGTTTTCCTCGTAAGTTGAAGCCGAATTGTCGTTATATTGTTGGACATACTGCGCCTGTTCTTCAGGCGTCATTTTAGCCAACTGAATTTTTTCTTCTTCGGTTAAATTCTCCGAACTGAATGGTTTAGGATCTTTGGCAAAGTCTTTACCCGTAAATACATTTAGATTTTGATTGGCTTCCTGTTCCTTAACGATATCACTATTTTGAATGTATTCGGAAGTGTAATCAATAAGGGCGCTTGTGTAGGCGATTCCTCCTGAAGGAGTATTCACGCCTGAACTTGTGCCGTCTTTTTGGCGAAGAACACCCACAATTTTAAGTTGGAGCCCATTCTCGATTTGAGTTTTCATATAAGAAGCATTATCAATCTTATTGAGCCATAAGTTATTTTCTTTCACAAAACGGTTTGTATTGACAACTGCTTTGAAAGTTTTTCCGATAAAATCACTATATTGATACGTTTGAGAAGAGAGTTCGTCGAGCTTCTTCGTATCGTTCAATTCACTGGGATCTTTGATACGCAAACTATAGAGCAACAAATCGCTAATTTGATTGTTTTCATCTACGATAAGGACGATCTCGGACTTATCTTGTGGGAAGTGTCCTTCCAACACGTCGTACTTGCTTTCTAGCATTGAAGAATCACTAGAAAGTTCACTCCAGTAGTTGAGGTTTTGTAAGTATCCCTTCATCGTTTGATTCGCTGTTTCTATTTCATCAGCTAAGGTTGAAGGCAGAATACTTTTGGGTCCGTTGGAAGTATCACTTGCATAGATAAACGGTTGTAAATTGTATCGGTAACGAATGTCTTTTGTGAGAGATTCGACCTTCGAAGCGTGTTCCTCCAAGTAAGTCTTGAAGGAAGCTAGGTCGTTCTTTCCGATTTGTTTTTTCAATAAATTCGTTAAAACCGTATTGATACCGAGCTCATGATTATCCTTGTAAGGCTTCTCGCTCAAATCTGGAGAGGTCGCCAACAAGTTGCTCTGGTTCTGCTCGCTAATCGTCAGTGGAAGAGAGACGAGAGTATCTTCCTGCACCTTTTTAACGTAGTCACTCACACCATTGGAAAGGGCTAAAATAAGAGCAATCCCGATAATCCCGATAGAACCCGCAAAAGCTGTTAGTAAGGTACGACCTTTCTTTGTCAATAGGTTATTAAAGGAAAGTACAAGGGCGGTTATAAAGCTCATCTTCGTCTTCGTGAACTGGATGTCGACTTGCTTTGTCTCCTCTGTTGGTTCGCATGGGTTTGAGTCGCTCAAGATGTTTCCATCTAATACTTGTACGATACGTGTGGAGTACTTCTGCGCCAGCTCTGGGTTATGCGTCACCATGATAACCAAACGTTCCTTGGCAATGTCTTTTAATAAATCCATGATTTGAACAGAAGTCTCAGAATCGAGCGCTCCTGTCGGTTCGTCGGCTAAAACGACTTTTGGATCATTAACAAGAGCACGCGCAATCGCGATTCGTTGCATTTGTCCCCCAGACATTTGACTTGGTTTCTTATATAAATGGTCTTTTAGGCCTACGCGTTCGAGCACTTCGATAGCACGTTTCTTACGTTCTGCTTTTGAAACACCCGAAAGAGTCATTGCAATTTCTACGTTAGAGAGTTCAGTTTGGTGCCCGATGAGATTATAAGACTGAAAGATGAAACCGATGGTGTGGTTTCTGTAGCTATCCCAATCGCGGTCTTTAAATTGCTTTGTTGATTTTCCTTGGATGAGTAAATCACCAGATGTGTATTGGTCGAGTCCCCCGATGATATTTAATAGGGTGGTTTTCCCAGAACCCGATTGCCCAAGAATGGAGACAAACTCATTCTCACGGAAGCGAATCGAGATATCCTTTAGCGCGTGGAACTCTTGATTGCCCGTATGATAGACTTTTGAAATGTGTTGTAGCTGTAACATCGTCTATCTCCTTTCAGTGATATATGTAGTCTATCACAATTTCATAATGGAGTAAATATGTTACATTTACAATTCATCAAAAATAATCAACAAATAGAAAATCGACTTCTTATGAATGATGATGTCCATGACTTTGACCTACTTCCAACTCCTCAATTTTTCGCTTATGGGTTTGATGACTTGCTAGGTTTGCATCAACTTCAATGGTAACATTTTGAAAACCATAATCTTTGAGTAAATTACGAATGGATTCTTTACAATACTCCATATGTTCAATCTCTTCTAGGCAAACATGGACAATGGCGTCATTTTCCAAACCATCCATGGACCAAATACTGAGTTGATTAACACTTTTAACATTATCTAGCGCTGCTAACTCTTTCTCTAGCTTAGCAGTCTCGATCCCTTCAGGCACAGCATCTAAGAAAATCTTGAGTGTTGACCAAAAACGAGGAAAGGCTTTCCAGAGGATAAAACTAGAAATTAAAAGAGACAAGAGTGGATCGAGAAAGTACCAGTCAGTCACATACAAAACACCAGCAACCAGAATAACCGCTAGCCATCCTAGAATATCTTCTAGAAAATGCAAGGTCAGGATAGCTTCGTTCTTGGTCTGACCCTTACGAACGATTAGACTAGCCAAGAGATTAATAAGAATCGCAAGAATCCCCAACCACAGCATCCCTTGGTAGTTGACAGGCTGAGGGGATAGGAGACGAGGAATATTCTCCAAGAGCACCATGAAAGATCCTATCAAAAGGATCAAGGCAGTCAGCATGGCACCTAGCAAACTGAAGCGTTTGTAGCCAAGAGTGTAACGCTTGTCTTCCTCTCGATTGGAAATAGTTTCCAAACAAGCTGATAAGCCTATGGCAAGGGCATCGCCCAAATCATGAACCGTATCCGCTAATACTGCACTTGAATTGAAGATGCCCCCAAAAATAAATTCGACAACAGAAAATGATAGATTCAAGAAAAAGGCTAGCCAGATAGATGTTTTAGAACTCATTTCTCTCCCTCCTTTGGTATAATAGGTATATATACTTCTTTCATTTGTATTATCTAATAAAATCCAAAGAAAGGATAGAAGCAAACTGTCAGCCTTATTCAGTTCTGAACAGTTTGTCTCAAGTGTCTATATGCCAAAAAGAGATCGTCGGGTTAGTAAGACGAAAAAAGCCATTTATCAAGCTTTTCTACAAGTTTTGAACGACAAGGGCTATGATGCTACTACTGTCCAAGATATCATTGACTTGGCAGATGTTGGGCGTTCCACTTTTTACTGTCACTACGAGAGTAAGGAACTGCTTTTAGATGAGCTCTGCCGCTACCTCTTTCATCATCTCTTTGAAAGGGAAGGACACATTACTACCGAGGACTACCTCGCACATATTTTTTTGCATTTTCAAAAAAATCAAGACCATGTCACCAGTCTTCTTTTTTCCAAAAACGACTACTTTCTCCGCCAACTACACAAGGAACTCGAACACCATGTTTACCCCATGGTAGCGGAGGATTTGCAAGAGACCTATCCAAACATTCCGGCTTCCTACCTCAAACATTTTGTAGTAACTAATTTTATCGAAACACTAACCTGGTGGCTTAAAAAAGGAAAATCTTATACCGAAGACCAAGTGGTGAGATTTTACTTAGATGTGATTGAGATGACTTCTACAAAATCACTCGAAATTTAATCCTATCACGAAGAAAGGAATCAACCATGTTAACTTCTATTATCCTAGGAATTCTAACGATTGTATTGGCTCTTATTTTCTCCCTCCTTCATCTCGCGGCAGCTTTCGCAGCCATGAAACAAAAGAACTACAGTCTGGGAAACACGTGCATCTTGGTCGGCAGTTGTCTCACTTCACTAGCTCTTGCTATCTTTTTCTTCGTTCCACTAGCAACGATCATCTTATGGATAGTGGGCTCTAGCATCATCTGTTACGGTGCTTACTGGAATGGGCGACAGCAAGAAAACCAACATATATCGCACCACATTATAAGGGGCACACTAGCGGCTTTGATTGCTCTCTTGTTTATCTTACTCTAACACTAAAAATCCCATCTCGTCTATAATTCGAGATGGGATTTTGTCTGCTGAAGAAAATTGCTAGTGGCTGCCACTGGCTTTCCTCTCCATTTATTTCTTCAACAAACCTTGTTCTTGTAGAAATTCCTTGGCTACTTGTTCTGCTGACTTGCCTTCAATGCCGACTTGATAATTCATCTGGCTCATCTGACTTTCAGAAATTTTACCAGCCAGTTTATTGAGAACTGTCTCCAACTCAGGGTGTTTCTTGAGAAGAGCTTCTTTCATTAGTGGAGCTCCTTGATAAGGTGGGAAGAGTTGCTTGTCATCTTCCAAGACCTGCAAATCATAGCGTGCCAACTCTGCATCGGTCGAATAGGCATCCGTGATTTGAATATCGCCTGACTGAATTGCCTGATAGCGAAGAGCTGGCTCCATGGTTGCTACATTAAGATTGAGACCATACATCGATTGCAAGCCCTTATTTCCATCCTCACGGTCATTAAACTCGAGAGTAAAGCCTGCCTTCAACTGTCCTTCCACTTTTTTCAAGTCCGAAATGGTCTTCAAGCCATATTCTTGAGCAATCCTTTTCGGAACAGCTACAGCGTAGGTATTTTGATAAGACATAGGTTTGAGATAGGCTAGATGATCTTGTTTGGCAATGCCATCACGCGCCACTTGATAAACCTGATCTGGTTCATGACCTACTTTAGGTACTGGTTGAAGCAAACTTTCAGTTACCGTACCAGTAAACTCTGGATAGATGTCAATATCACCTTTTTTCAGAGCTTCATAGAGAAAGCTAGTCTTCCCAAAATTCGGTTTAACAGTCGCAGTCATACCGGTATTTTCTTCAATCAGCAACTTATACATATTTGCCAAAATTTCGGGTTCCGGTCCCAATTTCCCAGCAATAACCAAGTTTTCTTTCTCTTTTTGAGCTAAGAGGGCTGGACTATAAGACAGACCGAGCAATATGGTCACCAAGGCAAAACCAGAAAAAATCGTCCGCAATTTTGCTTTTTCCATCACTTTTAGTAGGAAGTTAAAGGCAATGGCCAGCACTGCAGAAGAAAGTGCCCCAATCAAAATCAGACTGGTATTATTACGGTCAATTCCCAAAAGAATAAAGGAGCCCAGTCCCCCTGCCCCAATCAAGGCAGCCAAAGTTGCCGTACCGATAATCAAGACCGCTGCCGTCCGAATCCCAGACATTATAACAGGCATGGCAAGTGGAATTTCAAATTTCTTGAGACGCTCCCATCTGGTCATCCCAAAAGCAATCCCAGCCTCTTGTAGACTTGGATCAATCCCCTTTAGCCCAGTGATGGTATTTTGCAAAATCGGGAAAATCGCATAAATCACTAGAGCCGTCAAAGCAGGCAAGGTTCCAATTCCCATCAAGGGGATAAAGAGTCCCAACAAGGCTAGAGACGGGATAGTCTGGAAAATTCCTGCAATCTGCAAGACCCAGTCCGCCAACTTCTCATGATAACGAAGATAAACAGCCAAAGGAATAGCGATAAAAATAGCTAGTAACAAGGTTAAAAGTGACAACTGCAAATGTTGAGATAGAGCTGTTACCCAATCACCAAAACGATCCTGAAAAGTTGATATCAAATTAGTCATGAACACTACCTCCAAACAAGTCTGCTACAAAGTCCGTTGCAGGAGCTTTTAAAATCGTCTCAGGGTTCGCCACCTGACGAATCTCTCCATCCTGCAAGACAGCAATACGGTCCGCCAATTTCACAGCTTCATCCGTATCGTGGGTCACAAAAATCGTTGTCATGCCAAATTCATTATGCAATTCTTTCGTCAGAACCTGCAACTGTTTTCTCGAAATGGCATCCAAGGCCGAAAAAGGTTCATCCATGAGGAGAATCTTAGGCTGACCAATCATGGCACGGACAATGCCGACCCGTTGCTGTTCTCCACCAGATAGTTCACTAGGCAAACGATGCCCATACTCAGCTACTGGTAAACCAACCTTAGCTAAAAGCTCTTCTGTTTTCTTCGCAATTTCTTCCTTAGTCCAATCCTTCATCTCAGGAATCAGGGCAATATTTTCTGCAACCGTTAGATTGGGAAACAGTGCAATGGCTTGTAAAACATAACCAGTAGAAAGACGAAGTTCACGCTCATCATAGTCTTTGATGCGCTTGCCATCCATATAAATATTTCCATCAGTCGGCTCCAAAAGGCGGTTAATCATCTTAATCATGGTCGTCTTACCGGACCCAGAAGGCCCAACTAAAACCATGAACTCCCCATTCTCAATCCGTAAATTGACATCTCTCAAAACATCTTTTTCTGTGTAACGTAGCGCTACATTTTTATATTCAATCATTCTTTGTCCTCTATTTAAAACTTTCCTCGGTTGGTCAAGTCTTCTACCTTAGGCATGACTTCTTTATTGTCCCAATGCTCAACAATCAAGCCATTCTCCAAACGGAAGATGTCATACTGGGCATAGGCAACGCCATCAATCTGAGTCTGGCCATAGCTGACCACATAGTTTCCTTGTCCCAAAAGCTGGAAAACAAAGTCGAAAGTAATCTCATGTTCAGCCACATAGTTTTTATAAGCATCACTTCCTTGTCCAATCTCATGATTATGCTGAATCAAATCGTCTGCCACATAATCACTCCACTGCTCCAGCTCCCCATTTTGGAAAATTTCTGTCAAGAAACGACGAACGGTTTTTTTATTTTCTGCCGTTTTGTCCAAATCCTTGATCTCAAAATCACCAAAAATCTGATCTAATTGGCCATTTTCAGGTGTTCGATAGTAGTCAATGACATCCCAATGCTCCACGATGCGTCCATTCTCATCCGCACGGAAAGTATCTGTCGTTACCCATTGAGCTTCCCCGCCATTGAGAAATTGATGGACATGGACAAAGACCAGATTGCCATCCTCAATGGTGCGAACAATCTTCATCTCACGCTCAGGGTGGCGCTCAAAGAAATTTGCAAAGAAAGTCGCAAAACCTTCTTTCCCATCTGGCACACCTGTAGAGTGCTGAATGTAGGTATCTCCTACAGATTGGGCTTGAGCCTCAGCAACGCACCCGTCTTGAATGGCATGAATATATAAATTTTGCGCATTTTGGACTTGTTTTGACATGATTTAAGCCTCTTTTTCTTTCTCTTTCAGATTGGCTAAAATACGTTCCTGATAATTTTCAAACTGGCGAATTCCATCTTCTGAGAAACCTTTGTAAAAAATCGCATCCAACTTTTGACTAATACGATGACCAACTTCTTTCTGGAACCAACCCCGCTCAGTCAATTTGACGTATTTTTTTCGCTTGTCTGAACCACACTGACTAAAGGTCACCAAACCCTGCTCTTCCAACTTTTTCAGCATCGTCGTTAGCGTATTGTTAGTGAGACCAGTCGCCAGCGCAATATCTGTCGCGGTTGCACAGCCAGTTTCACTATTCCATAAAACCGCTAAAATCTTTCCCTGTTCACTCCGATAAAGAGCTTCAGGATCCTGACTCAATAACTTTTGAAAGATCCGCCCATTTAACAAACGAATATGATGGGCAACTAAATGACTATCCTTCATGATTCCTCCAATTTATTTCTATATAGAATTGTTTTTATTGTAACACCTATCGTTCTATCTGTCAACTATTTCGATTTAGAAATAATTTCCACCAACAAAAAAGACCTCCTACCTAAAGTAGAAGATCTCTAATCTTGATCAACTTAATCTGTCATTTCGGACACCAGTGTTCGATGTTCCAGTGGTAGACTGCACATAATTAGCAAGAAGATGAATCCTGACTGAATCCAAAAGAGAGCCAAGTCAAAAATTCCATGTACAGCAACTACTGTAAGGAAGGAGAGATAAAGACCGATAATTGGTCGTTTACCAGACTCCTGACTCATATCCATCATCATGTGAACCGGAATCACCGAAGAAATGGATAGGAGAATGGTTCCAATCAAACCATAACTTAAAATAGTATCGATGTAAAGACTATGCGCGTGTTCGTGGTAAGGTGCATGAATTCTCGGATAGGAATTCATATAGGTCAGCGGACCCTCACCCCAGATCGGATTTTGCTTAAACAAAGTCATACCCGCATTCCAGATTGAAACACGCTCTTCCATTGAAGAATCTAGGGTTCCCATACGGACACCCAAATCGCTTGAGAAGAGGAAACAAAGGCCAATCCCAAAAACTCCAATACTGAGCCAGAAGGCGCGCCAGTTTTTAATGGTTGTAAAGAGATAAATGATGGCACCAGCAATGATGGCAGGAAAGGCTGTTCTATTCTGCGTAAAATTCAAACCAAATAGATTCACAAAACCTGCTAGCACACAAAAGATTTTCAACCATCTCAACTTCGTCGTTGTAAAGAGGTAAAAGGCAATCATGATACAGAAGCAACAAATGATCCCATAGTAGTTAGGATTAAAGAAGGTGACCTCTGCACGGTTCTGGTGCCATACTTGCATATTGGGCGAAAGAAAGGCATAGTTAAATTTCTTTACAATTTGGAAATGCTCCAAGGTAGCAAAAGCCGCAGAGAGCACACTACCAAACAAGATTGTCTGCAGTATCAGTCGAAAGAAAGCATGTGTCAGACGTTTCTGGTAATAACTAAAGAAAACGAGGAAGAGAAACATCAGTAAAGATGCAACCAATCCAAGCCAGTTCTTGGCGACGATAGAGATGATACTACTGTAGGCAATAAAAAAGAGAAGTACAGGATGTTTGGCCAATCCTTTGATAATTCCCTTCATCTCCCCAGTAACAAGTAAACCTATCAAATATAAAGCAAAGAGAGCTAAGAACAAATAAAAAGGTAAAAAGATACTTATGATCATCAAATACAAAAAGAAATCTTTTTTCGAAAGCCCTCTTATCTTATCCAGTAATCCAATTGATTTCAAAACGGATCCTTTCTGTTCTGGATTTCTCCAGAAGATAAATGCTAAACTATCTTTATATTCTACCATTTTTTCCGTCATTTGGGAACAATGAACACGTTTTCGTCACAAAAAAACTGTTTCATTAATATAGCACTAGAACTGAATTTTTCTGCTGTTTTCTAATACTTGATAGGTCTGACTTTGCAAATCAATTTCTGCTACTGCTGTTACGGACTTGTCTTTATTTTGACGTTTGATTACAATGCTGTGAGCTGTTGGTGTTTCAATGTCAATAGTCCCTTCTAGGTCAAAGGCCTCTGATTGATTACGGAAAGAAAATAGATTGAGAAGAGACTTCACCACAGGACGTTGAACTTCTTCTGCTATTTCCTCATTGCTATAGTAATGACGATTAATATTTCGACCTTCTTTGGTTTCTTCTAATAATTTCAAGTCATTTTTTCCTGCTAATAGACCCACATAGTAAACCTGAGGAATGCCTGGAGCAAAAGCTTGAATCAAACGAGCGAGGAAGTACTTGACATCATCATCTCCGAGCGCAGAATAGTAGGTTGAATTGATTTGGTAGATATCTAGATTGTTATACTCTGCACTAGAGTACTTACGTTTGACATTCGTTCCAACCTTATAGAGCTCATTTGAAGCATAGTCAATTTCATCATCTGTCAGGATATCCTTGACATCCACCACTCCAATCCCATCATGGGTATCTAGAGTCGTAAATTGCTTCATCGGGCTCATCTTTAACCACTTAGCCAAACTCTCTGTTCTGGAACTGTAAAGAGTATAAAGGGTCACCATTGGAAGGGCAAAATCGTAAACATAGTAATCATGGTCCGCTATTTTAAACTGAATCGAATAGTGTTCATGAATCTCAGGTAAGAGCTCTGCACCGTATTCAGCTGCTATATCCCGGACCTTATCCAATAAGTCCCAAATATCTGGTTCCACAAAGAAATCATTGGTATCCAATTTCTTCACTGCATAAGCAAAAGCATCTAGGCGAATCAAATCACACCCGTTACTTGCTAGATGTTGAATCGTCTTACGGATGAAGGCCATCGTTACTTCTTTGGTCACATCAAGATCAATCTGCTCCTCACCAAAAGTATTCCACAAATGTTCTACTGAACCATCTGCAAAAACAATCTCTTGCTTTGGTGCACGATCCTTACGCTTGTAGATTAAATCTACGTCAGACTGTGTCGGACGGTTCTCTGGCCAAAACTTATCCCAGTTTAAAAAGAGATCTTTAAATTCACTGGCTTCATGTTTTTCTTGATAGTCCTTATAATACTTGGATTGACGAGAAATATGATTAATCATAAAGTCAAACATAAGATAATATTTCTCACCTAAACGCTTAACGTCCTCCCAATCACCAAAAGCTGAATCCACTTCATCATAGTCAACTGGCGCAAATCCACGATCACCTGTTGATGGGAAAAATGGTAGAAGGTGAACTCCTCCAATAGCATCACCAAAATGCTCTTCCAAATTCTCATACAAGTCTTTAAGGTTATTTCCAAGACTGTCTGAGTAAGTAATCAACATAGTTTTATTTTGAATGGTCATAGATGGTCTCCTTTTTCTGATGAAAGCCAAGTCTTATATGACCTGGCTTCGTAAATGAAAGATATTTTTAGATTTTTGTTCACATTGAACTCGTACTAATATAGACTGCAAGCAATTAAGTACTACTTTCTTGTTTTCTACATAGAATTGTCAATAAGCTGAACCGTTCGTCTATGTATGGAATTATAGATTCCCTAAGGACTTTCTTACTTCACTGCCCCGTTACTCATTCCTGAAATGATATGTTTTTGGAAGATGAGGTAGACAATGGTTATCGTTACAATTCCCACAATATAAGATGCAAAACTTGGGCCATAGTCATTGAAGTACTGACCTTGGTAGTTGTATTGGAAAAGTGGCAAAGTCCACATCTTGGAATCCTTATTCAGAATCAAGAGTGGCAACATAAAGTCATTCCAGAACCAGAGAGCATTGATAATCAAAGTTGTCGCATGCATGGGCTTCAACATTGGAAAAATGATTCGACGATAAGTTGTAAAACGAACAGCCCCATCAATTTCCGCAGCTTCGTCCAAACTATCTGGTATACTGATTTTAATATAACCAACATACAAGAAGAGAGTCTGTGGAATTGCATAAGTTAGATAGAGTATTACCAACCCCCACATATTTGCTAGACCGAGTTTACTCATCATAACTGTGATGGGAATCATAATCACCTGAAATGGAACAAATATCCCTAAGATCAAGAGCGAATACATAATTGCAAAGGCTTTTTTCTTGGACATATTTCGAGCAATGGAATAAGCTGCAGCTGGTATAAAGAAAGCTACTACAATCAATGATAACACCGTAATAACAGCTGAATTCCAGAAATAGCCTCCAATTCCATCCGAAATCAATCGTTCATAATTACTCAACGTAAAAGGATTGGGCAAACTAAAGAAATGATTCATGATATCCTTAGTTGTCTTGAAAGAACTAAATACCGTTACCAACAAAGGAACAAGTATAAGAATACCACCGACTATCAAGAGGACATATTTCCAAAACTGATTCAATTTTTCTTCTTTTTTCATGTGTAGGACTCCTCTATTAGATTTCAAATTTCTTTGATAGCTTGATTTGGATAAGAGAAACAATTCCAATAATTAAGAATAAAATCAAGGCAATTGCATTCGCATATCCATATTGATTACTCTTGAAAGCATAGTTGTATACTAAAAGTCCAAGAGACGTTGTAGCATTATTTGGACCACCACTCGTCAACGCAAAAATCTGGTCAAAGGCTGTCAAACCGGACTTAAGAGCCAAGATAAAAACCATAGAGATCGTTGGCAATAAATAGGGCAATTCAATCTTCCAAAAGGTTTGTTTACTTGTTGCACCATCAATTGATGCTGCCTCTAAAATATCATTTGGAATACTCTGAAGACCAGCAAGAAAGAGAATGATTGGCATTGCTACTCCTTGCCATAGAAGAACAAAAATAGTTGCCACTACCGCTCCGACAGGTGTTCCTAATAGGCTCTCTTGTAAAAAACCAATCCCTAAAATTCTTCCAATCGTTGGAAGACCATAGTTGAAGAATTGTTTAAAAATCAAGGAAACTGTCAAACCAGACAAAACAGCTGGGAAAAAGAACCACGCTCTAAAGAAGGTCTGCCCCTTCATCTTAGAATTTAAGGCTCGTGCCACAACCATCCCAATTGTAATCTCACCAACAATCAATGCCAGAGTTAAAATCAAAGTAAAGGCTATGGCTGTGAAGAATTTCCCATCAATCATCAGCAATTTGTAGTTATTCAAACCAACAAATTTATAATTATAGGTCAATCCAGTCCAGTTAGTCAAACTATAGAAAGCACCTTGTACCATTGGAAAGTAAAAGAAGATAGCTTGTAAAGCAAGCGGGATAAGCAAAAATGTCCAACCCCAGTATTTATTTAAAAATGTTCGAATAGCCATATCATCTTAACTCCTATTCTAGTCCAAATCTGCCTTCATTGGATTAAAGAAAGCATTGAGATTGTTTGCCATATTTTTCAGATTTTTATCCATCAGGTAACCTGCACTTAGATTAAAAAAGTCTTCTTCAGAGTTCCAGCGTTGGCCCAACCAAACATAATGTTTGTCCGTAAATGCCAGTTTAGAAATAGCTGCAAGCGCTGAATCTTCTTTTTCCTGTATGCCTTTTACCGCAACAGGTGATCCATCTACATCATAGTATGACTGCATAGCTTTTGGACTAGTCATATAGCTGATAAATTCTTCGGTTCCCTTAGGGTGTTTGGTAGTAGCTGAAGTTGATAATGCCATGTCCCCTGCACCAACAGTGACTTCTTTTCCTACTTCTTCTCCAGGAAAGGTAAACATCCCCACCTCAAATTTTGGATCCTGTTGATTAATTGCCGCTAATGCCCATGATCCTTGTGGCATCATCAAGGCTTTTCCACTCGAAAATGCTACCACCGCATCATTATAAGAGGCACCACGCCAACCATCTTGAGCATTATCTGCTAATAAATCGAGTCGTTCTGCATCTGCTTTTAAAATAGCATCATCTGCAGAGATAGCGTTTGGTTTTGAAAAGCGAAGGTAGTTATTAGCCGCGTCTCCACTACCTGTAATAGTAATGAGAGAAAGTTGGTGGTAACCATTTAATGTCCAGCCTTCATTGCCTGCAACCGCAAACGGAGAATTTCCACTATCTTTTATCTTTTTAACAATCTCTTGAAACTCTTTAAAAGTCTTCGGTTCCTCAAGCCCTAATTCTTTAAACTTCGTTTTATTGTAATAGATTCCATAAAGGTTGGCCGTTAAAGGCACACTATAAATCTTGTTATTGATTGCATACTTTTCGGCATAGTCATTCTTGATGTTCTCAAGATAGGATTTCCCTGTCATATCTGCAAAATAACCTGCTTTCGCCCACTCCTGAAAATCCATATTTTGAGGGTAGATATTGACAATATCTGGCACGTCCCCTGATAAAACACGCGTTTTTAGGACAATACCTGCTGCGGGCACTGTTGTCAACTTCACATCAATATTAGGATATTCCTTCTCAAAATCATCCACTATTCTTTGCAAAGTATCTGCCATCTCGGTCTTCTGGTTAAAAAACTCAATCGTTACCTTGCCATCAGTTGACTCCTCTTGACTATTACAAGCTGACAGTCCCAAAAGGCAGAGTCCTGTAGTAGCAATTAAGCTCATCTTTTTATACCATCTCATGATTTTATCTCCTTATCTTCTAATGAAATGTAACTGCCTGCTGAGATAATCTCCCTGCGGAAGCTTCATAGTAATACCCGCATACATGAGTTCTGCACCTGAGTAAACTACACCATTTTCCTGTAATTCATACCGTCCCTCTTCATCCAAATCTTTTAACTTTAAAGTTGTTTCCATTGTTTCCACAACTGATAGGACTCGGACGTAGGTTACAATCGTTTGATTTCCATAGTTAAATTGTACAGCTGCTTCATTGGATGCAGCATCGGGATTGATTAACCTATACTGGTTTCCCAACTGGACTACTGGCCGCACTTCTTTATACAAGTTCACCTGATTAGCAATCTCAGCCTTCTCTTCATCTGATAAACTTGTCAAATCAAGCTCATAGCCCAGATTTCCCATCATTGCCACATGACCACGAGTTTCCAATGGTGTCATTCGTCCCATCTGATGATTTGGTACTGCTGACACATGAGCCCCCATAGAAATGGTTGGATAGAGATAGGATGATCCATACTGTATAGGTAAACGTGCTATGGCATCAGTATTATCACTAGCCCAGACTTGTGGGAAATAACGCATCATACCAAGATCATTTCTGCCACCGCCACCAGAGCAGGACTCAAAGAGAATATGGCCGTGCTTCTCTGTCAGATAAGAAACAAGTTCATAAAGCCCCAGCATGTACTGATGAGATTGCATCTGGGTTTCCAGATAAGCTGAACCATTCCCCAGATTAGTAATATTACGATTCATATCCCATTTGATGTAGTCAATCTTATGATGAGAGAGGAGTTCATCTAAGACATTTTTCAAATATCCTACTACCTGAGGATTGACAAGATTAAGTACTAACTGATTTCTAGAATAGGTATGCTCATACCCTGAAACCTGAATAGCCCAGTCAGGATGTTTACGATACAAATCACTATCTACAGAAATCATCTCCGGTTCTAACCAAAGCCCAAACTGCAAACCTCTTTCATGGATCGCTGAAATCAGACTTTCTAGGCTTCCACCCAGTTTTTTCTCATTAACAACCCAATCACCTAAAGCACGATTATCATCAAAGCGATTGCCAAACCACCCATCATCTAATACAAAAAGTTCAATTCCAACTTTCTTAGCCTCATCTGCCAATTCTAACAGTTTTTCTCTCTGAAAGTCAAAGTAAGTTGCTTCCCAGTTATTGATTAGAATTGGACGTTCTTTTTTAGAAAACTGACTTGGCATAATGTGCTTAAGTACAAAATTTTGACTTTCATGGCTAATACCAGTTAATCCCTTATCTGAATAGGTCACTAAAGCTACCGGTGTTTCAAAATTTTCCTCAGGATTTAACTTCCAAGAAAAGTTTTCTGGATTAATCCCAATAGCCACCCGAACTTCATTCAACTGATTCTTTTGAACAAAAGCTTCAAAGTTTCCACTATACAGTAGTTGCAGGGCAAACACATTCCCAGCATCCTCTGTGACTCCTTGATCACATAAGAGAAGAGCTGGTGTTTGAGCATGCCCAGAAGCTCCACGGTTCGAACTAATCGAAAAAATTCCTTGTTCTACCTGTTGACGTCGAACAGTCTTTTCACGAGCATAAGCTCCCTGTAAAGTCACTATTTCGTAAGCCGCAGCGGGAAAATCAGCCATAAAAGAAAAGTTCTTGTGGATGACAACTTCCTGATTACTATTATTTTCCAATTTACTGTAGCTAGCAATTGTCGCATCATTATCAAAAACTGTATAATACAAAGTCAGACTAAGCTTAGCTTGAGGATCTTTTAAAATCAAGACAAGAGTCTCTGTATCATCCATGCTGTGAGGAGAAGGTAAGCCCTGTGGACCATTCTGACCTTTTAAAATCTTTGCTTCTACAAATCGAAAGTCTGTTACTTCAGTTGCATCGTGCTGAACCTGTAAAGTTGGTTTCCTAAAATCACCCAAACCATGTTGTCCAAAAATTTGACGTTGCGTATCCAAACTAAAAGTTCGATTAGTAGCTGTTGGATTAGGTGAAAAAGCATGATCGCGTTCATAAACACTATTGGCACCTCTATAGTTCTTAATGGTCTTTCCTAAATGTTTTAATAATAAGAACCCATCCCTATTTTCAATAATCAAACTTAGACCTTTACTCTCAACGTAAAATAGATTATTCTCTATTCGAACTCCCATATATTTCACCTCTTCGATTTCTTGATAAAATTTTATCAAATAAAAGCGCTTTCTAAAATAGAGAAATGTCTACAAAGTATGGTAAAATGTTAGGTAGGAGGTGGCCCATGCTCGTTTTTTCAGAATACCAGACTGGAACAATTGATCTTTCTCTTAGCTTCTACGGTTATGAAGAATGCACGCCCAACTACTCTTTTGGCCCAGCTATTCGAGATACCTATGTACTCCATTACATTACTAAAGGAAAAGGTCAATTCCATTATAAGGGGAAAATTGTTGATTTAAAGGCAGGAGATTTCTTTTTACTAAAACCAGATGAATTAACATTCTATCAAGCAGATAGCCAGGATCCTTGGGCTTACTACTGGTTGGGGATCACTGGAGGGAGGGCACCTGACTACTTTGCTCTATCTCAAATTTCTGACCAATCCTACCTCATCCAGTCAAATAACTGTCATACACAGACAACTGCAAAACTCGTTGATAGTATTGTCCGCTTCGCTCAGATAACAAAATCAAACGAACTAGCACAACTCCATATCATGGGGCAACTTCATGAATTAATGTTTCATTTAGGAACGATTGCTCCTAATCAGAAAAAAAAAGAATATTTCATCAACCCACCAACTCTATCTTGACTGCAAACGATTGATAGATAGTCACTACCCTCAATCACTCACAATTCAAGATTTAGCAAAAGAGCTATCGGTTCATAGAAGTTACTTAACTAGTGTATTTAAAGAATTTCACCAACTCTCTCCAAAAGAATATTTGCTTTTCGTTCGAATGAACCGTGCGCAACAGTTACTAGAACATACCAACGAAACGATCAAAGTCATTGCATACTCCGTGGGTTTTTCAGATCCACTACATTTCTCAAAAGCCTACAAACAGTTTTTTCATAAATCACCGAGTCAAACTCGAAAAGAACTCTCTCACTCCCTCTTAGCTAGAAAGGAAAATCAATGAAATCACACCGACTAGTCTACCAAATATTAGCTAGAGAAAACGACTATGTTAGCGGAGAAAAAATTGCAGAAGAACTGTCGTTAAGTCGTACATCCATCTGGAAAGCAATCCAACGCCTCCAACAAGAAGGGCTCGTGATTGACAGTATTAAAAATAAAGGTTACAAACTTATTCAAGGCGATTTGATCCTACCTGATTTGATTCAAGAGAAAACCAACTTAATCATTCTCTACAAACCTGAGACCAAATCAACACAAACAGATGCAAAAGAAGGGATTGAAGCTGGAAACAAAGGAAATACACTCTATCTTTCAACCTGTCAAACAGCAGGTCGTGGTCGCTTTCAACGCCCTTACTACTCTCCTGCTCAGGGAGGTATTTATATGTCATTACATATTCAGCCAAATCTCGCCTATGACCAGCTTCCTGCCTACACATTACTTACAGCAGGTGCCATTTACAAAGCTATTAAAAACCTCACCTTGATTGACGTGGGTATCAAATGGGTAAATGATATCTACTTTAAAAATAAAAAAATAGCAGGTATCCTCACCGAAGCCATGACATCCGTGGAAACAGGCCTAGTAACAGACGTCATTATCGGCGTTGGAATCAACTTTGCCATCAGGGATTTTCCCAAAGAGATAAAAGAAAAAGCTGGAAGTCTCTTTACACCACCAGCTCCTATCACACGAAACGAACTAATCTCAGAAATTTGGCGTTGTTTCTACCAAACAGCACCCGAAGAACTACTCTATCTTTATAAAGAACACTCTCTTGTTCTAGGAAGAGAGGTCAGTTTTATCCAAGATCAGACTGAAAAAAAAGGAGTTGCCAAAGACATCTCCGACAAAGGACAACTCCTTATTCAGCTTGATGACCAGACAGAAATCTGGCTTAATAGTGGTGAAATCTCACTCACTAGCTGGACTTAACAAACAGCACTATATGATGTCTAGAACCTCATCTAGCAAGCATATAGTGCTTTTTGAATGTAGAAAGTAACAGATATATAAATAGCTGGCTTCCTACCAACACTTTACAGGTTAATAGCTTTCGAAGCATTCTTTTTATATGCCGTGCTATGTACCAAAGAAACCCCATAGCAGTGATTTTCGTGTCCAAGCATGACCAATGGAAGTGCAAAAACTTTAACAGCATACAAAAGCAGCCAAAACATAAAGACTTTAGCTTTTATATTCACCAAATTTTTACTAAACATCTCGTACAAGAACCATGCATTTAAAGCCATATTGAAGAGACTTGCTAACGTTGCTGAGACTATATTAGTTTTCAATTTTGGATGATAACATTTAGCCACATATAAGGCCAATATTGAAATATTATAAAGGCAAATCGGTTGATAATTTTTCCTATAAATAACCAGCGTCTTACGATTATAGAACAGGAAACCATGAGGTCCACGATGATATTCATTGATCCAGACATGGCTAAGACCTTTAATCTCATCCCAAGCTACAAATAAATCAATTTTTCTTAGATAAATTCCAGTTTTATGGATTAAACACTTCCATTTGAACATGAAAGATAAAAGAAAAGTAAGGAGCAAAACCGCAACTGTAACAATCTTCAACTCCTCTTGCCCGATAGTCAAAGATAGGTTAAAAAAGCAAATTTGCGCTTTTTTTGCATCTAAGATCATTGAAATCACAGTTAGAAATACTACAAAGATAAATAGTATAAATCTATAAAAAATACTATGAAATTTTACTCCATTTTTCATCTCGATTATCCCCAGCCACTTAAAGTCCCTAACCCTAGTATACCACTAAATCTAGTCTATTTATGATTTTTTCTAGTATGAAAGTTAGTGAAACGGCATTAGATAATAGAGCTCTATAATTCTGTAGTGAGTAAAACCACTATGAGATTATGGAGCCTATTTTGTTGGCTTGAATTGTCAAATTAAGTGCACATTTTATCACAAACCTACTTGATATTAAAGACCCTAACATCAAGAGTGTAGATATTATCAATATGGATCCCCCAAAAGGAAATCACTGAAGAAATATGATTTTCAAAAAAAATCTAAAATCCCTTATCTAGAATGTGCGGGATACAAAATTCTAATTCGTCTAAGGAAACGGCGCTTCCGCTGTAAAGTCTGTAAAAAAATGGCTGTCGCAGAGACTCCCTTAGTCAAGAAAAACCACCAAATCGCTCAAAAATTAATCGAGAAAGTTCCTATGACGGTCATCGCTGAAAGCTTGGCTATCTCCACAGACCTGAAGAAACACTATAATCTCTATCAGCTCTTGCTTTTTAACTTTCAGAACAAGGAGGCAGAGAATTTTTTCGAACTCATTGAAAATAATCTCAAGCAGGTTCATCCTCTTTTTCAGACTGTCTTTAAAACCTTCCTCAAGGATAAAGAGAAGATTGTCAACGCCCTTCAGTTACCTTATTCCAACGCAAAATTGGAAGCGACTAATAATCTCATTAAACTCATCAAACGAAATGCCTTTGGTTTTCGGAACTTTGAAAACTCCAAAAAAAGGATTTTCATCGCTCCCAACATCAAAAAAGAAAGGACGAAATTCGTCCTTTCTCGATCTTAGCTTTTCTTCAACCCACTAGAGTTGATAAAGGTTCTCAAACTGTATCACGGAGAATGGGGGATTCGAACCCCCGCGCCAGTTACCCGACCTAACGATTTAGCAAACCGTCCTCTTCAGCCTCTTGAGTAATTCTCCAAAATATTTAATTAATAGGTATAAGTTGATTTAAGCTCCTACACTCGCTTTATAGCTCTCTGTATACGGAGAATGGGGGATTCGAACCCCCGCGCCAGTTACCCGACCTAACGATTTAGCAAACCGTCCTCTTCAGCCTCTTGAGTAATTCTCCTATTAATGGGCACGAGTGGACTCGAACCACCGACCTCACGCTTATCAGGCGTGCGCTCTAACCACCTGAGCTACGCGCCCAAGTTAAAAACTTGGTAATTTGAACAAAGTTCAAAGCGGGTGACGAGAATCGAACTCGCGACAACAGCTTGGAAGGCTGTAGTTTTACCACTAAACTACACCCGCATAACCATTATAAAATGGCGCGAGACGGAATCGAACCGCCGACACATGGAGCTTCAATCCATTGCTCTACCAACTGAGCTACCGAGCCAAATTGCGGGAGCAGGATTTGAACCTACGACCTTCGGGTTATGAGCCCGACGAGCTACCGAGCTGCTCCATCCCGCGTTAATAATAAAAAGGAGGATGTGGGATTCGAACCCACGCACGCTTTTACACGCCTGACGGTTTTCAAGACCGTTCCCTTCAGCCAGACTTGGGTAATCCTCCAAAATATACAATGGACCTTGTAGGACTTGAACCTACGACCACTCGGTTATGAGCCGAGAGCTCTAACCAGCTGAGCTAAAGGTCCAACAAGATCTTTATAGCGGCGAAGGGGATCGAACCCCCGACCTCCCGGGTATGAACCGGACGCTCTAGCCAGCTGAGCTACACCG